>JBBQRO010000157.1:0-7812 GCA_038214685.1 Acidimicrobiales bacterium
AACCAGTTCCCCGTGACCTTCCTCTTCGTCGGGGTCGGCTTGCGCCAGCGTCATCTTCTCAACGAGGGCCTGACCGCCGGCGACCGCCAGTTCGCCCAGACCGCCCGGCGATGGACGCGGCTCACCTTGAGCCCCTTCGAGATCGGGACCGAAGCGGGACGCCGCGACTGGCGCCGGCTGCTGCTGAGCATCGAGCGGGACCTGGTCCTGGCCGACGCCCAACCGGGTGACTTGGCCCGCGATCTCGCCGACTACCTCTACGTCCGCTCCACCGGCCATTTCGCGTCGCTCATGACTTTCATCACTCGCGGTTGCCGGCGGGCCATCACCAGCGGAGCGGAGCGGCTGACCGAGGACCTGCTCGACGGCATCCGCAACGACGAGGCGGCCGAGCAGGTCCGCAAGGAGCTGCAGGCGGCACTCGACCACGGCCTGCTGTCGGCCACCGCCCGACCCAGGCCCGGCGCCGCGTGACCGCAGCCACCGCCGGCAGGCTCCTGCCGATCCGCCTTCCACCCCAGCCGGGCGAGGCGCTCGACAGTTGGGTGGCGGCCTACGCGGCCCGCCTCGACGCTCCCATCCTGGATCTCGCCGCATGTCTCGGATCTGGCGGCGGGTTCTTTCGCCAACCGGCGGCCGACGTCGCCCTCGGCAAATGCGTGGGCGACCTCACCGGCCTGGCCGTCGCCGCCGGTCTGACCGCCGGGCAGGTCGAGGCCATGTGGCGGCCACTGGCCCGCTACCGCAACCTGGCCAAGGCGAGGATCGCGTCGGGCTGGCTCAAGTGGATGGTCCTACCACTGCGTTGGAGCCGTTTCTGTCCCGCCTGCCTGGCCGAGGGCGGCGGCAGGTGGCAGACGCGCTGGCGGCTCCCCTGGCAGCTCGCCTGCCCGACCCACGCCACGCTGTTGTGCTCGCGCTGCCCCCGCTGCGATGGATGGCAACGCCGGGAAGCCCTGCTCCAGGACGTCGACAGCGCCCAGACCGTGACCTGCGACGTGCCGAGGCCGGCGGCAACCGGTCGGGGCGATCATCGTTGCGGGAAGGACCTCCGCAGCACGACCGCGCAGCCGTCGGCACCGTCGGGACTGCTGGAGTTCCAGGACCGGCTCGCTCCGCTGCTTGACCCCTCCACCAGCGACACGTCGATGGCGGTGCTCCTGGAGGACCTGGCCGACGTCGTCACCGTTGCCGGCCAACGCGATCTGAGCCCCAGCTCGCTCACCCGCCAGGGGCTGTGCGACACCGCAACCCTGGCCGCCGCCATGACCAGCGCCAACCAGACCCTCACCGGCGCCGACCACGACGGGTTCCGCGCCCTTGCCCTCGCCGACATGCGGGGCCGTCCCCATCCCCTTCCCCGATCGTGGCGGACCGCCAGCGCCACACTCGCCGGACGGGTCCTCACCACCCGGGACAGTCTCCTACGGCCCACGGACCGGATCCGATGGCGGAGCACGACCACCGGGACCCGGCCCTCCATCGCCGGTGATGATTGCAGGCTCAGCTGCGTACCGACCGCTCTCTGGCCTGAGTGGGTCGTCCGGCTCCAACCGCCTGGGGACTACAACCCCATCACCTTCAGCAAGGTCGCCGCCGCAACCCTCCTGCTCCCGGGCACGACCCGATCGTTCGCCGCCGTCCTCGCCAACTGGACCCCCGACACCACCCTCTCGCGCACCAGCTCGACGGTCCTGAGGAACCTGGCCGCCACCGAGCACGGCCACGCGATCCTCCGGGCGCTCACCCAGCTCCGCGACGGCCTGCTCGACCACGGCAGCCCGATCGACTACCTACGGCGCCGCGAGCTCGCGGCGACAACCACGCTCATGGATGCTCCAAGTTGGGATCGGATCTGCGCCCAAGCCGGGATGGTGACCGGCGGGCCGCGCAAGCTGCGCTGCGCCCGGCTGTGGATCTGGGAGACCGTGACCGGCGGACTGCTCGAGCACGCACCCGACGGCGTGCGACCCAGCGAGCCTCAGCACCTCGCCAGCTACCACCACTTCCCACTCGCCATGCCTCCGCTCGCCGCGGAACTGCTCGGCGCTCACGCCCGTCGCCTCCTCGACTCCACCCGATGCCAGGACGAGCCGACCTCATGGTCCCCGCCGGCAGACTGGGTCACCCTCACCGGTCTGCCTGGACGAGATCCCGCCAGCAGGCGGGGCCAGCCACGCGGCCAGCATCTCCTGCCCGAACGACTGGCCCCACCCACTCGCCAGCGCCGTCCTCGGCCAGTCAGGCCGCCAGCGCGTGGAACGGTTCCAGGTCTACGTCCGGACCCGTTCGCTGAACCAGGGCGCCGTCCGGCTCTCGACGACCGCGCCGGTGCTCCTGAGCCAGCTCGCCCAACTCGAGCGGGCGTGCGGGGGCACGCTGCTCGAGCGCTCGACCAGGGCCTAGAAGGCTCAACAGCTCTCCCCGCTCGGCCAGCGACTCCTCGAACAAGCCGACCAGCACCTCGGGCCGAACCCCGACGCACCCCCCACGCTGCCCGAGCCGCTCTCCTCCGCGCTCAACAGCTTCTGGGGCGCGGACCGGCTCCGAAAGTTCCGGGTGGCAGCGCGCTCGACCAGCCTCGTCGAGGCTGCCGCCGCCCTCGACACCGACGCCCACACGCTCGGCCGAAGCCTTCGAGGGCTGGAGTCCGCCTGCGGAGGACCGCTCATGACCCGCGCCAGCCTTCGTTCCCCGCATCGGCTCACAGCCCTCGGTCGGCGACTGGCCAACCAGGCGGCGGAGCGGGAGTCCGTGAACCCGAGAGGTCCGACAACTCCGGCTTGAAAGCGCCGGGCTGAAGTGGCGGCCAGCTACCCGGACGTCGGCTCTCGCCAATGACCGTCTCGGATGGCGTCGAGAACCATCCTCCTCGGAGCGCAGTCGCCAGACTCGAATCGAGACGAGCTCCGGCGCCGAGCGTCAGAATGAATCGCCATGCAGGAGCACCCCGAGCCGAGATCCCCGCCAAAGGGTCTCTGGTGGAAGTCGTTGCTGGCGAGCTGGCTCGGGCTGAGCGGCATTGGCGCAGTCGCCGGCGCCCTCGGCCTTCGCTTGCCCGAGGAACTCGGCTTCCCAGCGCTGGCCGTCGCGTGGGCGATGGTCTGGATGATCTGGCGTCGCAGGGTGGTGGCAGACGATCGCCCCCGTGGAACCGGATTCATAGGAGCTCTGCAGCGGATCTGGGCGGGCTTCAGCGTCGCCGTGGTTTCCATCGGCGTTGTGGTCCTCATCTTGCACAGCGAGGGAGGACTGAACCGGACGGGCGTCTCCGCCGAGGTCGTTGCGGCGGGCGTCGCCCTGATCGGGGTCGTGTCGCTCGTGGGTGGCCGCGTTTGGGTTCCGCAACTCGACGGAAGCGATCCAGGCCGCCTGGTCCAGAGCTTCCACAGCCGGTTCTTCGCCCGGATGGCGTGGGCGGAGGCGCCAGCACTCTTCGCCTTCGGAGGATTCCTCGTCCTCGGTGGAGAGCCGTGGGTCTACCTCATCGGGCTGACGGCTTCGGTTGCCTGCCTTGCTATCGCCGCGCCCACGCGCGCCTCCCTGCGCCGGGACCAAGAGCGACTCGACACATCGGGAAAAAGGCTGAACCTCCTTGAGAGCTTGGGCGGCTCGCCGGGGCCGCGGTGAAGCCTCTGACCGCTGCCCTGCTGCGCTCCCGGGGCTCTCGGGCCACAGAACGGGGCCTCCGGGCACGGATGCAGGGATTCGCCAAGTACCTCGGGTCTTGACGACTCACCGGACCTGCTCGCTCGCCATGTTCAGGCGGCACGGCTCGCCAACTTCGTGCGGAACCTACACTTCTTCTTGTAGGTTCCGGATGAAGATGGCGAAATCCGCCGCATGTGGCAGCACGTGGCGAACGTCCGGGGATAGATGGCGAGGACGTTGGCCTCGGAGGTAGCCGCGGCAGCAGGTCCGGTCCCCTCACGGAACGCAGCCTGTGCCCAGACTGCCAACCGCCATCGGCCCACTGACCGTCGTCGTGGCCTCGCTTCTGGACTACCCGTGTCGAAACGGTGCGACCAGGAATGAAGCACCTATTGCTTGATGGGCGGGAGCCGACGACGGGCCTCTGCGATGAACGCCTCGATGAGCAGGAACGGCAGCGGTTCAGTGGTGCACGACGTGAAGGTCATATGGCCGGTGTCATCGTCGTAGAACGCCTCCAGGACCATGCCGCGGCCGGGGGAAGGGCCAATGTCGTCCAGTTCGAGTGCCATGCCGTCACGGTTGAGATGACTGACCACGCTTGTCATCGTGACTTCGTACCACCGGTCGTCGAAGTGCCACCGGTCCCGCTCTGTCGTGTCGCTCACAGCCTCGATGATGTCGCGGTGGGGGCAGCCGCCTGACCCCGCAGCAGCCTAAGCCGCGTCCGCCCGCTTGATCGCGAGTCGCACGTCGCCGAGAAACCGCTCAAGTTCCTCCTGAGAGATGCCGACAACTGATGCAAGGGTGGCCCTACTTGAATGGGTACACCCTCGGAGCCGCGCTGTTATGTTCATCGCAGGAGGCGAACCGCCTCTGCCGCCCGCCTTTCTGGGGTCTCCCTATCAAGAAAGCGGTCCCGTCGACATGCACACGGTCCGAAAGATGTGGGCTCTGCCCTCGGCAGGCGCCTTGCTCCTGGGCCTGGTAGCTCTGACGCCGGTCCCTGCGATCGCTGCGAGCGGTACCGCTGTCATCAGCGGCATCCGCCGAGACACCACCTCGACCGTGGTTCCCGTGACCGGCAGTTGCCTCGCCACCAATGAGCGCCAGAACACTGCGCAACTGTTTCTGCGTGGCCCTGGACCGTCGACCAACATCGTTTTCTCGGGGCCAGCAATTGTGGACCTCTTCGGGAACCTGTTTGGTGCCGTGACCGTTCCGACCAATGCTGCGGCGGGGAGCACTTTCACGGTGAGTGCCCAGTGCACTGAGCCTGGTCAACCGGCGGGTGTCGAATCTAGGCGGATTCCCTTGCCAGCTCCCGGGGAATCGTTCATGAGTTTCGACGAAGGCACGCTTCCCGGGCCTCCAAGCTCCACCACCGTCACCAGCATTCAGACCACTCCCCAACTCCCTCCGAGAGGTACGACGGGCACCACGACCGGCCGAGCTTCACCTATCACCAGGCAGCCACAATTCACAGGCTGAGCAACAAGAGGCCCTCTCGCCGGGGGGCCTGTCTCAAGACGCCGCCCCGATCTCCTTCGTGGGGTCGTTGAAGATCTGATACACGGTCATCGCCTGCCAGGGCCGTCCCCGCTTGGTGGGGAGGCCCGTCTCGTTGAGCTGCTTGGCGATCCCGGATATGAAACTCCCGCCTCTCGTTGGCCCGCTATCAGCCGCAGTGTCGCCTGCTCGTCCGGGTTTGGGGCCAGCCTTCGTCGACCTACCAGTTCCTGGTGGCGTAAAGGCCCCACATCACGTATGCGAAGAACGCGAGGTGGCAGCAAAGAATCAGGGCAAGCAGCAGCATCGCTCGCCGTGTCCACAGGCCCGCGGAGGACGTGCCGGTTGTCACGCCCGGCATCATCCCAGAGAGGAGGCCCGACCCCGATAAATGGGGCTTGATCCCGCCCGGGTTACCTGTCAGGGCCTCGTCAGGCTTCGGTGATCCACCAACATCGACGCGACACTGGGTACTGGCCCTTGACAGGCAGCGCCTCCGATGGCATGGACTCCGGCAATCCGGCTTCAGCCAGGATCACCTGGCGGTCCTTCACCGGCATCGAGTCCGAGCTCGCTTCGATTAGGGCGCTGGAGGTGTTGCGCAGCGGTGAGGTGGCACCGTGGCGCCAGCTCCGTTGGCATCGGGGCCAAGCGCACTACTCGGGCCCGTACTGGTCGGCGACAACCGGGGGGCACGTGGCCTACGAGAGCCGACTGGGGCTGGCCCGGATGCTGCTGGCCGATTTCGCACCCCACGTGGGCTGGATCGTCGCCCAGCCGTTCCTGGTGGAGGCGGTGGTCGCCGGGCAACAGCGGCGCCACGTGCCGGACATCGCGCTGATCGACCGGGCCGGGGCAATCACGATCGTGAACGTGAAGCCACCCGATCGCATCGGTGATCCCAAGGTGGCCGCGACTTTCGCTTGGGCCGGTCATGTCTTCGGGGCTCGGGGGTGGCAGCACGAAGTGTGGACCGGCGCCCCGGAGGTGCTGTTGGGCAAAGTCCGGTTCCTGGCCGGCTACCGGCGCCGTGACCGCTTCGGCGCCCAGCTTCTCGACGCCGTGATGGCGATGGCCGACAAAGGCGACACGATTGGCGATCTCGACCGCCGCTGTCACGGGATTGGGCCGGCGGAAGTGGTGCGGCCGGCGCTGCTGCGCCTGCTGTGGTCGGGCCGGTTGCGAACTGACCTCAGCATCGTCCTGTCCGTGGCCTGCGATGGCCCCTGACCGTCCCCGCACGCGGTTGTTGTAGTCGGCCACCCACGCCTGGCTGCACCAACCGGGATCTAGTTCGACAGCTTCGGCTGCGGCAGCGAGCGCGTATTCGTGGCGGTCCATTGGGACGGCTCGACGATGGCGCCGAACAGGTCGAAGAGAACGCCGCTCCACCGCCCGCCGGTCTCGCTATCCGCAATCCCACCCTGACTCACCGCCGGAAATGCATGAAGATCGCAAGTTCCTCATCGACTGCGCGAGCAGTCTGGACTGCCTCAGCGAGGTCCCGGCCCTGCGTCAGGGCGTAGAACAGGATGGTGGTGAACACCGACCCGGCATGGGCGAAGGGCGCCGAGGCCGGCGCGATGTAGTCGGTTGCGCCGCCCTCGAAGAAGGCGTCGGCCCACTGCTGCGTTCCGCTAGCGCAGCCGAGCCCCACCACCACCTTGCCAGGGACCCGCACCATCGACCGAACCTCCTCCACGGAGAAGGACGACTTGAAGCCCGGCGTGGAGTCGCTCGGGGCCAGGAGCATGCGCCCGGCATCGCCATGCATGGCCACGACGACGTATGGAGCGCCGCTGTTCTCGCCTGCGAAGACCCGCCGCATGTTGTGTTCGTTGGCCAAGCTCCAAAGAACCACGCCGATCCGCATGGACTCGAGCATGGGCCGTACTGCCGAGACGATGTCAGCCATGCCATGCCCGGCGAACAGGTCCACCGTCGTCCACCACGTTGCGCCGTCGGCTACGTCCCAGACGCGTGAAGGGCGCTGCACCTTCCATAACTCGACCTTCTGGTCGACCAGGTCCACCGGCTCTGACATACCGGCATCATCGCGCCCGCTCTGGGCACGGACGTTGCTCGACCGGAGCCCCTGAGGGCCTTGGGGTCCGCCTGTCGAGGACCGCTCATGTTCCGAGACTGCCGCGGTCCAGACCTCGACTGACCAGTTACCCCTGGCCGGCGGAACAGGCGGCGGACCACGCCGTCCACTGGCGGACGTAGGAATTCGCCAAGTACTCGGTGCTGACGTCGCACCGCACCCCGCTCCGCTCGCCATGTTCATGCGGCACGGCTCGCCAACTTCGTGCGGAACCTACACTTCTTCTTCTTGTCTTCTTGTAGGGATCCCAAATTGATGGCGAATGCGCCGACAAAGTGGCGAGTAGATGGCGAACGGGCCCACATACTTGGCGAGCAGGAGGACGGCGCAAGGCTGGTTCGGGCGTGCACCGTGGGCTCCGCTCACCCCTTGAACCGCCCCACGCTGCTCCGACCGCGCCCCCCAAGAACACCTATCGAGGTGCGCCCCCGATGATGAGGCTGTAGAGATTTCGGGCGTCCCCGTCCACGGACGCCTCCTTCAAGAAGACAAACCCAAGCTTCCGGCACACGTTCTGCGAGGGCTGGTTCGCCGGGTCGATCATGGCG
>JBBQRO010000158.1:0-7789 GCA_038214685.1 Acidimicrobiales bacterium
ACATCCACGATCAGGGGCGCACGGCACACCCCCTGGCTGCTGCCCGGGCGGAACGGGCACGGCCGGAGGCAGCGAGAGCAGGTGGACTCGACTTGCTCGGGAACATGGCCGGCAACGCTGCCGTCAGTCGCATGCTCGGAGCCAGACGGCCGCCCCCTGCCGCCGCTTCACCTGCACCTCCCCCAGCGGCGCCGGGTCAACGAAGGTCGGTGGAGGAGCATCCAGCCGAGGTTGAGAGACCGCCCGTGTTCGGCCTCCAGCGCCGCGCCTCAGCGCTTCCGGTCTCATCGGTACCGCCTCGCGGAATCGCACCTCCCCCCTCGATCCAGCGCGCCCAGCCGCCGGTGGTCGCCGACTCCCTTCCCCTGCCCGCCAGGACCGAGGTGGACCAGCCGCAGGCTCCGAACGTGCCCCCTGGTCCGACAGCAAAGCTCGCAGGGGCCGCCTTGCACTCAGCCCCGGGGGGTGTGGTCGAGCCAAGCCTCGAGGAAACGTGTGGGGACGCTGTTGTGGTCCAAACGTCTCGACGGGGCAGCGGATCGTGCCGCAGTAGGAACCGCCCAACATCCGGTCGGCGACCAGCGCCGCGTCCCGCTCCGAGCCTGCAACACCTGGACGCGCCTGTGCAGCGACGGACGGCGCTCGGTCCTGGGGGACAGGTGATCCTGACGCATGGCGATCCAGCCGGCGGCCGCACGGTGGAGCCTGCCCGGGCGAGAGGTCCACCGCTCACTGCCTCCGATCATCTCCCCGTCCAGCGGTCGGGGTGTGGTGAAGAGTGCGGATGCGGTCCGTGCTCCGAACAAGACGAAGAACAGCCGGCACCTTCGGCCGTTCTTGTGCAGCGCGCCTGCGCGGGCGCCACGATCCGGACTGATGACCGGGCTGCCGGTTCCGACGCGTCCTCCTCCGACTGTGCAGCCTCGTCGGGCGGGTCTCAGCGGACGGCGGGAGCGGGGGCCAGGAACATGGCTGACGGTGTTGCCGTGCAGCGGCGCCGCGCCGAGGGTGACGTCGAGAACCCGGTTCCGGATGTGGAGCTCGAGCAGTTGCCTCCCAAGCCGGCGATCGAGAACGGCGACGCGAGCGCCGAACGGCCGGCGTCGAGCCTGGACGTTGCCGCTGAGGCCGAAGAACAGCAGAGCCCCGCCGCGGAGGGCGAGGAGCAAGCGACCACCGAAACAGCTGTGGCCTCGGATGTGGTCGACCCAGACCAGGTTCCCGCCGGGCGAGGGACGTCGAGCGACACTCCGTTAGAGGCGCCGTCGGAGGCCACGGAGCCAGCGACCGAGCAGGCCGAGGCTGAGACCGACGAGCCTGCAACACCAGGGCAACGCCAGGCAGTGGCCTTGCAACCGGGGGATTGCGAGGGCTCATGCGGCTGCGGACCCTGCGCCGCCGAGAAGGATCAGTCGGAGCGTGGCAGCGACACCGGCCGGACGGTGCAGCGGCTAGCTCCGACCACGGCCGCCAGCCGTCCCCGTCTGCCGGCGCCCCGCAAGGGGCACACGGATCTCCTCGGCGGCTCCGCCCTAGCTGGCAACGCGGTGGAGGCGGCCGCCCGGCAGGGCGGTGGTGCCATAGGCGGCGGAGTGACGAGCGACGGTACCGCCGCCGTGGGCCTCCGAAGCATCCAGGCCACCCAGCCGGCACACTCTGTGCAGCGCTTCGACGTCGGGAGCCTCAACCCGCTGAAGAAGCTGTCGGATGCGGCGATGGGGGTCGTCCGCGGTCTGGGCCAAGCGGCGGTCGGCGCCGCCCAGAGCCTCGGCAGCGCAGCGCTGAGCGGCGCCAAGAGTGCCGGCAGCAGCGCCTGGGGGGCCATCAAGAGCGTGGGCTCCAGCATCGTCGACGGTGCGAAGCGGGCCGGTACGGCAGCGGCAACGGCGGCCAAGTCGGCCGGAACCGCCGCCTGGAACACGGCCAAGAGCGTCGGCCGGGCGGCGGCCGGGGCGGCCAAGGCGGCGGGCACCGGGGCCTGGAACTTCGCCAAGTCAGCGGGAGCAAGCGCCGTCAACCTCGGCAAGAAGCTGGGCGGCGCAGCGTTGAGCGGCGCCAAGTCGCTCGGCACGCGGGCTTGGAACACGGCGAAGTCGCTCGGGAGCAGCGCCTGGTCGAAGGTGAAGGGTGCCGGCGCGGCCGCCTGGTCCAAGGTCAAGGGCGCGGGCACCAAGGCGTGGTCGGCCGTCAAGGGCGCGGCCGGGAAGGCTCTGTCAGGGGCCAAGAAGTACGGAGGCAAGGCCGTGGCGGCGGCCAAGGCAGCCGCATCGAAGATGTCGATCGGCAACCTCTGCGCCGCCATCGGGGCGTTCGTGGGCAAGGCCTACGACAAGGTCGCCTCTGCGGTGAAGAAGGGTTGGAAGGTCACCAAGGACCTCGGGGGCAAGGCTTGGAAAAAGGCCGTGCAGGTCGGATCCGCCGTTGGTGCGGTGGCGCTGGCCGCAGGCAAGAAGACCCGGGACCTGGCCACCAAGGCGGTGAAGGGGGCCGCCGGTGCAGTCAAGGGAGCCGCCACCAAGGCCTGGTCGACGGCCAAGAACCTCGGGCGGCAGGCCTACAACGGAGCGAAGTCGGCCGCCACCAAGGCGTGGAACGGCGCCAAGAGCATGGGCACCAAGGCGTGGACCGGGGCGAAGTCGAAGGCCACCGCGCTGTTCAACACGGCGAAGAGCGCAGGCACGAAGGTCGCGGCCAAGGCGACCCAGATGGGCAAGGCGGTCTGGAACGTGGCGAAGGCCGCCGGGACCCAGATCGCATCGAAGGCAAAGGCCGCCGGGCAAAAGCTCCTGGGTCTCGCCGACAAGCTGACCGGGGGCGCGGCGAGCAAGGTCGCAGCCAAGGCCCAGGCGATCCTCGGCAAGGCCTCGGGGCTCCTCAGCTTTGTGCTGAGCGCGGCTCGCGGCCTGGCCGACAAGGCCATCAGCGCAGCGAAGAAGTGGACGTCCAAGGCGCTGAGTGCGGCACAGAAGGCTGGCAGCAAGGCGCTCAAAGCCGGCAAGGATGCGGCGACCAAGGCGGCGAGCAAGGCCAAGGAGCTTGGGGCCAAGGCCCTCAGCAAGGCCAAGGAGCTGGGAACCAAGGCGCTCAGCACGGCCAAGCAGCTCGGCACCAAGGCGGCCAGCGCCGCCAAGTCCCTGGCCAGCAAGGCGGCCTCGACCGCCAAGTCTCTCGGGTCCAAGGCTTGGTCCGGGGCCAAGGCCCTCGGGTCAAAGGCGTGGTCGTCGGCGAAGTCCCTCGGCAGCAAGGCCCTCGGCGCAGCCAAGACGTGGGCCGGCAAGACGTGGGGGGTCGTCAAGAAGGCCGGCTCCAAGGCATGGTCCGGCGCCAAGAAGGTCGGCTCCGGCGTGAAGCGCCTGGCTCAGGTCACGGGCATCACCAAGGCGCTGGGAGCGGCCAAGCAGCTGGGCGGCAAGGCCTTGGGGAAGCTGAAGGAGGCCAAGGAGGCCCTGAAGAAGCGCTTCCCCGGCGTTGTCGAGAAGATCAAGCAGGCCGGTGGCATCGCCAAGAACGCCGCCAGCTGGGCCCTCGATCACTCCCCGGTGGGCATGGCCTGCAAGCTCCTCGGGTGCGCCACCTCGAAGCTGGTCAAGAAGGCAAACAAGGGCGTGCAGGGGGCGGTCGACCTGGGCACGGACATCACGCCGGGCATCAGCACGGTCAAGGACACCTGTGCCTGCGTCACCGGCGACAACGTCGTCACCGGCGAGGACGCCGGCGCCGTCGGCCGCACCATCTCATGCATCTCCGCCGCCATCGACATTGCGGCGATCGCCCTCGGCGCAGTGACCTTTGGAGTGGGCACCGCCGTCATCTACACCGCCAAGTCGGCGGCTCGTAAGACGTTGACCGCACTGGTGGAAGCCGGCCTCAAGGGTGGCTTCAAGGTTCTCGTCGAGAAGGCGGCGAAGCTGCTCCCCGACCTCATCAAACGCTTCTCGAAGAAGGGCGGCAAGGAAGCTGCTGAGGAGACCGGTGAGAAGGTCGTCAAGGAAGCTGCTGAGGAGACCGGTGAGAAGGTCGTCAAGGAAGGTGCTGAGGAGACCGGTGAGAAGGTCGTCAAGGAAGGTGCTGAGGAGGCCGGTGAGAAGGTCGTCAAGGAAGGTGCTGAGGAGGCCGGTGAGAAGGTCGTCAAGGAAGGTGCTCAGGAGGAGCGAGCACCGACCAGTGGTGAGAGGAAACCAGTTGAAACTCCTCCCGGCCGAGGCGGTGCCCCTACAGGACGGGTAAAAAAGGGACCGATTTCGGGGCTGCGGAACTGGAGGAGCCAGCGTTTTCAGTTTGGCAACTCCAACTTCCTACTCGACAAGAGAGGGCTCACCCACATCCTCAAGCGTCATCATCCATCTTATTGGGATGGAACCACGAAGGCGACCCAGACCTTCTTCGATGAAGCGATGTCGATCGGCGACGTGCAGGCTGCGATCGGCGCTGTCGCTCGCCAGAACCGGCAGCAACTCATCGACATCGGCGCCGGCTGGGGGACAGTCGAGGGTGTTGTCAACGGCAAGCGGTATGCTCTAGGCGTGAGCAACGGTCGGATTGGACAGTTTTTCCCATTATGAGCCGGGTCGAGGTCCGAAGTTACCTCCGGTTCGGCGACGGGAGGTTCATCCCGATCGAGGACGTCGAGTCCCTTGATGCCGACTGCCGCTGGGTTCCGGGCGCCATCGTCCTCAGTATCGACGGGGCCGAGGTGTTGTCGCTTGAACTGTGGGACGACGTCAACTGGCTGTGGCCGTACGTCGTCCAAGCGCTTGATAGATGTCGTCAGGTGGGCCAGGGGGAGTGCCTTTTCCCGGATCAACCACTGCGGTTTCGAGCTGAATCGCTTGGGCCCTCAGGGCAGATGCTGCTATCGGTCATGGGGGGATCGATCGCCAATAAAGCCGTCGGCCCGGCAGACGAGATCTACGCAGCGGTCGGCCAAGCGGCTCTTGGATTCTTCGCAGCGCTTCATCGATTGTGCCCGCCCCAGGGACCCGCCGACTCCGAGGTGATTAGGACCGTCGGGACCTGGTAGGCGACGGATGACGCTGACCGGGCTACGACCCGGCGCGTGCGGGCTCCTTGGGGCTCGTGCCCGAGCCCCTTAGCCGCAGGAGGCCGTCAGTACGGCTGGTACGCGGTGATGATGGTGCCGCCGGGGGTCACGCTGCCGGCGGGCAGGGCCTGATCGCAGGTGATGGAGGGCGGGGTGACGCTGCAGCTCTTCCTGTCGCCGCCGAGGGCGATCCCGACGACGCGGGCGAACGGGTAGGCCTGCCAGCTCGGGAGGCCGACGAGGTTCGGGACGACGACCTGGGCCGCAGCACGGCCACGAGCTGCCACCAACTCGGGAGGCTGGCCCAGGCTCGGGGTGACAGGCCGAGGCCCGCTACCGCCAGTCCTTGGAGATCAAAGAGCGCCTGGGCAATGAGGCCGGCATGGCCTTGAGCTACGGCCAGCTCGGGATGCTGGCCCAGGATGGGGGCGACTACGACGAGGCCGAGGCCGGCTACCGCCAGTCCCTGGAGATCCAACGAGCGCCTGGGCAACCTGGCCGCGGCATTGCCTCGAGCTACTCGCAGCTCGGGATCCTTGTGGCCGAGCGGGCTCAGAAGCTGCCGCGGTCGAGTGGCACCTGAAGGCATTGTCCATCCGGCTGCGCCTCGCCGTGCCTCAGATGGCGATCGATCTGCGGCGGCTCAGCGAACTCCGACAAAGCCTCGGTCGAGAGCGTATCGACCGGTTGCTCAGCGCAAGTCTCGACGACGACAGCCAGCGGAACCTGCACGGCCTGCTCGACCGGTGCGAGAGCGAACCCGCGGGAACACCGGACCAGGAGCCCGGTAGCTGATACGGCTTGCGCCAGCGAATGCTACCTTCATCGCCCGGGTCGGACCCATGGCACGCCGCTGCACCACCTGCACGCAAGCAGCGGGTGCGGCGGAGCGACGGTCTCGACTGGTCCACGGCGACCGCCTGCGTCGGTGACGAGGGAAACGCGACCTCGACCCGCTCAAGATGGCGGCTGACCCGGCAGGACGCGATCTGGCTGAGCGGGCCGGGGTGGCGGCCTCGACGGTGTGGCGGATCGAGTCGGGACGGTTGGATCCGACGGTGGGAATGCTGCATTGGCTCCTGGAGGCGGCGCGACCGAGAGGTCAGTCTTCTCCAGCGACGCAGGAGTCGCGATCAGCTTGAGCACCTGATCCGAGCGGCTGGCTCGCTCATCGGCGATCATGCCGCGGCGCCGTCCCAGCTCGGGCAGCTGCCGCTCGGAGATGTCGATGCTCATCTGCGCCTCCTCCTCCTTCGCTCGCTCGTCACCGCTTCTTGGCCTTGCGTGGTCGAGGGTGCGTTGCTCCTTTTGGGCGTCTCCCATCGCTGGGAGATCGTCGCCCGGTGGCCGTGCCGCCCGCCAGCACCACCTCGTCTCCGGACGCTTTCGAGGGGGATGGCGTCGGACGGCGCCGGTTGGGAGCCGGCTTGAGCGGACCTGACCGAGCAGGCACCGGCGCCGGCGAGAGTCGGGCCTCGATGGCCACGGCCAGGGGGGCGGCTGTGAACACCGACGAGTAGGTGCCGACGACGATCCCCACGAGCAGGGCCAGGGCGAAGTCGGTGAGGGTGTCACCGCCCAGCACGTAGAGGGCGACCAGGATGAACAGGGCACCGAGGCCGGTGTTGATCGTCCGCGGGATGGTCTGCAGGCAGGCGTCGTTGGCCACCACCGCCAATGGCTCACGAGTCCGGGACCGGCGGACCTCGCGGATGCGGTCGAACACCACCACCGAGTCGTTGATCGAGTAGCCGATCACCGTCAGCAGCGCGGCGACGAACACCCCGTCGAGCTCCTTGCCCAACCAGGCGAACACGCCCAGCAGGATGACGACGTCATGGAACATGGCCGCCACGGCGGCGGCGCCGTAGGTCCAGCGGAACCTGACGGCGAGGTAGGCCAGCTGGGCCGTCAGGGCGAGGCCCAGAGCGATCATGGCGTTGCGCCGAAGCTCGCTGCCGATGGTTGGGCCTACGAACTCGTCCCGCAGCAACGTCGCCGGCCCGCCCACCTCGGTGACGGCCTCCTGCACGCGCTCCTGCTCGTCGGCGGACAGCGATCCGGTGCGGACGACGACGTCGTCCTCACCCGATGCCTGCACCACGGCCCGAGGCAGACCGGCCTGGGCCAGCTCCAAACGGAGGCGCTCGAGGTCCGGTGGCCGCTCGGTGCTGTACTCGACGAGCTTGCCCCCGGAGAAGTCGAGCCCGTAGGAGAGGCCGCGGGTGGTGATCCCGGCCACGGCCACGACCATCGCGAGCGCGGAGAGGCCAAACCACAGCCGGGACCGGCCCAGCAGGTCCGGGCCCCGCTCCATCAGCCAAGTCCGCAGCCGACCACCTGTCTCCAGGCCGAGCAGGCGAGGTCGGGCGACCAGCGCCCGGCTGCGGACCACGAGGTCGACCAGCACCCGGGTTGCCACCAGAACGGTGAACATCGACACCACCACCCCGACGCTCAGCGTGATGCCGAAGCCCCGCACACCCCCGGACGCGAAGAAGAACAGGATGAGGGCGGCGAGCAAGGTCGTGGCGTTCGAGTCGGCGATGGCGCTCCAGGCATTGCGGAACCCGGCGGCGGTCGCCGAGCGCACGCCCCGCCCGCTCGCATGCTCCTCCTTGGCCCGCTCGAAGACCAGCACGTTGGCGTCGACCGCCATGCCGATGGCCAGCACGAACCCGGCGATCCCGGGCAGCGTGAGCGTTGCCTGCATCGCCACCAGAACGGCGAAGGAGATGAGCGAGTAGG
>JBBQRO010000159.1:0-7779 GCA_038214685.1 Acidimicrobiales bacterium
TGCGGCCCGCACCGGCAAGGCTGGTAACGGCGACCCGTTGGCCGTGTCCGACCTCTTCGACCTGCTTCCGGCTTTTCTCTCCCACCACCCCGACCAGGAGGATCCCAAGCCGACCCATGTGGAGCGGCCCTGGAACCGACCCTACTGAGTCGCGGTCGGCGGACGGTCAGACGGCGACGTCGAGCGCCCAGTCGGTCCGCCACACCCGCTGGCGTCGGCTGACGGCTTTCCTACGCCAAGGCCCGGCCGGCGGCCATACCGGCCCAGGCCGCTAGCAGCCCGATGGCCACCGACGCAGCCACGTACCCCAGGGCCAGGCCGACCGCGCCATCCTCGGTGAGGCGGACGGCCTGCAGGCTGAAGGTGGAGAAGGTGGTGTAGGCCCCGACGAAGCCGACGGTGAGGGCGGTCCGCAGGGTCGGGTTGGCGTCGAGCCGTCCGCTCGACACGGAGAGGAGCAGGCCCAGCAGGAAGCACCCGGTGATGTTCACCACCAGCGTGCCCCAGGGGAAGGCGCCCCGGGCGTGGCGGGAGATGAGGGTGTCGAGCTGGTAGCGGGCCACCGCGCCGAAGAACCCGGCCACACCGATCCACAGGCTGCGCACGGGGCAGGGTACCTACACTCCACTGCCATGAGCACCGATGCCCACAACCGGTGGCTGACCGAGGCCGCCGGCCGCAGCCAGACGTACGACCAGCGGTGGGAGGACCTGGCCGCCGCCGGTCAGAACGTCCATGGCGAGGCCGACCTGACCGAGAGCCTGGGCCCTCGGTCGGTGCTCGATGCCGGGTGCGGCACCGGACGGGTGGCCGTCGAGCTGGCCCGGCGAGGCCTTGAGGTGACGGGGGTCGACGTGGACGCGTCGATGCTGGAGAAGGCGCGGGCCAAGGCGCCGGCGTTGTCGTGGATCCACGCTGACCTGGCCGGTGTCGATCTCGGCCGAACCTTCGATGCCGTCGTGTTGGCCGGGAACGTGATGATCTACCTGTCGGCGGGCACGGAGGGGACGGTGGTGGCCAATCTGGCCCGGCACGTCGAGCCGGGCGGGGCGCTGGTGGCCGGCTTCTCCCTCGAGCCCGGCCGGCTCGACCTGGCCACCTACGACACCGACGCCCAGGCCGCCGGACTGGTCCTGGCCGACCGATGGGCGACGTGGGACCGCCAGCCCTTCAGGGGCGGCGGCTACGCGGTGTCGGTGCACCGGCGCCCGGCCAAGGAGCGCTGACCGGCTAGGTCGAGCCGCGCTTGGTCTTCTCGGCCTTCTTCGCCTTCTTGGCGGAGCGCTTCTCCTGCAGGGTCTTGCCCTGCTTCTTCTGGCTGTTCGACTGCGGGGACTTCTCGGCCATGCCCGAGACTACGCCCGCCGGCTGCGTTCAGAGCGCTTGCCCGCCCCTCGTCGACTCGCGATCACGTCGCCATGACTCGCGATCACGTCGCCATGACATAGTCCGGCCATGGAACCTGCAGTCCGCCGCCTCTCCTCCGGTGCGCCTTGGGAGCCGCTCATCGGCTACAGCCGAGTCGTCGTGGCCGGGCCCCTCGTCTTCGTGGCGGGAACGACGGCCACGGTCGACGGCCGCGTGGTCGGCGTGGGCGACGCCTACGCCCAGACGCTGCAGGCGTTCCGCAACGTCGAGACGGCCCTGGCCTCGGCCGGAGTGGGACTGGCCGACGTGGTGCAGACCCAGCTCTTCGTGACCGACATCAGTCGATGGCAAGAGGTTGGCAGGGCCCATCGGGAGTTGTTCGGCGACATCAGACCAGTCACGGCCATGGTGGGCGTCTCCGGCCTCATCGACCCGGAGATGTTGGTCGAGGTTCAGGCCGTGGCCTACCAGGCCGCTCCCGCGGGCGCCTGATTTCCGGTCATGTCCGCCGCCCGCATCAACCTCCCGAGCGCTGTAGTCGCCGATGTGGCCCCGAGCTGGGAGGAGCTGCGCCACGAGCTGGGTGTCCCCGGCGCCTTCCCGCCCGAGGTGCTGGAGGAAGCCCGGGCGGCGGCCATGTCACCGAGGTGGCCTGACCACGACCGCACCGACCTCCCGCTGTACACCGTCGATCCGGAGGGCAGTCGGGATCTCGACCAGGCCCTCGGTATCGAGCGCCGGCCCGGCGGTTACCGGGTCCACTACGCCATCGCCGACGTTGCCGCCTTCGTCCTCCCGGGCGGTGCGGTCGATGCCGAGGCTCACCGCCGGGGAGTCACGCTCTATGCCCCGGACCGCAACGTTCCCCTGCACCCCGAGGCCCTGAGCGCCGGCGCGGCCAGCCTGCTGCCCGGCCAGGAGTGCCCGGCGCTGCTGTGGGCGCTGGACCTCGACGGTGACGGCGAGTTGTTGTCCACCGACCTACGGCGGGCCCGGGTCCGCTCCCGCCGCCAGATGGCGTACCCGGAGGTGCAGGGGCTGCTCGACACCGGTGCCGCCGACGAGGGGCTGGCCCTGCTCAAGGAGGTCGGGCGGCTCCGGCAGCGCCGGGCGGCCGACCGGGGGGCGGTTCACCTGCCCACGCCAGAGCAGGACGTGGCCGATGGCCCTGACGGCCGGCCGTGCCTGGTCTTCCGGGCCCCTCTGCCCAGTGAGGCGTGGAACGCCGAGATCAGCCTGCTGACCGGCATGGCGGCCGCCCGTCTCATGCTCGACGGCAATGTCGGCCTGCTGCGCACCCTGCCGCCGCCCGACCCCCGTGAGGTCGCCTCCCTGCGCCTCAGCACCCTGGCCCTCGGGCTGGCCTGGCCCGACGGGGCGAGCTACGCCGAGGTCATCTCCGCGCTCGACCCCGACGTGCCCGAGGCGGCTGCCGTGCTGACCTTCGCCGGGCGGCTGCTGCGGGGCGCGGCGTACACCGCCTTCGACGGCGCCCCTCCCGAGCAGCCCCTCCACAGCGCGGTGGCGGCGCCCTACGCCCACTGCACCGCGCCACTGCGCCGCCTGGCCGACCGCCACGTCGGCGAGGTGTGCCTGGCCCTGGCTGCGGGCGTCGAAGTGCCGGACTGGGCCCGCAGTGCCCTGCCTCACCTACCGGGCGAGATGGCCGGCGCCACCCGCCGGGCGCAGGCACTGGAACGGGCCGTCGTCGACCTGGCCGAGGCAATCGTCCTTGGCCCGCGTGTCGGCGATGACTTCGAGGCTGTAGTGGTGGAGAGCGGCGAGAAGCGGGGCGTTGTGCAGCTCCGCGATCCTGCGGTGCGGGCCCGCTGCGAAGGCCCCGACCTGCCCCTCGGCCAGCCGCTGCGGGTCCGCCTGACCGCCGTCGACGTCGCGAGCCGCAAGGTGACCTTCCGCCCGGCATGAGGAGTGATCGGCGGCCGGTTCGGGCACACTGGACCGTATGGCCGGTCGCGACGCAGACAGTGGGGTAACCGTCGTCATGCCCCGCCCGTCCCGGCTACGAGGGCTGGTCATCGCCGGCCTGGTTCTCGTGGCCGCCCTGGTGGGTGCCGGCCGGCTTGGCGACCTGCTCCCGTCGATTCCGAATCCCTTCGGCAGCGAGACGGTCGACCGCACCCAGCCGGCGCTCCTCCAGTCGCTGGCCGACCTGAGCGAGTACCACGCCGCCACCGGGAACTTCCAGGTGATCGTGGACACCGAGAAGGACACCCGCTTCGTCCCCTCGTTCATCCGGGGCGAGCGCACGGTGTTCGTGGCCGGCGGGTCGGTCGACGCGATCGTCGACTTCTCGCAGCTCGACGAGCGTTCCATTCAGGTTTCGCCCGACCGGACGGCGGTGACCATCGTCCTGCCCGCGCCGACCGTGGCCGACCCTACTGTCGACCCGGAGAACAGCCGGGTCGTGAGCCGGGACCGTGGGGTGCTCGACCGGATCGGCTCGGCATTCTCCGACAACCCCACCAGCGAGCGGGCCCTCGTGATTGCGGCGCAGGGGAAGATGCGGGAGGCGGCCGTGGCCAGCGATCTGCGGGCCAAGGCCGAGGAGAACACCCGCAAGGTGCTCGAAGGTCTGACGCGGGCTCTCGGCTACACGAGCGTCACCGTCTCCTTCAGCCCGAGCCCGGCCTGATCGCCCTCACCGTGTCGATGACGTCGGCCTCTGCCGGCGTCTTGTCAGGGCGGTAGCGGCGTACCCGGGCGAAGCGCAGGGAGACGCCGCCGGGGTACCGGTCCGACGGCAGGACGCCGTCGAGGGCGATCTCCACCACCAGCTCAGGGTGCACGAAGACGATGATCCCCTCGCGCGACGCCTCCAGTTCGAGCAGCCGCTCGGTCTGCCAGGTCAGGAGCTCGTCGGTGAGGCCCTTGAACGTCTTGCCCACCATGACGAATCCGCCCTCGGTCTCTCGGGCGCCGAGGTGCAGGTTCGACAGCCAGCCCCGGCGCCGGCCGTGACCCCACTCGGCACCGAGCACGACGAGATCGAGGGTCCGGACCGGCTTTACCTTGCGCCACGCCGATCCCCTTCGCCCCGCTTCGTACTGCGACGATGCCCCCTTCACCATCACGCCCTCATGGCCGGCCCGCAGGGCGCTCTCGGCGAACTCGGCGGCGACGTCGGCGTCGTCGGTCACTACCGAAGGGACGCGAAGGGGACCGGCGACGGCAGTGAGCAGGGCGGCCCGGTGGAGCAGGGGCTCGTCGAGCAGGTCGACCCCGTCGAGGTGGAGGAGGTCGAAGAACCAGACGCCCACCGCCAGCACCTCACCGTCGAGGACGATGCTTCGGGCCGGAAGGGCCAGGACGGCGTGCACCACACCGGGAAGCCGGGCGGTCACGTCGTTCAGGTTCCGGGTGAACAGCCGGACCTCAGGCCCATCCCGATGGGCCTGAATGCGGGCGCCGTCGAGCTTCCACTCCACCGACGACAACCCACACGCGCCGATGGCTGCGCGCACGTCGACCGCGGTGGCGGCCAGCATGGGCTGCACCGGGCGGAGCACCTGCAGCCCGATGGCGCACAGGCCGGCCTCACCCTCGGATACCGCTGTCGCCGCCACCCGAGACAGGTCACCCTCGAGCATCACCGCCCGCCGGACGACGTCGACGGCCACCCCGACGGCCATCGCCAGGCCGTCGGTCACCAGCGCTTCGAGGGCGCCCTGGCGGAGATCGCCGAGGAGCAGCCGACGAAGAAACTCGGCTTCGCCCTCGGTGGCCCGGGCGAATAGTCCGGCCAAGGCGGCGGTGCGGGCGGCAGCCGAGCCGGGGCCGGCGAGGTCGGCGAGGAGGCCAGCCGCCTGGTCGACGTCGAGGACGGTGAGCGACGAGGAGGCGGCGGGCGCGACGTCGATGGCGCCGACGAGCGCCCAGCCGACTCCGACCCGGCCCTGCCGCAGCTGGCCGGCCAGGAAAGCGGCGGCCGGACCCGCTTCCTCGGCGCCGGCCCGGCTCAGGACCTCGGCGAGGGCGGCGAGCTTCAGCTTCCGGGACCGGGTGGCCCCGACCCGGCATGACGCTTCGACCAGCTCGGCGAGCAGCACGGGCCGAATCCTGACAGGCCGGCGATCGCGGGCCCAGGGCAGCCCGACCGGAGCCGGGATCGCCGGTCTACGACCTCGGCGTGCGCCGCACCGAGGTCGCCGAAGTGCCGGCCTGGGCGCAGGCCACACAGGTGAGGGCGGTGGGATGAGCGGCCAGCCGTTCGGCCGAGATGGGACGGCCGCACCCGGTGCAGGAGCCGTACGTGTCGCCTTTCAGGCGGGCCAAAGCGTGGTCGAAGGCTTCGACGTCGGCCTCGGCCTGGCCCAACAGGTCGATCACCAGGGCCCGCTCGAACCCGATCGTCGAGCCCTCCGGGTCGTGCTCGTCGTCGGGTGGCGTGAGCGCCGCCGCCTCGACGATGGCCTCCAGGTCACCTCGGAGGCCGGCGGCGCGGGCGCAGGCCCGCTGCCGCTCGGCCTCCAGGCGCTCCTCGGCGTCGCTCAGACCGGATCCACCGTGGCCACGAGCTCCTCGCGATCCATCGTCGAGCGACCGGGGATCTCCTGCTCCCGGGCCAGCTCCTTGAGTTGCTCGGTGGACAAATGCTCCTTGTCGGCGGCGGTCGGCGCCCCGAGCTCGGCCTTCCGGGCTTCGAGCCGCACGCCGAGTTCCTCAAGTGCCGCCTTGTCGAAGTTCTTGCGGGTCTCGGGGAACATCTCCTGCTCCTCCTCCTCGGCGTGGTGCTCGACGCTCTCGATGAGGACCTTCATCTTGGCCACCCATGCGTCGTCGTCGGCCGTGAGCAGCTGGACCTCCTCCATCAGCGTCTTGGCCACGTGGTGCTCCTCGATGCCCTCGGCCACCGAGTCCTTGAGCTCGGTGTCCGCGCCCTGGATCTCTGGATAGAAGATCTCCTCCTCGATGGTGGTGTGCACCTCGAGCTCGACGATGATCTTGGCCGCCAGCTCCGTCATCGTCGCCGTATCCTTCTCCTCCTCGGCCGACTGAAAGCGGGCGAACAGACCGCGCACCCGGTTGTGGTCGGCGGTGAGCAGGCTGAGGGCATCCATGGGGAGGTCTCCTTCTATCGGGCCAAGAGGTGGCGCGGTTGGGGCGTGTGCTGCCACGGGCATACCCACTGGGCAATCCGCCCATGCGACACCTTGCCCTGTGGCTACCGCACCAGCGGGCGGTACTTGATGCGGTGGGGCTGGTCGGCGGCGGCGCCCAGCTCCTTGTGCCGCCACACCTCGTAGTCGGCGAAGTTGCCCTCGAACCACCGGACCTGGCTGTCGCCCTCGAAGGCCAGGACGTGGGTGCAGATGCGGTCAAGGAACCACCGGTCGTGGCTGATGACCACCGCGCAGCCCGGGAACGACTCGAGGCCGTCCTCCAGCGCTCGGAGCGTGTCGACGTCGAGGTCGTTGGTGGGCTCGTCGAGCAGGAGCACGTTGCCGCCCCGGCGCAGCATTTTGGCAAGGTGGACCCGGTTGCGCTCGCCGCCAGAAGCTAGGCCCACCGGCTTCTGCTGGTCGGAGCCGGTGAAGTTGAACGACGCCACGTAGGCCCGGCCGTTCACCTCGCGAGTACCGATCTTGAAGAACTCCTGGCCGCCGGTGATCTCAGAGTAGATCGTGGCGTCGGCGTCGAGGCTGTCGCGGCTCTGGTCGACGTAAGCCAGGTCCACCGTCGCTCCAATCTTTATCGCTCCTGAATCGGGCTTCTCCTGGCCGGTGATCATGCGGAAGAGGGTGGTCTTGCCCGCCCCGTTGGGGCCGACCACGCCCACGATGCCGGCGGGGGGCAGGGAGAAGGACAGGTTTTCGATGAGCAGCCGGTCTCCGTAGGCCTTGCTCAGGCCGTCGACCTCGATCACCAGGTCGCCGAGGCGGTCACCGGGCGGGATGGCGATCTCCAGGCGCTTGGCCGCGGCCTCGGCCTCCCGGGCTTCGGCGAAGAGCTTGTCGTAGGCGTCGATGCGGGCCTTGGACTTGGCGTGGCGGGCCTTGGCCCCCATCCGCACCCACTCCAGCTCGCGCTCGAGGGTCCTGGCCCGGGCGGTGTCGGCCTTCTGCTCCAGCCGGAGGCGCTCCTGCTTCTGCTCGAGCCATCCGGTGTAGTTGCCCTCGAACGGCGTACCCCGGCCGTTGGCCAGCTCCAGGATCCACCGGGCGACATTGTCGAGGAAGTAGCGGTCGTGGGTGATGGCCACCACGGTGCCGGCGTAGTCCTGCAGGGTCCGCTCCAGCCAGGCCACCGACTCGGCGTCGAGGTGGTTGGTGGGCTCGTCGAGCAGAAGGAGGTCGGGCTTGGACAGCAGCAGCCGGCACAGGGCCACCCGCCGGCGCTCCCCACCCGACAGGGTGGACACCTGGGCGTCGCCCGGCGGCAGCCGCAGGGCGT
>JBBQRO010000160.1:0-7730 GCA_038214685.1 Acidimicrobiales bacterium
AAGGACCCGCCCCTCTCTTCGCGGGGCTATGCGCTGATGAGCGTGGCCGTATACGACGCGCTCGTCGCCACCTGGCACTACAAGTACCAGTACGACCGAGCGGCACCGGGGGTGGGTGACCGGCTGGCCGAGCCCGGCCCCCGCAGGGGACCCCACGGGGCTGGGTGACATGGCAGCGACCGTTCTGAGCACTCCTGCGTCAGCATCCCGGGCCAAGTTGGCGTCCATGAAGCGAAGGGGTCGCGATCTGGTGACGATTCGTCGGTGCGCCGGCTTTGGCCGCACGAACGTCATCGAATTGCAACCTGACCGGGAGCCGTCCGCACCCGAGGGCCTCCACACTGGTGCGATGACAGCACGTGAGAACGAGCCGGGCTTCAGTGTGACCACGCACCATGACAGCGATCCGGCGGTAATGGTCGTCGTCGGGGAGCTCGACTCCTTCACAGCCTGCGATCTGCGGGCGGGAGTCGCCGAGGTCCTGGGTCGCCAAGGGACCATCATCGACATCCGACAAGTGCCTTTCGTCGACTCGGCCGGCCTCGGAGCCCTCGTAGGCGGCATACGACGCCTCAGGGAGGCCGGGGGCAGCGTGGCGCTGTGTTGCGATCGTTCCAGCGTCCTCCGCCTCCTACGGATGACCGGCCTTGACCGGATCGTCGATATCACAGGGTCGCCTGCCGAGGCACGACAGGTGATAGCGGGCGCACTACTCCCGGCCTGAGTTCAGGGAACGAGCTCTAGGTGGCTGGTGTCTTTCGCGGTGACCGCCTGAGTGCTCGCGATCCGGCTGAGCATCGGTCAGAATTACAGGCATGAGATTCCCGATTGGTGGCGTGCGGTGACAGTCGGCCTGGCCCCGAGGCAGGCCGACCTGCTGGTGGGATCGGCGGTGGTCTGCGACGGTCGGGTGGCCGAGAACTCGATCTGGGCGGTGCTGCACCGTGAGTGCCACCGCCTGTTCCCCGACGAGATGTTCGCCGACCTGTTCAGCGAACGCGGCCGTCACAGCGTGCCGCCCTCCATCGTGGCCGTGGTCATGGTGCTGCAACGTCTCTTCGGCCTGAGCGATCGAGAAGCGGTCCAGGCCTTCGAGTTCGACGCCCGCTGGAAGTACGCAGCCGGCGGCCTCGACCTTGACTACGGCAGCTTCGGCCCACACCGTGCTGGTCGACATGCGGGCGAGGCTCGACGTATCGGAGGCGCCCCGGCGCATCTTCGAGGTGACGGTGGAGGCGGCCGGCGCCGCCGGGCTGGTGGGCCACAAGCGGGTGCTGGACTCCACGCCCCTGTATGACGCGGTGGCCACCATGGACACCGTGACCCTCATCCGCTCGGCCATCCGGGGACTGCTCAAGGTGGCCGACGCCGGACTGGAGGCCGAACTGCGTTCGGTGATGACCAGTGGAGACGACTACGCCAGCTCGTCCAAACCCCACATCGACTGGGACGACACCGAGGCCCGGGCCGCTCTCATCGACTCCCGGGCCCGTGACGCGTATGCCTGCCTGGCCCATCTCGACAGCCGGGAGCTGGTTGGGGAGGTCGCCGATGCCGCCGCCCTGGTGGCCACCGTCGTCGGCCAGGACCTGGAGGAGAGCACCGACGCCACCTTCCGCATCGCCCGTCGAGTGGCCAAGGACCGGGTGATCTCGACGGTGGACCCCCAGGCCCGCCACGGCCACAAGACCGCCGCCCGCGGCTTCGACGGCTACAAGGGCCACGCAGCGACCGACCCCGACAGCGAGATCATCACCAATACCAAGGTGACACCGGGCAACGCCGGGGACGCCAGCGTGGCCGAGGACCTCATCGAGGACCTCCTCGCTGACGCGGACGGCGACGACGAGGCCACCGGCGACGACATCGACGAGGGCCCGCAGTTCGAGATGCCGGCCGACCTCTACGACGATCTCATCGCCGAGGCGGCAGCGGCCGCCGACGCCGCCGAGGGCATGGCCGCCCAGCCCACGGTCTACGGCGATGCTGCCTACGGCACCGGGGGTTTCCAGTCCCGCCTCGAGGGCGCCGGGATCGCCTCGGGCTGCAAGACCCAGCCGCCCAGCGCGGTCGGCGGGCGCTACACCAAGGACCGCTTCGCCATCGACCTCGACGCCGCCACGGTGACGTGTCCGAACAGTGTGACCGTGAGCATCCGACCGCACAGCGACGGTGGCGGGACAGCCTCCTTCGCCGGTGCCTGCGCCACCTGCCCGCTGCGGGGCGAGTGCACCACGTCCGCCAGCGGCCGGACGATCAGCGTTGGGCCGCACGAAGCCACCCTCGCCAGCGTCCGGGCCGCACAGGCCGCCCCCGCCTGGAAGGCCGACTACCGCGCCACCCGCCCCAAGGTCGAGCGCAAGCTCGGTCATCTGATGCGCCGCAAGCACGGCGGGCGGCGGGCGCGGGTCCGAGGCACGCGAAAGGTCGACGCCGATTTCAACCTTCTCGCCGCTGCGGTGAACCTGGCCCGCCTCGCAGTCCTCGGGCTGGCCTCCACCACCGCCGGCGGATGGGCAGCCACCGCATGAGCCCGCCGTTCCACGCTGACGTTGCCCTCAGGCGCCGGCCCAGCGGCCTCCGAAGACGCGATCCGAACTGGAGCGATCGCCCTCTGCCGACTCCGGCTCACATCAGGAGAAGCACATGACAGCCCTCTCGGGAGTTTCAGTTCTCCCTGCCCGCCTCTTCACACCAGCCACCTAGAGGCGCTTGCCGCCGTCGTTCGACAAGATGTTGTTTATGCCGCAGCCGGTCGAGTGGTGATGCCCAGGTCATCGAACAGGGCGACCATGTCCTTGCGCAGCGTCTCGTAATCACCGTCAAGGACGGTCCAGGTGCTGGGTCTGCGCCCTCGCCTCGGAACCCGGCATCCGGCGAGGATCGGGGCGATGACCTGGTCGCGTAGGCCGAGAAGGGCCGTCATCGTGCGGGCGGCGTCGGGCGGCACCAGCAAGGACGGCCGCCATGGCCGCTCGCATCCGGGGCCTGTTCAGGTCGATGCCGCCGACCCGGGTGGCCCCAATCTTCGAGGCCAGGGGGTCGAGGGTGCCGTCAGGGATGAAGCCGACGTCCACGCAGTCCAAGGCGGTGCAGAAGCGGTCCACCATGGCTCCGAGCTGGGTAACGATGTCCGGGAATCGCTCGAGCGTGTGCCCGACCCGGAGTGCCTTGGTGTTGTGCACGATCGCCTCGAAGCGCAGCACCGGACGGGCGCATGGCCCAGCTGCACCCGCTGCTGCATGCCCTCCGGACAGCCGCCAGGGGTGGTCCTCGGCCCGGTCGGCCAGGCCCGACCATGGACAGGGCCTCGGCGACGCGCTCCTGGCGCTCCTGCTTGGACAGGCGGCGTGGCGGGAACGAGCGGCGGACGGTTCCGTCCCGTCACTGCGGACGTTTTCGCAGTGTTCCAGCCGGCGTTCGGGGATAAGAGGCAATATCTCCGCGTTGCACGGGCCGAAGGCGAGGCCGCCCATAATCGCAGCGGGCGACGCCCATTCGAACCCGCCGAGGTAGCGCTCAAGTGCCGATTCCGGATGATGTTGTCGGGCGGGGAGGCCGACGCATAACAACGCTCGGCCCCCCTCCGGCCGGACGCTCGGGCGATACTCGCAGCCGTCGTCGTGGCCGCCCGGGGACGACACGAGCGCAACGCGAGATAAATGAGCGATGGCCACAGCCACAGACCCGACGGTTCGTCGGCCGGGTGGGTGTCGCTTCGATCGGGCGGTCCGCCCATGAGCCCCGCCGTTTCCTGCCCGACCCGACCCCGGCCGAGACCGGCGGGGACACGGCCGTCGGCGACGCCGACGCCCGTGGGCTTGGCCTTGACGCCGCCGGGCACGATCGCAGCCAGGATGGAACTGGCCCAGCGCCCCGAGGCGCTGGGCTTGACTGCCCGTCACAGCTCCAGGCCCATGCTCCGGTCCAGGTCGTGCTCGCGGACCAGGCTGCGATCCCGTTGGGGAACGTTCGGCCGCTGGGGAGCGATGCCGTCGAGGCCCTGACGCTCGACGTCCATGTCGTAGGCGGCGGTCTTGATCTCGCGCTCCAGCAGGTCGAGGCGGCGCAGGGCCTCGGGATGGGCGATCTCGAAGTGCAGGCGGCTGTGGTGGCGGCCTTCGAGCTCGTCGAGCAGCTTCTTGGCCTCCGGCAGCTCGGCTTCGATGCGGGCCCGTTCGGGGGCGGCCAGGCGTTCGAAGGCGTCGCGCAACGGTCCCTCCCGCTCGGCGGCCCCCTTGGCCTGCTTGCGCAGCTGGTGGCCCTGGCGGAGGCCGGCCTGTTCCGCTCTGGCCAGGCAGCGGTGCCACTCCTTGCGGGTCTGGTCCCAGGCGGTGCCGGCCTGGCCCAACGGCGTGCCGTTGAACACGTGGAACCCGGTGCCGTTGTCCAGGGCCTCCAGTTGGCGCTCCATTTGGCGGACCCGGGCCTGGGCCATGGGGTAGTGGAAGTCGGGATCGGCCGGGATGACCGCGGCAAGGGCGTCACGCTCGGCCACCAGGCGGGCGTGGCGCAGCCGGGCCGGCTCCGCTGCGTCGAGGGTCCTGGCCGTCTCCGGTTCCCGGGTGGGCATGCCGGCGTCGATGGCCCAGCCGACGCGCCGGGAGCGCGACCACGACCGACCCAGGTCGTCGGTGGCCTGCTCCAGCGAGTCGGCCACCGGGTAGAGGGTGGTGCGCTCCCTCGCTCTGCTCATCTTCACGTAGGCGAGCTCCCGGCCTCCGCCGTCTTCGAGGACGTGGGCTCGGGTCACGGTGGCCCCCTGGGAGCGGTGCACGGTCACCGCGTAGCCGTGGGCGAGGTGATCCGCGTCGATGTCCTGGTCGGCGAAGCGCTGGAAGCGCCCGTCGTCCATGGTGGCGCCCAGTTCCCGGCGCTTGGTGTCGACGGCGATCACCGTGCCGCGTTCCGACGTGACGATCTCGCCGTTGGCTCCGGGAGCCAGGGTGACGATGCGATCCCCGGCCCGGTAGCCGACGCGGCCAACTTCCAGCTCGGGGCCATACAGCCTCCCCTTGGCCTCCATGGCCCAGCGGCCGCGACGGTTCAGCTCGGCGACGTTGGCCCGCTTCCAGGCGTACATGGCCGTATCGGTTCCCTGGGCCACGTCCGCGGCCCAGCCGGCCACGGTGGCGTCCAGGGCCGTGTCCCGATCGGCAGACACGGCGATGCGACCGTGTCCGGCATACCAGGACACGGCGTCATCGACACGGCCCGAGCGCAGTTCGCCGAGGGCGGCGCGTTCGGCCGGGTCGTGCTGGCGGACGTTCTCGGACAGCACATGCACTGCGCCCCCGAAGCGCTTCACCAGCGCCTCGAACCCGCCGCCGGGGCCGACGGATGACAGCTGGCGGGGATCGCCGACCATGACCACCTTGGTCCCCGTGGTCCGGGCCGCCTCCAGGAAGGCGAGCAGCGCCTTGTCGTCGGTCATGGCCGCTTCATCCAGCACGGCGACGTGACGGGGTGACAGCCGCAGGCTGTTGTGGGCGATGCGCCAGTTGAGCGAGGCCAGGGTCCGGCTCTCGTCGATGCCGGCTTCGCGGCCCAGGGTTCTCGCCGCCTGGCCCGATGTCGACGTGCCCACCAGCTCATAGCCGGCGGCCTCGAAGGCATCGCGGGCCGCAGCCAGGGCCGTGGTCTTGCCCGCCCCTGCTACCCCGACCATCAGCTCCACCCCCCGGCCAGAGGTGAGGATCGCCTCCACCGCGTCGCGCTGGCCGTCGGTCAGGGGCCGGCCCAGGGCCGAATCGGCCCGGGTCACCGCCGCGTCGGCCGCCTCCGCCGACACGGCCGGGGCGCCGAGGCGGGTCATCTGGGACTCGACGCAGCGGGCGATGGCCTGCTCCCGGGCGATGGTGGTGGCGGTGGCGTAGGCGGGCTGGGTCGCCCCGGGGACGCCGAGCAGCCGCACGACCTCGGGATCGGCCAGGGTGCGCTGCACGACCCGGCCCAGTTCGGCGAGGTTGCGGCCGTAAAGCTCGGGGGCGACGGCCACGATCACGTCCCGCTTGGAGAACACCTTGCGGTCGACCAGGGCGCTGCCGTCGGCCAGGGCGGCCTGGGCCATCTGGCGCAGCTCGATGTTGGTCAGCTCGGGTGCGGGACGGCGGTAGCGGGCGGCCTCGTGGTCGATGGAGCGGTTCATGCGCTCGACGGTCCAGCCCGCGGCCTCGATCTCGGCCTCCCAGCGGGGCATGAGCTCCTCGACCGGCGTGTGGCGCTTGGGATCGCGGGTGGCCCGAGCGGCGACGTTGCGGGCCCGGTAGGAGTGGTAACCGGTGCGGTCCATCTCGGCCTGGATCTCCGCCGCTCGTTTCGAGTGGGCCTCGGTGACCGCCTCGGGGACCCCGGCAATGGCCCAGTGGCCCAGGCGACCGGATGGCCCGGGGTCGGCAACGATGCCGTAGCCCAGCTCGACGGCCCGCTGGGCGGAGGCCACCCGGCCGACCATGGTGGCGGCGTGGAGGTGCTCGCGCCACAGGGCGGTGTCGGCCGCCTTCCAGCCGCCCTTGGCGTCGGCCATCCGCACCAGGTTGGCGACGAGCACGTGGTCATGTGGGCCGGGGTCGCCGGCCCGGGAGGTGGCGTGGCGGGTGGAGGCGTAGATGAGGCCCTCGGTCGGCGTGCGCAGCGCCGCCCGGCCCCGGCGGCCGCCGATACCGGTGGTCAGCTGTTCGAAGTAGGCCAGGGTGGCGTCACGCTCGGCGTTCATGATCGTGTGCATGTCCTCGGCGCGGCCGATGACGCCCAGCTCGGCCACGGACTTGTGGGCGGAGATGACCAGCTCCAAGCCGGGGCGGGTGGTGTTGACCAGGCGCTCGCCGGTGGTGGGGTCACAGGCGCCGTCGGGCCCGAACAGGAACCCGTACTGGGCGTCGGTGACAGCGCCCTCCAGGCCCAGGGCCTTGGCGCCCTGCCCGCCCCATAACAATGGCGTCTCCCCCCGGGAGGCGTAGTAGGCGAGGGCCTGGCCGGGGTGGTCGTCGCCCCGTGCGAGCACCGTGGAGCGGTGGTAGTCCACGGAGTCGGCTCCCATCATCCGCATCCACGCCACTCCGGAAACGCCCTCCCTTGGCAACCGACAGGTTGCAATCGTGTCCAAATCCTTTTGCCATCGTAGGCAAGGTTGCCAGTGCTGTATATACCTTTCTCCTGATCGGTCATGCACGGTTACCAAAGGTCAGTAGTGGTCAACTGTTCGAGATTGCTTGGTGTTCTGCTCGGCGGTCATTGTGATCGTCTTGGCCGGTGGTTCGGGGCTTCGGCGGCTTTTGGATTGTGCTGGATCGTGCAGTCTGCTTTGGTCGGACATGGGGGCGAGTCGAACCCGGTTGGAGGTTCCCTGATGGGCACTGGACGTTCGGGAGGGGTGCGGCTGGTTCCGTGGAGTCGTTGTCGTGCGTCGCCGGTGGTTGCGAGGGTTATCGGTCATGGCGCGTCTCGTCGAGGTTGCAGGTCGCGGATGGGAGGCGGGCCTCGGCCTTCGTGCACGTCGCGGTTCATGACCGCATCGACGCACTCGGCCGGGTCGAGCTCGGGCTTCGTACGCGAACCGGGTTTTCCGCCATACCTCGGCCTGCGGCTGGCGCTGTGGACAACTGTCAACGACGGTGTAGTCTGATGGCTTCATGGCGAGAGAGCGCCACCCGGACAAGAGCATCCAGGCCGCCCTCGCCTGCGCCGCCGGGCAGGGATGGACCGTGACCAAGAGCACCGGTGGTTCGGCG
>JBBQRO010000161.1:0-7663 GCA_038214685.1 Acidimicrobiales bacterium
ATGCACGAGCAGGGCCTGGCCATCGACTTCACCTGCAACGGCGTCCTCATCCGCTCCCGCAGCGGCCCCTGCTGGAGCTGGCTCTCCTCCAACGCCTCCCGCTTCGGCCTTTTCAACCTCCCGTCGGAGCCGTGGCACTGGAGTACAACGGGCAGTTAGGGCGTGTTGTAGACTCAGGGGTCTAGGCGGCGACGCTGACGTCCGTGGTGAGGGACGGCCCCCGGCCTCACAGCCTTGATGGCGGGGGTCCAGCGCAGCGTGGTCAATCACTTAGCCTGCAGCCATGCCAGTGTTGAAGTGCCCGGCTTGTGGTGCTCGTGGCGAGGTGAGAGGAACCGAGGAGTTCTTTGAAGAGCGGGGGCAATGGCCCGACGGGCACATGCCTGTTCGTAAGTGCCTGGCTTGTGGCGGGGGGCTGATCGTTCGACCACGCGTCTTTCCACCGGGAGCCCAAGCTCAGGTCATTCCCTCGGACATATGGGTGAAGATGGAGTCGGCCTGGGATGAAGAATTCGGCGAGGGTTCTAATGACGAGGTGGTTGCCGAGACCATCCGAAAGGGGTTCTTGGGTTTTGTCAATGACGATGGCATGACGCCCGATCACGCCGCATCTGTAGTATTGCAAGCTCTCGAACTAGGCGATTATGACGCTGATGAGATCAGAGCAATGCTAGTTCGAGCAGGTATACCTCAGAACCTTTGAGGGTTCAGGGATGACCGGCCGTAGTCTTGGATTTTGGTTTACTAATTGGAGTTCTGGGCGCAGGCCATTACCTCAGTTCATGTCCTCGGCGCGTTCCCACCAGCGGGACGGATGGACCGGCGAGTCTGGCTGAACCCACTCCAACCCGAACACCCGGTCTGGGTTGACCTGCTCGTATACGTCCGTCCGGCTGGCGTAGAAGTGGTCCTCGAGCTCCTCGTTGGTGAGGGGGTGGTAGAAGGAGTTCGTGTCGATGGCGCTGGCCCTGTTGTGGGCGATCTGCAGCACGACTGCCTCGGCCATTCGCAGCGGCAAAGGAACGTTGCTGTCGGCGAGGACCGAGTGCACCTGCTCGGCTGAGTCCATCATCCGGTCGAGCCATACGGGCGTTGCGTGAACCTGGGCTGGCCAGGGGAGCCAGTCGAAGAACCAGTAGCCGGGGTGCTTGCCGGATCCGGAGATGAGCTTCCCGGCGGCCAGGAGGGCCAGTTCCTGCGCTCGGTGCTTGAGCAACTCAGCAAGGCTGTCCGCCATGACGCCGGCAACTGGCACGGCCGTCAGAGCAATGTCGCTGAGAGGCGCCTCCCCATAGGCGCTGGACCGTGGGAGGTGGATAATCATCGGCGACTCGAACGCCTCGCCGATCGATCCACCGGCCCGTAGGTGGTCGAGGCCACCTTGTCGGAGCCCCAGGACCCGCTCGATAGCGGTCTCGGTTTCGGGATGCAGGCGGGCCGCCTGTTCGCGTTCGAGTCGACGAACGGTGGAGAGGCTGACCTGTGCGGCCCCCGCCAGGCGCTGCTGCGTAAGGCTCTGGACCTCCCGCATGTGCTTGATGATCGGCCGAAGATCGACAGAGGTTGACACTCTTGCCCCTAACTTGATGGTTGGAGGGGTGACTCTAGCAGAGTCATGTTGATGCTCAAAGTGTCAACGGTCGCGCCAGTTCGCAGCAACGCTCGTGCGACGAGCGAGAGATGTGCTCGCGCCTTCGTCCTCCGGCTGCGCCGGGACGCAGCCCCCGCCGCTAGACCCTCCTGCCGAGGGATACATCGCCCAGTTGACGTGTTGCCCTAGGTTGGGGTGATGCCGGCGGGGTGGTCACGGGAGGGTGTCTGGCGGGTGGTGGTGGTCCGCTTCGACACCGGCGTGCCCGAAGGGAGTTGCTCCCTGCTGGATGGGCTGGGCGACCCAGCAACGGCCGAGGTGGAGCTGGGGGTGCCGGAGGGCCTGCCGGTGCTTGTGGGCCCGGATCTGTCGGTGGATGGCCGCCTGTCCCGGTTCTTCTTGACGTTCGCGCCGTCGAGCCTTGCGACGGCTCGGACGTACGCGTCGACGTTGGCGACGTTCTTCGGGTTCTTGGGCCGCCGGGGCCGCTCCTGGGACGAGGCGACGACGGAGGATGTGGACGCGTTCCGGTTCTGGCGTCTGGCTGATCCGGGCAATCCGGGGCGGATCACGGCGGCGTCGTTCAACCGGGATCTGGCGGCGCTGAACCGTTTCTACCGGTGGGCTGCGGGCCGGGGGGTGGTGGCGGCCAGCCCGGTCCGGGTCCGCAAGGCGGCGGTGGGTGAGGGCCGGTTCGTCGACGTGCCCGAGGGCCGGGTCAAGGGGGCAAAGAACTCGGATGTGAAGTGGTTGACGTCGAGGGCGTTCGAGCGGTGGCGGGACGTCGGCCTGTGCGGCTACCTGGCTGACGGTCGTCGGGACCCGTCGTGGCGGGGCCGGAATGACACCCGCAACCGGGTATTCGTCGACGGCCTGTGGGGCACCGGTTTGCGGTCTCAGGAGTGGTCGAGCGTGCTGCTCAGCGAGCTGCCGGTGGCCGGCCCGGACCGGCGCCGTTACTACACCGGCCGGGTGTCGGCGGGGGTGGCCAAGACCAGGGCCCGTTCCTACTGGATGCCGGCGGGGGTGCTGGCCGATCTCGACGCCTACGTGCGCCTGGAGCGGCGTCTGGCGGTGCACCGGGCGTGGGACGACGGCACCTACGACCGGCTGCGGGGCCTTCGGGTGGTGACCCGGGTCACCCAGAAGCGGTTGACGGTGTCGGTGCGGGGGCGGGTGGAGACGATCCCGATGGCGGCGTTGGATGCCCGGCAGCGCAGGTCGTTGTTCCGGGAGACGGCCGGCGGGTTGGAGCCGTTGTCGTTGTGGCTGGCCGAGACGGGCGAGCCGATGAGCCACCTGTCGTGGGCCAAGGCGTTCGACCGGGCGAACGACCGGTGCGCCCGCCTCGGCCTGGACGGCCTGGCCGCCCACCCGCACATGCTGCGGCACTCCTACGCGTTGAAGATGCTGCTGGCCGCCCAGCGGGCCTACGACCTGCGACTCTGCTCGCACCTGACCCCGGAGGAGCTGCGCGACTTCCGGCTGACCTTCGGGTCCCCGTTCGACCTGGTCCGGCACCTGCTCGGGCACCGGGATGTGCAGACGACGATCGGCACCTACCTGGAACCGGTGGCCGGGCTGTCGGCCGAGGTGTTCCTCAACGGTGACATCGACGCTGAGGTGAGCGAGCTGCTGGCCTCGGTCGTCGCCTCCTCCGACCAGGTTCTCGACGTGGCCGGGAGCGATTGGTGACCGATCAGGGGAGGCGGGCGACGCTCCCGCCGGGCGGCTACGCCCCGTCGCCGACGGCACGCCCGGAACGGCTCGTCGTCGAGGGATTGGACGACATCGGCCGCCCGCTGGGCCGCTACGACCTGTCGGGCCTGGCCGGCCCCCTGGTCCTGCGGGAACGGCTGGCTGACGCGTTCGCGGTCCAGGCCGGCTACGGCGGCTCGTGGAACTCGCCGTCGACCTGCAAGACCAGCTTCTACATCATGCGCTCGTTCTGCGACTTCCTGGCCGGCATCGACCCGCCGCTGGCCGGGTTCGCAGACCTCCGGGCCGCCCACTGGAACGACTTCCAGCTGTTCCTCCGCACCGAACGATCCCAAGGACCCCAGTCGCTCGGGGCCACCATGACGATCATGCGCACGCTCCTCGGACAGATCGAGGAGATCCCGGCCGCCACCCGAGGCCAGATCGACCGTTGGTGGCGGACCCCGCACGGCCAAGAAGCCGGTGAGCTGCGGGTTCTGACCGCGGCCGAGTTCGACCGGGTCCGCTCCGCGGCCCGCCGGCATGCGCTGCTGGCCCGCCGGCGGATCACCGACAGCTGGGCCCTGCTGGAACGGTGGCGGCGGGAACCGGCAACACTGCCCGACGCCGACCGGCGGCTCGGGGAGGTCCTCGATTTCCTGGCTCGTTCCGGCGATGTCCGCCGTTGGCCCAACGCCTACATCCTGTCCCCGGGCTGGGCGCCCGTGCGCATGCGGCACTCGACGATCGCTGCTGCCGGCGGGGTCCGCAAGGTCACCGCCGCCCTGTTCCCGACCAAGGCTGACCTGGTGGCGTTGGCTGTCCTGTTCGTGTGCGAGGCCGGGTTCAACCGGTCGGTCATCGAGACGCTCCCGGCCGGCCACCGGCGCCCTGACGGCACCATCGGTGACGTCGAGATCCGCACGGTCGCCACCGACAAGCCGAGGCGGGGCGCCCGCCGGCACAGCACCCACAACTTCGTCGACACCAACCTCGCGGTCGAGGGGGTGGACCTGGTCGGCCTGTCGGCCTACCGGCTCGCGCTCGACATCACTGCCGGCGCCCACCGGGTCCTCGAAGACCTCGGCCACCCGTCGGACCGGCTGCTGGTCCACTGGTCCGGTCAGCGCAACGAGCACGGGCTGCGCCTCCAGGCCGAACTCCCGCTCGCCGAATCGGAGATCGAGTGGGCCGAAGCCCTCGGGCTACGGACCGACCCCGACGCCAACGGGGAGATCATGGTGCTGCGGGCCACGCTCCCCGAGCTGCGCCGCACCTTCCAGGTCCTCGGCCGCCGCCCCGCCCAGAACACCCTGCGCACCCACGTGCGCAGCTACCTGGCCCGCTCGACCGTCGGCCGGGAGGAAGCCCGGGAGACGATCGCCGCCGGGCTCACCGACGCTCTGGCCGCCACCCGGGCTGTCACCCTGGCCAAGGTCTTGAGCCCGGCCGACGTGGAGGCCGCCCGCTCTGACCCTGACCGGGTGGCCGCACGGTTCGGGGTCAGCGTGGCCACCCTTCACAAGGTGTTGTCCCGGCGGGCGGACACGGTCCTGGCCGGCTGCACCGACTTCCACCACAGCCCTCACGCTCCGGCCGGTGAGGCGTGCCCGGCGTCGTTCCTGGCCTGCCTGGTCTGCCCGAACGCGCTGGCCACCCCCGCCCACCTCCCGGTCCAGGTCGCCGTGCAGGATGCGCTGAGCGAGATCGCCTCCGCCGTCGACGAGGACACCTGGGCAGCCCGCTACGCGCCGCACCTGGCCCGGCTCACCGATCTCCTGAATGGCCACACCAGCCCCACCGAACGCGACGACGCCCGTGGTCAGCTCACCCCCGTCGAGTCCGAACGCATCCGGCGCCTCCTCACCCGAGACCTCGACCCGGCATGACGGCGACACCGTTCCCCTCCGCTTGTGACGACGCCGCCTGGGCCGGCGGCGAGCCGGCCGCCGACACCGTCCCGACCCCGGACACCCCGGTGCTCCACAAACGGCAGCTGCGCCCGTTGCGCCCAGGGACCGACACCGGGCGGCTGTCCCGGTTCGCCGACGACGTCTGGGACCTGACCCCAGCCGTGTTGCGGGAGAACACTGCGTCGGTGTTCATCACCTTCGCCCCCAGGGTCAGCGGGCGGCTGCAGGCCGACGGGATCCCCGTCGCCTACCGGGAGGCGATCAAACGGTTCGCGTGGGCGCTGATCAACTCGCCGTCACCGGACAGCGTGCTCGACCGGGGCGCCAACAGCCGCCAGGTGATCGCCGTCACCACCATCAAGTCGACGATCCAGTATCTGCGCTACTTCACCCAGTTCCTCGACGGCCACGGCACCCCCGCCCTCACCTTGGTCGACAGCACCCTGTTCCTCGCCTACCTCGACCTCGTCGCCGCCGGAGGCCAGGACCCTCACAACAAGCGGCGCCGGCTGGCCGCCGTCGAGAAGTTCGCTCACACCGCCCCACTGCTCCCCGTCGCCGACCGGCTGCCCCGGCCGGCCTGGGACGACGAGCTGATCGCCGACACCATCGGCCGGAGCATCCAGACGGGCGAGAACCAGACCCCGCCTATCCAGCCGGAGACGATGTCGTGGCTGCTCGAGTGGTCCCAACGGTTCGTCGACCGCTACGCCCCCGACATCCTCGCCGCCCTCGCTGATCCCCCGCACCGACCGACCGTCACCGTCAGCGCCGGGGACCAGCGGAGATGGCTGACCAGCAGCATTGACGCCGACCAAGCGGGGGAGCTCACCGAGCTGCTCATCGCCGCCTGCTTCGTCACCATCACCTACCTGTCGGGAATGCGACCGAACGAGGTCCTCAACCTCCAGGTCGGCTGCCTCACCCGCATCGACAGCGGCGACCCGGGCGCTCCCCACCGGCGTTATGAGGTCACCGGCACCGAGTTCAAAGGCGTCACCCACGCCGACGGGCGGCTCGACACCGCCGGCCGTCAACGTGCCGACCGGTGGATCGTCATCGAGCCCGTCGCCCGGGCCATCGGAATCCTCGAAACCCTCACCCCTGGCCGGCACCTGTTCCCCTTCGAGTCGTTCCACCATGAACTCCCCCGGAGAGGGCCCGCTGGCGAGTCCCGCACCGTCGGCCGGATCAACAAGAACGTCGCCTTCCTCGTGGAGTGGGTCAACATCTACTGCTCCATCCGCAACATCGCCGACCAGGCCATCCCGCCTGACCCTCAGGGCACCCTTCACGCCGCCCGGTTCCGGCGGACGATCGCCTGGTTCATCGCCCGCCGGCCCGGCGGTCACCTCGGTCTCGGCTACCAATACGGCCACCTCGACATCGCCACCGGCTCCGGCTACAGCCGACGCAGCCACGACCTCGGCGACCTCATCGACATGGAACAGCTCCTCGCCACCGTCGAGACAATCACCAAGATCGACGACCGACTGACCGCTGGTGAAGACCTGCATGGTCCGGCCGCCGGCCGCGTCCGACAGGCCACCGTCGCTCTCCATCACGAGCACACCTACGAGGGCGCTTTCACCAGCCAGGCCCAGCTCGGCCGAATGCGCCGGGATCCCCGCCTTCGGATCTACGAGCATCCTGACCGCATGCTCATCTGCGCCTACAACCCCGACACCGCCGCCTGCCGGGCCGCCGGGAAACCCGCCGCCACCCCCGACCGGACCAACTGTCAGCCCCACTGCCACAACATCGCCCGCACCACCACCGACCTTTCTGACCTCGACCAGGAAATCTGCCGCCTCCACGACGAAGCCGTCGATTCGCTCACCCCCGAACCTCTCGCCGAACGTCTCCAGCAGCGGGCCGACACCCTAAAGGTCATCCTCGACACATTCCAGGCGGCACCATGAACGCCGCCGAAGAAGAACGCCGCCAGATCACCGCGGCAATCGACAGGCTCATCGGCGGCACCCCGCTCCGCTCCGACGGGAACCTCACCATCGTCGACCTCGCCGTCGAAGCCGACGTCAAACGCTGGGTCCTCACCCACAAGCACACCGACCTCAAAGACCTCTTCAACGCCAAAGTCAAAACGGCCACCCAAGAACCGCCGCTCGTCCAGCAGCTCCGGAACCGCGTCACCGAGCTCGAGGCCGCCAACACCGACCTCCGCCGGGAAGTCGCCCGCCGCGACCACGCCCTCGACGCCATGGCACGCTGGCTCAACCTCGCCGCCCTCAACCCACCCCAACAGGAGGCTGACATGCCCCAACTTCGACTCCACCCCGACGCAACAGGACCTGGGACAACACAGTGACTGTCGACAGAACTGGAGCACGAATGGGAACTGACCTGAGTTAGTTGGCCTTCGCGCTGTTCCACTCCAGCTGGGGAGCCGGGCCGCCGACGCTCGCCCTTCACGGTCTCGGCGCCTCCTCTGCCTACTGGG
>JBBQRO010000162.1:0-7652 GCA_038214685.1 Acidimicrobiales bacterium
CTTGGCGGATCTCGCTGCCGCGGATGTGGGTGGGCAGGAAGATCGAAACTCCCAACGGCGGGGCGGCCGACATCAGGGCGGAGAGATCGGATCGGGTGAACATCGTGTCCGTCTCAGCTGTGCTCGGCGCGCCGCACAGTGTCGCCGCCCTTGCGATTGTCGAGCCGTCCGAACCGGCTGCCGAGCAGGCTTGTGAGCTTGCGTAGCGCCCCGCTCCAGGCCTCCTCGACGGTGGCGCCGTGGTTGGTCACCGCAACCGGCTGCTGCCCTGCCGGCCGGGCCTCGATCATGCACCGCTTGTCGGCGGCGCCGCCCTTGTCGGCGTTCTCGTCCCCCAAGTGGACTTCCACACGGGTGAGCTGGCCACTGAACCGCGACAGAGCGGCGGTCACGTCAGCGGCGACCTGACTGGTGAGCTCGTCGCTTCCGTCCACGTTGCGGTCGGTTGTGACCTCGATCTGCATCGGACCTCCATGGTTGCGGGAACTGCGGTCTCGACGGAGCATGGCCGCGGTGTTTGGGGCGTCTGTGGGTGTTAACGCGCTACCAAGGTCCGGAGCACCGCTCCCGAGCCGGTCGATGCCGGCCCTATACGTGTTGGATCTTGCTGATGCCAGCCTACCCGACTCTCGACCATCGCCAGCCGCCAGCCCTTTCCCTCATCGCGTCCGAATCGGTGCTGCACTACATCGGGGAGGTGGCTCCCGCAGGCGCAAGTAGCCTTGCCTGCGACGGCGCCGCTCCGGACCCATGCCACCCGAATCTCCGAGCCGCGAGGACGCATATGGCAAGCACCGAAGCCACCGGCGAGGCCCAGAGGCACATCATGTAGCGCGTCGCGCCTGCGCACTTACGTCGGGTCCTTCACGGCGCCAGGACGCCGCCATTGACGACCTGGCGCGCAGACGGCGCCCATCGCGTGCTGAAGTGGGGGTTGATCGCCAGGGCGGCGGTCAGCTCGGCTCGGCCCGCCTCGGTATTGCCGAGGGCCAGCTCGATCATCCCGGCGTGGAAATGGAACAGGGCATTGCGCGTGCCCAGCGCCAGCGCCTTCTTCGACCACGAGAGCGCCTCGGCATCGCGACCATTGACGTGGAGGGCCCAGGCGTAGGCGTCGTCCATGTCCAGGAAGCCGCGGGTGGCGATGCCGGCCTCGGCTGCTCGCAGGGCGGCGGCGGGGTCTCCGTGATCGGCGAAGAACAGCGCCTGCTCGGCATCGAGGCCGACGCCGTTCGCCTCGAACAGGGCGGTCACGGTCTCGAAGATGCCGTACTGGGCATCGGCGTCGGCCTTCCGCCCGACCGACTCCAGCAGCTCGCCGAAGTCGACCAGGTAGGCGGGCTCGGGCACCCGCGCCACCAGGGCGGTGTAGTCGGCGATGGCCGCATCGACCTGGCCCAGGGCGGCCCGGGCCTTGGCCCTGCCCTCGAGCGGCGGGATGGAGGTCGGGTCGGCGGCCACCCCGGCCTGGTAGTGCCCGAGCGCGGTCGCAGCATCGCCGGCGTTGAACGCCAGCTCGCCCAGGTAGTAGTGGGCGAACGCCTTGTCGGCCGGGGTGCCCGCCGCCTCAAGAGCCCGGGTCATGTTGGACTTGGCCTGGTCCAGGTCGCCCCGCAACTCCCAGGCGTAGGAGACCCGGGCCAGGGAGGCGGTGTTCGGGGCCAGGTCGACCATGCGCTGGGTGGCCTCGAAGGCTTCGGGGTACTGGCCGAGCTGGATGTGGGCGTCGGCCAGGGCGCCGTAGAGCGTGGGGTTGGACGGGTTGATGGCCAGGCCCCGCTGGGCCCAGTCCAGGGCACCGGCGAAGTCGTGGCGGGCCGCAGCCAGGGTGGCCATCCCCGCCGCCGCGGCGTAGTTGTCCTCGGTATTGATCGACAGCGACCGCTCCAGCACGCCCTGGGCCTTCGGGTAGTAGCTCGGGTCGACGCTGACACGCGCCTGCTCCACATACGCGAGCCCGAGCACGGCCCAGGAGTTGAAATCACCCGGGACCCGCCGCACCCTGCCCTGCAGCCCGTCGATGCGCGACGTCAGGTCCGCACCCGAACGGGCCAGTCCCGGCGAGGCTCCGGCCTCCGCCGAATCCGATTCGGGCCCGGTGCCGATCAGGCTCAGGCCGCCGGCGACGAAGAGCGCCAAGGCCAGTCCGAGCATGGCCGCTCCCTTCCACCACCCCCGGCGGGCGCCGTTCACGCCCGCCCCGAGCCCGGCGGACCGGCGGCATCGGCGGCGACGAGGTGGGCGAAGACCACCACGTTGTCCTCGTACTCGCCGCTCTTGCGGTCGAAGCGGCCGCCACAGGTGATGAGCCGCAGCTGCGGGCCCGACGTCGGCCCGTAGACCTCCTCGACAGGGAACTGGTTCTTGGGGACCTGGCGGGCCCCGTCGACCACGAAGGTGACAACGGAGCGGTCCGATCGGGTGACCCTCACCGTCGCCCCGACCTTGACGTCGTCGAGGCGGGAGAAGACCGCCGGTCCGGTGTAGGAGTCGACATGGCCCACCAGGACCGCCGGGCCGACAGCGCCCGGCTCGGCCCCCTCGGCCCACCACCCGGCCACCCCGAAGCTGCCGGGCCCATCGAGTGACCCACCAGGTCCGAGGTAGAGCCGCACCAGGCTGGTGGCGATGCCGACGCTGGGGACCTCCAGCGACAGCGGTGCCGGGCTGGTGGAGGTCTTGGTTGTCACGGCCGGGCCCGGCACCGCCGAAGCGGCGGCGTCGGGCCCGGCGTTGCGGCCTGCGGGTGAGGACGCAGAGCCGCGAGCCAGGGCGATCCCGACCCCGAGGGTCGTCTGGACCACGGCCAGCACGGCGACCACCCATGTCTGCCACGACGGCCGCCCAGCCGAGGGGTGGGCGGTCGTGTGACGAACGGGCGAACTCCGATGAGCCCCGATCAGGTGCGGTTCCGGCGCAGGCTGAGGACACCGGCGCTGGCCACAACGATGGCCAGCAGGCCGGCGGAGAGGGGCACGATGGGCAAAGACGATCCGCCGCCGGCCGTGCCGCCGCCGCCGGCACCCACACCGCCGGTGGGAGCGGCGCTCTGGGCTGACCCCGACCCGGATCCCGTACCCGAGGAGCCGGCCGCACTGCCGGTGGAACCGCCGGCCACCGACGGCCGGGCCGTGCCGGTGCTGGCCCGGTTCACCGCCGCGGTGTGGGGCAGCGCCACGTACGGGAAGCTCTGGCCGAACGCCCTGTCGTTCTGGTCAACGGCGTCGCCGGCGGCCAGGGCCTGAACCAGGTTGCCGGACTGAGCGGCGCCCATGAGGGCCTGGATCTCGATGTCGACCACGTCGTCGGTCATGCGCCGACCGTTGGGGAACCCGGCCAGGTCCTTGGCCAGCACCCCGAGTCGGTTCGGGCTGGCCGTGGGGGCGATGCTCATGTTGAGGCGGAGTTCCTCGGCGGGCACGAAATCGGCGCCCTTCTTGCCGTCACGGTTGAGCAGCTGGGAGTTCAGATCGATGGGGATCGCCACCTGGCCGTTCGGGCCCTTGCACTCCTTGCAGATGCCGGTGAGGAAGATCTCGAAGATGTCGTTGCGGGGCGTGGCCGGGGCGGGCACGCTGTAGATCTTCTGGATGAGCGTCGGCAGGATCGGGTTGAGCACCTTGTCGACAACCGGCGCCACGGTGCGGTCCTTGTCGGGGGTGAGCCCGTTGAAGGCGTCCTTGAACTTCAGCGGCACGACCACCTCGTTGACCAGGGGGTTCCCGAGGCGGGAGACCTGGACGAAACCGTCGATCGATGCCGCGCCTGCGGGCGCCGACGTGACGCTGGCACCCCTGCGCTCGGTGGTGCTCCACACGCCGATGACGGGGTTGGCCGCCGCGTCGCCCTTGATGGCGAGCTCGGACTTGGGCACCTGCACCGCCAGGGTGTTGACGTTGTAGCCGGCCAGGGTGTCCTGCCCGACCTCCTTGAGGTCGGTGCCGTAGAGCAGGTCGAATACCCTCAGGTCCAGGAAGAACGAGTCGTCGGCCTGGCCGGCGAAGGTCTGGCCGCCTCCGGGCAGCGGCTTCACCGCCTGCTGGCGCAACGACGCATAGTTGGGCATCGAGGCCGCGCCGACGTTCGACGGCGCCACAATGGCGTCCTTGATCAGGCTGGTGGACGCCGTCCCCGTCGTCTTGGTCAACTCGTAGGTCTGGAAGAAGTTCAGCGTGGCGTCATCAAGCTTGGTGACGGGGCCCGTGTTGTAAAGGAACTGGCCCTCGGCGTCGCGGATCTTGTCGACAAAGGTCCAGGTGTAGACGATATCGGGCTTGCCGTCGCCGTCGTTGTCGATGTTGATCTTGTCGCGGGCGTCGGTGGCGAAGGGATAGAAGTTCGGCCCGCCGTTGGGCTCCTGAAGGGGGATCCAGTTAGCCAGGAGGGTGACGGTATCGGGCTTGTCCGGGCTGACGAAGGCATAGGTGTCGGTGTTGTCGGCCCTGGGGTCGCCGGCGATGAGGGGGGCTTCCCGGTGACTGGACGCGGTGCCCACACCCGGGCCGAGCAAGGTCGACGATCCGGCTGCGATCAGGGCGAGGGCCGAGCCGGCAGCGGCAAGGCGGGGGACCATCCGCCTCAGCGGAGATCGGCCGCTGGACGCGGCGTGGCGGTGGGACATGGTGCCTCCTGGCTCGGGCAGTCTTGCTCTGGGTGTGGAATGATTTGGGCCAATAGCCCTGTCGCAGTGGCGCTGAGAAGACGGCGAACCTCAGTGGTCGCCTGCTGCGAGAAGCTCATTCCCGCGAGTGATACTTCTCAATCAATGCAACCGGATGTTGCTCGACGCGAGGTCCTGGCGCGAGTGGTGCTGCTCCCTCAGGTTCGGAGCGACGACGCCCTTTGGATGATTGGCCGGCGCAATCAGGCCCGGAACCACGGCAGTGGATGGGCTCGATATATGGTGGCCCGCACTGACGGCCACGCTCCTCGCCCGGGGTGCCCTCGCCGTGGAGATGACGGAGCCAGATGACCAGTCGGGTTGTCTCCCTCGATCGACGCCTCTACCGGCAAGCACTTCTCGGGACGGACGGGCTTCGGCGAGTCACTATCCCGGTGAGCCGGGCCACCGACAAGATCGTCTGGGTGGGGATGGGCGCCGCCCTCGCTTTGGCCCCCAACCACGTCGGTCGGAGGGCGGCTACGCGGGCGCTGGCCTACGCCGGGGTCGCATCGGGGCTCGCAAATGGACCGGTGAAGGTGCTCTCCCGCCGCCGGCGACCGGACAGGCCGGCGTCGTCGCGGCCACCCGCCGCCAGGGCATGCGACCGCCGCGCACGACATCGTTCCCATCGGGCCACACCGCCACTGCCTTCGGTTTTGCCATGGGGCGGGTCAGGAGCTGCCGGCACTCGCCTCCCCGCTGCTGGCGATGGCGACCTTCGTTGGCTTCTGGTGCATACCGGGCTGCATGCCCCTCCGATGTAGTCGGTGGCGCGCTCATCGGCCTTGGGGTCGGTCTGGTCGGGCGCCGGATCGGGACCGATGGCGGCGGGACCTCCGTCGAGGCGCCAGCATGAGCCGGCGCGGCTGTGCGAGCGTGTCGAGGCTTCGGCTGCTTCGGGGGGCGTCGTGCTGCTCCCTGCGCCATGTGCCCTCAGGGGCCCGACCGACGGGAGGAGGCGGCGACTCCGGCGATCACCATGAGGAGCAGGTGCCTGGCGAGACGGCCGGCTACTCCGGGCGTTTCTTCGTCGGCGGGCGCTTGGTGACCGCGGTCGTCGGCGGCCTGGTGATTGGCGCCGCTCGCTTGGCCGGCGGCGGCGCCGGTGTCCGCGCCCGCTTGGTCGGGGCGGGTGGCGACACCGATGCCCGAGGGGCCCGCTTGGCCGGGGTTACGGCGGGGGCCACCGGCGGCGCCGGTGTCTGCGCCCGCTTGGTCGGGGCGGGTGGCGACACCGATGCCCGAGGGGCCCGCTTGGCCGGGGTTACGGCGGGGGCCGGCGGCGGCGCCGGTGTCCGCGCCCGCTTGGTCGGGGCGGGAGCCGGGGCGGGCTCAGGTGCCGGAGCAGGCGGTCGGAGGATCTGGCTGACGACGCGAGGCCGATCTGCTCGGGGTCTCTCGGTCCCGGCCCGGCGGGGCGGAGGCGGCGGGAGTAAAACCTCGGGTGGGCGGGACGCCACCTCGCGATGGACGTCGCCCATACGGGATCCGAGCGCTTTCCAGTCGTCACCCGGCGGGCGGCCCTTCTTCACCGCTGCGTCGATGGCATCTCTGGCCTGAGCCTCCGCCTCCTCTTGTGAGTAGCGGGGCTCACGTCCGAAATAGCGGCCCACGGCGCGACCTTCTCTCTCTCCGGGAGCGGGCTCGACACGCGTGACGCCACCCGCAGTGTTGGATACGGACCAGTCTCGCGTGGGCCCTGCCGAGCCGCAATGACGCAGGCCAGCCACGGGGGGAGCACTCATGAATCTTCTCAGCCTCACGTGTCAAACGACACTCGCGAGTCCGCCCCGATGCGACGGCACGGCTTGGATGGCGCTCCCGGTACTGTCGGGCCCGATGCTGGTTCGCTCCGCCGCCGTGCTGCTGATCGCGGTGGCGGGCGCCGCATGCGGGGGTGATGGCGAGCCGGTGAACGGCGTCGCTGCTCCGCCAACCAGCATCGAGGTTGTCGCTCCGCCATCCACGTCGTCCTCCACCACGCGGCCGTGCCAGCCGGCGCCCCTTGAGGCACGCGCCGCCACGGTCCTTGCCGTCGGCATCAACGACGCCACCACGGCCGAGGCGCCCCTCGCCGCCAGCGTCGCCGCCCTGGGCGTGGGTGGCGTGATCCTCCTGGGGCCCAACATTGTCGATGCGGCCCAGGCGCGGGCCCTCATCACCGGACTCCGGCAACGCTCTCCTCGGGGGCTGCTGGTTGCGGTCGACGAAGAAGGCGGACGAGTGTCTCGGCTGCGCCCCATCCTGGGAAGCACGCCGTCGGCTCGCACCCTCGGCCAGCGACCCCTGGCCGACATCGCCACGGTGGCAGCCGAACGGGCCGGCGTCCTTCGCGACCTCGGGTTCGACCTCGTCCTCGCCCCGGTCGTCGACGCCGATGCCGGACCGGCCGGCGGGGCCGTCGGAGACCGGGCCTTCGCCGCGACACCGGTCGAGGCCGGTCCGCGCGCGGCCGCGTTCGCTGACGGCGTCCGCCGGAAAGGGGTGGCCGCCACGGCGAAGCACTTCCCCGGTCAGGGCGGGTTGGCCGACAGTCACGACGGAGCGGTGGTGTCCAACACTCCGCTGGCCGATCTCCGGGCGGCCGCCACTGCGGCGTTCGGACCGGTGGTCGATGCCGGCGTCGGGGCGGTGATGATGTCCCACGTTACGTATCGGGCCTTGGGGCCGTCGCCGGCCAGCCTCGAGCCGGCCGCCTACCGACTGCTGCGGTCGCTGGGCTTTGCCGGAGTGGCGATCACTGATGCGGTCGGCATGGAGGCGATCGTCGGGCAGTGGTCGCTGCAGGAGGCGACCGTGTTGGCCCTCAAGGCCGGCGCCGACCTGGTGCTCGCCACCCCGGGCGACAAGGCGACGGCGATGCGCGACGGCGTGGTGAAAGCGGTCGCCGACGGGCGCTTGCCCGAGACCCGGCTCGACGAAGCGGTCGGGCGGGTGTTGACCCTGCGTGGCGAAGACCCGGCGGCGATGGTGTGCCGCTGAGGAGCCT
>JBBQRO010000163.1:0-7619 GCA_038214685.1 Acidimicrobiales bacterium
CGAGGAGCCCAAGCCGCCTGCTTCCGAGCCGGCTGGCTCCTCGGTTTCGACCCGGTGGTCGTGGACCCCAAAAGCGGGCGAGTCCCGCTCGGCTCCGATCTCGACCTGACCGTCGCCTTCCGGCTGCGGCGGCTCTGCACACCCCACTCGGTTGCCGCCATGGTCCTGTTCCTCGCCACCGACCTGCGCTCAAACGCCCTCAGCCTCCTCAACATCGCCGACATCGGCGCCGACGGAACGACCGTCGCCATCAGCCGAGGACAGCGGCTCAGGATCCCCGGGCACGCTGCCAGCCTCCTGCGCGTCCAAGTCCTCGCCCGCCGGGAGGCCGGCGCAGTCGGCTCCGACCCGCTCTTCAGCCGCCCCGACACCGGAGGACGCTCCACCACCGCCGCCCTACGCAACACCCTGCGAACCGTCAGCGCCAGGGTGGGGATCTCCGTCAGCGTCCACGACTCGATCGGCTCCCCCAGCGACGCGTCAGCCTGGCTCCGGAACCGAGGAATCGCCGTGGCACCCCTCGACGCCACCCCCGGCCTCACCATATGAACCGGCAGCTCATCGCCGAACGCTGCCGGGCCGGAGGCCTCAGCATCCACAAACTCGCCCAACAGGCATGCATCGACCCGTACGTCATGTGGAACGACCTCGCCGAGCCGGGTGACGACCGGATACCACTCGGAACGCTGCGAACCCTCAGCGGGCTCCTCGACGTCACCCTCGACGAGCTGGTCACAGGCCCGACCACGCCCCCCCAGACATCAGGCGACGACATACGGGTCGAAGCGGCTCTCGCCGAACCCCCCGGCAGCTTCACCCGCGATGACCTCGCCGGAGCACTCGAATGGACACTCGAGCGCGTCGACCGAGCCCTGAACGCCCTCGACGTACGCCTACAGCCCACCGGCCTCAGACTCCGGGTGATCGGATGGCACCACTACACCCTCGGCCCGAACCTGGCCATCCTCGCCGCCCCCGAACGCGCTCGCCTGACCCGCACCAGCACAAACCGGCTTGCCCGAAAAGAACTTCAGACGCTCTACCACATCTCCTACGGTTGGGACCGAATCGCAGCGTTCCGCATCGACCAGCGGGCCTCAATTGAACCGCTCATCACCCACGGCCTGATCGAAACCGACGGAGGCTGCCTCCACCTCACAGCCGACGTCATCTTCAGCCTCCGGCTCGACGAGATCTGAACCTCGTATACCCCGCCCGCACTGACAGGCTCGTGGCGCAGCAACTGACAGGGCCGTGGCACGCCCACTGACACGAAGGTGTCGCATTCACTGCCATCCTGGCGTCGCTTTACAGGGGACACCTCGAGATCCACCCCGCTCACCCTAGTCTGCTACACGCGATAATCGACAGAATCGCGTGTAGCAGAGCCCACTCCCGATTGCCTAGCGACGGAGAGCAACCCCGCCTGAACTGCTCCAGCGGCTGGCCGAGGTCTACCTCGGTCCCGGCGTACGCTTCCCGCCCATGGACGGTCCGCCGCCCGGCTTCGTGCTGCGCACCACCCCCACGCGCGTGCTGGGGGTCGGTCCGTGGGAGGACTAGAAGCCGCCCCCGGGCGGCGGCGGGCGTCATCGGGATCGCCGTGGGAACCGGTCATCGGCTTCAGCCGGGCCGTGCGGGTGGGGAACCGGGTCGTCGTGGCCGGCACCGGTCCGGTGTGGCCCGACGGCAGCTGTGACCCCGACCCGGCGGTGCAGGCCGCCCGGTGCCTGGAGATCATCGCCACCGCCCTTGGTGACCTCGGCGCCAGCCTCGACGACGTGGTACGCACCCGCCTGCTCCTGGCCGATGTGGCCTACGCCGAGGCCGTGGGGCGGGTACACGCCGCCACCTTCGGCGCCTCGCCACCGGCAGCCACCATGGTGGTAGTGGGTCTCCTCGACCCGCGGTGGAAGCTGGAGATCGAGGCTGAGGCCGACCTGGGGCCCGACCCCGCTCCCCCGGTCGCCTCCGGCGGGGCGTGAGGTCCCTCCCGGCCCTCAGCCGCAGGTGCCGTCCAGTGCCGGCCGCCGGGCCAGCTTGCCGCTGGCCCGGGTCGAGGTGGATCTCGTCGCAGTTCGCAGCCGTCAGCGCGTCGCGCTCGCCAAGAGCGTTCTGATCCGGGGTCGAGACACCCGGTACCCGACCCGCATCCGGTCACCGTATCGCTAACGGGGGAGCACGTGACGTAGGCGAGGACACGGGTTACGTGTCACTCCTGACCTGCGGGAACGCGTCCGGGCCATCAAGCGTCCGCGAACGAAGGTTTCAGGACGCCACATCGAGGTCATCGCCCGGCTCCCAGAGGCTCTGGGGCCCGCCCGGCGGCTTCCCGGAGTACAGGGCGCGCTTGCGGATGTTGCAACGCCGATGGGCGGCCCAAACGTTGGCGGGTGTGTCCGGGCCGCCCCAAGAGATCGGGACGATGTGGTCAAGCTCAGCGGTCCACGAGTGTTGCGCCGGCTGACGAGGATCAATCGGCCGCTCGCAGAGCTGGCAGACCCAACCGTCCCGGTCGAAAATGTCGATCGCCCGATAGGGCTCAGTGGGAACGCCGGCGCGCCGGGCCCGCGCACGCCGCGAAAGCGCCAGCACCTGGTCGGGATGGGTCACCCGCCAGCGCCGAGCCTCCGCGGTCGTCGCCGGTCTGTTGTTGCGCCGACGCTTCGCGGCCGCGGCCCTGTTCGAGCCAGGGTGCTCCGCCTCCCACTTCCTTGCTCGCTCACGCCCTCCCACGTCGTAGCGGGCCTTGTTCCGCGCCGCGATCTTCGCCGCATTCTCTTGGCTGTAGCGGCGGCCGTAGGCCCTCGCCTCCTCGATGTGGGCGAGCCGGTGCCGGCGACTGGCGGCACGGGAACCCTCCAGGTTCTTCGCCCGCTTCTTCTGGTAGTAGGCGGGGTCCGCCGCCACATTGGCCTGGTGCCGCTCACGGTCGTAGTGGCGGCTGCACACCGCCAGCCCGCTGTAGCGGCTGGAGCGGGTCACCAGCTTTCGACCGCAGAGCCCATCCTCGACCTCAACCATGCACCCCGAACCCACCGTCTCGCCGTTCTTCGCCCGCTTCTTCTTGTAGTAGTCGGGGTCCGCCGCCAGATTGGCCCGGTACCGCTCACGGTCGTAGTGGCGGCTGCACACCGCCAGGCCGCTGTAGCGGCTGCTGCGGGTCAGCAGCTTTCGACTGCAGAGCCCATCCTCGACCTCAACCATGCACCCCGAACCCACCGTCTCGGCCACAAGCTTGACCCTACGGTCGGGCCGTGACACCCAGCCCGGGTCGCCGCGCGTCACACCGGCGGGGAGAATGCAGCCGGCGCTCGTGGTCGCGGTCCGCCGGCGGCAGGGAGGACACCGATGACAACTCATCCACCCGAGACGGCTTACCCGGCACTGCGGGTTGGCGAGCTGCACCAGCGCTTGGGCTCTGCCATCCGAGAGGCCGGGATCGGCGAGGCGTGGGTGCAGGGCACCGTGTCGGGCTTTCGGCCCGGCGCCCGGTTCAACAGCTGGGAACTCGTCGAGTACGAGGCCGACGCCACAACCGTGGCAGCGGTCCTCCAAGCCGGCGCATTTCCCCGCGAGATGGCTGCCATCACCCAGGCCCTGCGCGCAGCTGGCGTCGAGTTCGCCGACGGCCTGGAGGTCGGCTTCTTCGGCCGGATCGAGACCGTCGCCTCCTTCGGCCGCCTGCGCCTGCTGGCCCGACACGTCGACCCTCGCGTCGCCGTCGGTGCCACGGTCCTACGCCGCCAAGCGCTCCTCGCCGAACTCGAGGCCACCGGTGAGGCGCGAGTCCAGCAGCTCCTTGCCCCGCCGGTAGCCATCCGGCGTCTCGGTCTGCTCAGCGCAGCAACCGCGGCCGGACGGGCCGACGTCCTCAGCGTCCTGGCCCGCTCCCCGGTCCCCATCGCCGTCGTGGAAGCCTCCGCCGCCATGAGCGGCCCCGCCGCTCCCCCGGCGGTCGCCCAGGCCCTCGCCCACCTGCAGGCCGAACGGGTCGACGCCATCATCATCGCCCGGGGCGGAGGAGCGCGCAGCGACCTGGCTGCCTGGGACTCCTCGATCGTGGCCCACGCCATCGCCCACTGCCGGGTCCCCGTCCTCACCGCCCTCGGCCACGCCACCGACCGGACAGTCGCCGACCAGGTCGCCCACGGCGCCTACGAGACCCCCTCCGCGGCCGCGGCCGCCGTCGTCGCCGGCGTCGAGGCCCTCGCCCACCAGGCCGAGCTCGCTGACGCCCGGCTGCAGCTGGCCCCCCAGGCCGATCAGGTCCAGCAGGACCAGCTGGCCCGGTCCAGGCGCCGCGCAGCCTGGGCGATCGCCGTCGCCGTCGTCGCCGTGGTCCTCCTCCTCGCCGTGCTCCTCCTGTAGGCGAACGCCTGTTCGTCTACCGTCTCGGGTGTGGAGGGTCCCCCCTGGTCCGATGAAGACCTGGAGCGCATGCGCAGGTCAACCGTGATGCTTGCCCCCCACGTCGTCGCCAGCCTCGACAGGGAGACGGCCGTGGCGCTCCTGGAGGAGCTCCAAGAACTTCGCCGACACCTGCGGCGGCTCCAGACCATTCTCGACGAGGTGACCCGCCTCCTGGCCACCGCACCGACCATCCGAGATCAGCGCTCGTAGGGCCCAATGCTCCCAGGGTCGCGGCCCAGGGACTGCGACGGGTCGATGGTGCCGGTCCCGAACGACTGTGCCGGGCCCTCCTCGTGCTCTGCCAGCTGGTCGTGGCCCCGAGGCTCGATGCTGCGTTCCTGTAGGGCCTGGCCCATGCGCTCACGCAGCTCCTCGACGCTTACGCCCTGCAGGCTGCTCGCCCATTGCCGGAGCGTGTCGAGGGTGGCATGGTCCTTCGGCCGGCCGGCTGCAGTCTTGGAGCGCACGACGTCGGCGAGGGCGGCGACCGCCACGTCGTGACCGGCGACATCGAGCACCACGGCGTTGCTGGCGAGATCGTCATACCCATCGGTGCCCGTAGGCCGGAAGCTCAGATCGAAGTCGCCGGCATCGGTGCTCAGGTTCCACATGGTGGTGCGGGCCAAGGAGGTGGCGTCGTGCGAGAAGGGCAGCCCCTCGGGGACCCCTTCGGTTCGCACCCGTGCCCGCAGCTCCTGCAGCGCCCCCGACAGCCGGGCCAGGTTGGGCTCGGTCATCCGGGGCGTGATGTCGATGTCCTGAGTAGGCGGAATCGGAGCCTGGTACAACTCGGCGGCGAAGCCACCGATCACGACGAACTCGACCTTGTGGCGGGCCAGGACGTCGATCACCCGGTGAGGGTCGAACTCGCTCAACGCCGGTCCCTGGCCAGCAGCTTGCGCTCCTCGACCCTCAGCGTCGCTTGCCCAGCGTCAATCCTGGCCCGGTGGTAGGCCTCCCACCTCTCTTGCTCCTCGACGGGCCACGCCGCCCGGCGCTCGGCCAGCACGTCGTCGTGATCGTCGTAGGGGACCAGGTGCATCCGCAGCTCGTAGCCGGCCGCCTTCAAAAGACGGAGCAGGGTGGCCAACGTCGGCTGGCGCACGTCACGCTCGTAGGCCGAGATCATCGACCGGGGCACCGCCGCCCGAGCGGCCAAATCTGCCTGGCTCACCCCGGCCAGGTGCCGCGCCTGCCGGAGCAGCCCGGCGGCCGGTGACGGCAGATCGTCGTACACGCCCATGCACACGATCGTATCCCCCCTCCGGGCCACCGGATCCGCCCGGGACTCGAATGGCCTACGTGCCGCTCCTTTGTCACCAATCGCCCGCACCCCTACCCCCAGGCCGGTCGTTTCAACGGCTCTACGGGGCTCTGAGCCGGCGCAGACGGTCCCCAGCCAACCCAGCCGGCCACCGGAGCCTTCCGAGCGGTGACCCGTCCCTCCCCCAACGCCGTCCACCTGGAAGGGGCTCGGACAAGCCGATCATCCGGTCATAATCGTTCGAGCGCCGTCCCCAAGCGTTGGTTCTTGCGCCAAAACTACCGGGACCCCGGAACTGGGCGTTGCCCGCCAGTTCCCGCTCACTTCGCCCCTGGGGTCGCCACCAAACGCTGTGGCGGCGGTGGCAGACGGTAGACGCGCACCGGTCCGCGGCCAGGGCCGTCGGCATTCACCCAGGTGGGCGGGATCCATCTCGGTTCCCGGCGGCCATCCTCTCGCGGCCCCACCGGCTGGTTGCGCCAGTAGCCGCGGCGGGGATGGGGGATCGGGCTGGCGTGGGTGCCCGAGCCCACCCCGGGGCGGGCGGTTGGCCGCTGTCGGGCGTCCAGCACCCGGACTCCCGCCAGTGCTCCCGACTCCTCCAAGCGCCGCGTGGCGCCATGGCGCAGCCGCCGGAGATCGGCACGCTCCAAGCGCCGTGGCATAGGTAGTGAGGCCGGTTCGGTCCAGGCGCCCCACGCCACGATCGCAGTCACCATGTCGGCCACCGAGCGCCATCCGGCCAGGCTCCGGCGCCCGAGGACGATGCCGCGATCGGCCAGTCCCTCGACCACCGGCGGCACCCGCACCAGCCAGGCGACGCCGTCGGTCATGGCGCCTTCCGCATCGGCGAAGAGCACCATGCCCTCCAGGCGGCCGGTGCGGGGACCCTCGGCGAGGCCGTCGAGCATCGTCACCGTCGAGACGAGTACCGCTGGTGCTTGCAGCTCGGTCGTCGCGAACAGGTCCATGTCGGCCTGCAGATCGACCAGCAGACCAGACAGCGCCGGCGTCGAGATCTCGGCCGGGTGCGCCAGCCACACAACGCTGTACGGGCGGCGCAGGCGGATCTCGCCCAACCGGTCGGCCGGCGGGGGCTCGGAGTTGAGCACCGCCTCCTCCGCGCCGGCCGGCAGCCAGTACGTTTCCGCCTCGGCTAGGACCCGGGCTAGGGGAAGACCGTCGTAACGCACCTTGATGCGCGTTAGGTCGTCGCCGGGTCGGGGTCCGATTTCTGGGTCGAGCATCAGGTCCGTTGCGTACATGCTGCGCAGCGCCAAGACGTCGCCCGGCACGTACGACGAGGGCTGGCGGCGAGGCGCTCGCGACAGCGTCCACCGCCCGGTCGCCTCCGCGAGTTGCCCGTCGCGGGCAACACCTTCGAGCGCGGCGCCGATCTCTTTGTCGTCGAAGTCCGCCCGTCCGCCCCCCACCCCGAGCTCGTCGGCGAGTTCCACCCAGGCTGCCAGCCCGGCTGGTACACCCATGGGGTTCCATCCTCCACCCGCGTCTCGAACCGAACAGCGCTCACGAACCGCCCGGCGGATCGCCGGCCACGTGGTCAGTGGCGTTGCTGCCACGGAGACCTCCTACGGGTCGCGTGATCATTGAATGGACGGGTTCGGCGCGGCGACCCGCGCCGGCAACAACGGCACGGAGCCGCAGCCGGGACTCCCCTGCGTACCCTCCTCACGGCTGACCGTCTGCTGCAACTACCCGCTCGGCCCGCCAACGATCGTCGGCGTTGATCAGAAGCCCACGCCGCTTCGCGTACTCGGCTTCGGTCCTTGGCTGCACAGCCTCGACCGCAGGTGACTGGTCCGGGTGCTGACCGGCCCTGCAGTCACGGCCGCTGTCACCCAGCCACCAGCGGAGCCGCTGGTAGAAGCCGGACAGGTTCTGCTGGTGCCAGATCTGGGCGAGATCGATCGTCGGCTTGGCC
>JBBQRO010000164.1:0-7513 GCA_038214685.1 Acidimicrobiales bacterium
CAGCGCCTTGGGGTTGGAGGAAAACGGGACCTTGGTTACCCGGATCTTCCGGCCGGTGGCGAAGGCCGCGGCCTCGGCCCCACCCACCACCGCGATCTCCGGCACGGTGAACACCGCCGGGGGCGCCGTGTCGTAGTCCACAAGGCGGTGCTCGCGGGTCTGCATGCCCATGACGTGCTCGGCGATCTTGCGGCCCTGCATGGCCGCCACCGACGAGAGGGGCAGCTTCCCCGAGACGTCGCCGGCGGCGTAGATGTGGGCCACGTTGGATTGGCAGTGCTGGTTGACGGGGATGTAGCCCCGCTCGTCGACCTCGACGCCGGCCTCGGCCAGGCCCAGGCCCTCCGAGTTCGGCACCGAGCCGATGGCCAGGAGGGCGTGGGAGCCCCGGGCCACCCGGCCGTCGTCGCAGCGGACAGCGACACCCTCCTCGGTGCGGTCGATGGCGACGGCCCGGGCGCCGATGAACAGCTTCACGCCCCGCCGGATGAACTCGTCCTCCAGGACCGCCGCCACCTCCGGGTCCTTGTTGGGCAGGACCTGCTGGCGGCTCACGACAAGGGTGACCTTGGACCCGAACGAGGTGAACATGTGGACGAACTCCACGCCCGTCACCCCCGAGCCGATGACCACCAGGTGCTCGGGCATCACCGGGGGCGGGTAGGCCTGGCGGGTGGTGAGGATGCGGTCGCCGTCGGGCTGGCACCACTCGGGGATTCGAGGGCGGCTGCCGGTGGCGATGAGGATGGCGTCGGCCTCCAGCCCCTCGGCGCCCTCGGCGGTAACGGTGTGCGGGCCGGTGAGCCGGCCGGCCCCCCGGATCACCCGGACGCCCTGGTCCGCGAGAAGGCCCTCCACCGAGGAGCGCAGCCGGTCCTCGATGTCGAGGATGCGCCGCTTCAGGGCATCGACGTCCAGGCCGGCGTCGAGGGCGGCCAGCCCCATGCCCTCGGACCGCTCGACGAACGCCATGGCCCCGCCGGTGGCGATCATGGCCTTGGACGGGATGCAGTCCCACAGATGGGCGGCGCCACCGACGACGTCGCGCTCGATGAGCGTGACCGTGGCCCCATGGCGGGCGGCGTGGCTGGCGGCCTGGTTGCCGGCTGGGCCCCCTCCGATGACGACGAACCGCACGGCCACACGCCCAACCTAGCTAGGACGACTGGCGGTGGACGACCGACAGAAGGGCGGCGTAGGACCGCACCAGCAGCTCGCGCTCCTGGACCACCAGGGGGCTGTCCAGGTCGCACCCCTCGGCCACCCACTGGTCGGACACGTCCATGGCGTCGGCCCGCAGGGCGGCCGCCGGCCGTACCGCGTCGCGCTCGTCGCCGTAGACGTAGGAGTACAGGTCGGTCAGGGCCTCGACCAGCTCGGCCCGCTTCCGCTCACCGTCGACGCCGGGCCCCCGCTGCACGGCCCGGTGGGCCCGCCACCAGGCGATCTCCCGGCGGGCCGCCTCGCCGGTGTCGATCGACTCGCCCGAGTCGACGGCCACCAGCCGGTAGAACCGCTCCATGCACCGCCGGGCGCCGTCGGGGTCGTTGTCGGCCGGCGCCCACAGCTGGTTGGCCCGAAGCACCAGCAATGCGCCGTAGGGCACCCGGAACCACCGCAGCCGGAAGCCGGCCCGCACCAGGCCCACCGACGCCACCAGGAGCTTGAGCCACTCGCGCCGGTAGTACGCGACCCACGCCCGGCACTCCAGCGCCCCCACCCGGCGGGGGTCGAAGTCCCGCATCGGGCTCGCCGGGTCGCCGCGAATGCCCATGGCGCGGCCTCCCGGGCCGCTCAGGGCACCACCTGGAGCTCCTCGGCGAAGTGACAGGCCGCAGGGTGGCCCTGGCCCCGGTCGATCAGCGCCGGCTCCTCCTCGGCGCAGATGTCCTGGGCCTTCCAGCAGCGGGTGCGGAAGCGGCAGCCCGAGGGCGGGTCGGCGGGGCTGGGGAGGTCGCCGGCCAGCACGATGCGCCTGCGCCGGCGCTCCACCGGCGGGTCGGGTACCGGTACCGACGACAGCAGGGCCTGGGTGTAGGGCATGGCCGGGTGGTTGTAGATGTCGTCGCGGGTGCCGATCTCGACGACCTTGCCCAGGTACATGACCGCCACCCGGTCGGAGATGTGGCGAACCACCGACAGGTCGTGGGCGATGAACAGGAAGGCCAGGTTGAGCCGGGCTCGCAGCTCCTCGAGCAGGTTGAGCACGCCGGCCTGGATGCTGACGTCGAGGGCGGAGACCGGCTCGTCGAGGACCAGCACGTCGGGCTCCAGGGCCAGGGCCCGGGCCACGCCGATGCGCTGGCGTTGGCCGCTGGAGAACTCATGCGGGTACCGGCTGGCGTGCTCGGGGCGGAGGCGCACTAGCTCCAGCAACTCGTTGGCCCGGGCCTTGGCCGCCTTGGCGGGCATGCCGTGGACGATCAGCGGCTCGGCCACGATCGACCACACCTGCATCCGGGGGTTGAGCGACGCGTAGGGATCCTGGAACACGATCTGCAGGTCGGCCCGCAGCTTGCGGAGGTCCTTGCGGCCGAGCTTCAGCACGTCGCGTCCCCGGAACACGACCTCACCGCTGGTCGGCTCGATGAGGCGGAGCACACACCGGGCCGTGGTCGACTTCCCGCACCCGGACTCGCCCACCAGCCCCAGCGTCTCCCCCTCGTTGAGGTCGAAGGACACCCCGGAGACGGCGTGGACCTTGCCGCCGCCGCGCACGGGGAACTCCTTCACCAGGTCACGGACGACGAGGATCGGCTCACTCATGTTCCCGCCCCCACCGGGCCCATCTCCTCGGCGTAGTGGCAGGCGGCCTCGACGGGCCCGACCCGGCGCAGCCGGGGGTCGTCGATCCGGCAGTTCGGCCGCTCGTGGGAGCAGCGAGGATGGAAGGCGCACCCCTTGGGCAACGCGAGCAGCGAGGGGGCCCCGCCGCCGATGGAGGTGAGCGGTGCCCGGTCGGCGTCGGTGAGGCGGGGGACCGAGGAGAGAAGGCCCCGGGTGTAGGGATGGCGGGCCTGGGCGTAGACGTCGTCGACCGTGCCGCACTCCACCACCCGGCCGGCGTACATCACTGACACCTCGTCGGCCAGACCGGCGACGACACCGAGGTCGTGGCTGATAAGGACGATGGCCACCCCCTTCTCCCGACGGATGTCACGCAACAGGTCGAGGATCTGGGCCTGGATGGTCACGTCGAGGGCGGTGGTGGGCTCGTCGGCGACCAGGACGTCGGGGCTGTTGGCCACGGCCATGGCCACCATGACCCGCTGGCACATGCCGCCGGAGAACTGGTGCGGGTAGTCGCGCGCCCGCTTCTCGGGTTGAGGGATGCCGACAAGGGCGAGAAGCTCCACCGCCCGCTTGAGCGCGTCCTTCCGGTTGACCTCGGGGTGATGGATGCGGATGCCCTCCACGATCTGGTGACCGATGGTGTGGACCGGGTTGAGCGAGGTGCGGGGGTCCTGGAAGATCATGGCGATCCCCGAGCCCCGCACCTTGCGCAACTCCGACGGCGGCAGCCCGAGGAGCTCCCGGCCCTTGTACTTGACCGAGCCGGTGACCTCGGCGCTTGACGGCAGGAGGCCGAGGGCGGCCAGCATCGTGACCGTCTTGCCCGACCCCGACTCACCCACCACCCCCCGCACCTGGCCGGCCTCCAAGGTGAGGCTCACCCCGCGCACCGCCTGCACCCGGCCTTCCAGCGTCGGGAACGTAACCACGAGATCCTTGACGTCGAGCACGGCGGTCATGGCTTCCGAACAGTAGGCCGGTGACATGCGCAGTTTCTGCCCACATGCCACAATCGCACTAGAGGCGGCGATTTGGGGTGCGCTGGGCACCTGCGTCGTCTCGTCGCACTTCTCAGGGGGGAAAGAAACCATGCGTCGTAAGGCACTCGCCATCATCATGCTGTTCGGACTACTGGCGGCGGCCTGCGGTGGGGACGACAGCCCATCGGAGAACGCCGGCGGCCAGACCAGCAACCAGCCCGACCTCAATGCAACCGTGCGGGTGGCGGCCAACGAGGACCAGTGGACCGAGGGTGGTACGGGCGCCAAGTCGTACCAGTTCATGTACGTCTACAACGTCCAGGTCTACGAGCCGCTCGTCTACATCGGGTCCGACTACACCCTGAAGCCGGGCCTGGCCACCAAGTGGGAGCTGCAGCCCGACGACAAGACGTGGCGCTTCACCCTCCGCCAGGGCGTCACCTTCCACGACGGCACGCCCTTCAGCGCCGATGACGTCGTGTGGACCTGGGGCGTCCGCCAGCCCGAGGGCAAGTCCCTCACCACGGTGCTGAACACCCTCGGCCCCGACTCGGTGAAGAAGATCGACCAGTTCACCGTCGACTTCACGCCGGCCCGTACCAACCTCCGCCTCCCCGAGCAGATCGGGCACCCCGAGGGCGCGATCGTCAAGGCCAACACCCACAACGACACCGCTCCGTACGCCGGCACCGGCCCGTGGAAGTACGAGAGCTACACCCCCAAGCAGACCGCCTCCTTCGTCCGCAACGACACCTACTGGGGCGAGAAGGTCCAGGTCCGCAAGTTGGACATCCGCTTCTACCCCGACCCCCAGACCCGCCTCGAGGCCCTGAAGTCGGGCCAGGCCGACCTCGCCATCGACCTCCCCGCCGACGCCACCAAGTCGCTCTCCAACGACCCCAACTTCAAGGTCGTGAAGTCCAAGGCGGGCCGGAACCACCTGCTCTACGTCAACAAGCTCGACGGCCGCATCACCCAGGACCCCGCCGTGCGTGAAGCGGTGACCTACGCCATCGACCGCCAGTCCTACGTCGATGTCGTGCTCGACGGCAACGCTGCTCCCGGCCGGTACATGGCGCCGGGCTCGGTGCTGGGCTCGGCGGCCAGCCAGGTGGCCGCCATCCCCCGCGACCTGGCCCGCAGCCGCAAGGTGCTCGACGACGCCGGCTGGCGGGCCGGCTCCGACGGCATCCGAGCCAAGGACGGCAAGCGCCTGAGCCTCAAGCTGCTGGGCCAGCAGGAGGTGCCCGAATCGGCCCTGCTGGTCATCCAATCGAACCTGAAGGACGTGGGCATCGACGTCGAGATCAAGAAGACCCCCGACGTGGCCACCCGCAACTCGCTCTACGCCCAGGGCAAGGGTGACTTCGACCTCGACCTCGAGCCGCCGAACCAGAACGACGCCAACCCGGCGTTCCTCCCCGTGCTGCGCATGGCCGCCCGCTCGGCCACCAACGTGCAGTTTGCCCCGGGCGCGGAGCCGGCCACGCCCAACGGCCCCGCCTTCGAGGCCGAGGTCATAAAGTCCGACACCGCCAAGACCACGGCCGAGGTCCAGCAGGCCTCGGCGACGATGATGAACATCCTCATCAACAAGGACTTCCTCGTGGTCCCGCTGGCCGACGCCTTCCGCATCTACGGCATGGCCAGCAACGTGAACCTCGGCGACCCCCACCCGTCGTTCACCAACCAGACCTGGTTCAGCCTGACGATGACTCCGAAGTAGCCGGAGGTGGCGAGGTATCTCGCCCGCAGGCTTCTCGTCGCCATCCCGACGCTGCTCGCCCTGTCGTTCCTGATCTTCACCCTGGTCTCGAACGCCCCGGGAGATCCGGCCGAGGAGTACGCACGCAAACGGTCGGGGTCCCAGGAGGCCACGGCCCAGGACATTCGCAACGCCAAGGTGGAGCTGGGCCTCGACCGGCCGTTCTTCGTGCAGTACGGCACGTGGCTGCAGGGGATGGTGACGGGCGACCTCGGCGAGTCCTTCGCCAAGCGGGCGCCGGTCGCCGAGGTGCTGCGCGAGCGGCTCGGCCCGACGCTCGAGCTCACAGCCTCCTCGGTGCTCCTCATCATGATCGTGGGGCTGCCCCTCGGCGTCATGGCAGCCATGTTCCACCGGCACTGGACCGATCAGATCTTCCGGGTCATCGCCCTCCTGGGGGCATCGATCCCCGGGTTCTTCCTGGCCTACATGCTGATCGTGCAGCTGGCCACGGAGATGAAGCTGCTGCCGGTGGCCGGGCGCCAGGGCCTGTCCAGCCTCATCATGCCGTCGATCGTGGTCGCGCTCGGGCCGGTGGCCGTGCTCTCCCGGCTGCTGCGGGCCAGCCTCCTCGAGGTCTTCACCGAGGACTACATGCGTACGGCGAGGAGCAAGGGCCTCGGGTCGTTGCAGGTCGTGCTGCGCCACGGCCTGCGCAACGCGTCGATCCCCGTGGTGACCTACGCCGGCACTGTCCTCGGCGCCCTCCTCGAGGGGGTGGTGGTGACCGAGTTCATCTTCGCTTGGCCCGGCCTCGGCCTCCTCACGCTGGAGGCCATCTCCCAACGGGACTACCCGGTCATCCAGGCCGCCGTGCTGCTGTCCGGGGTCATCTACCTGGTCGGGAGCTTCGCCGTCGACGCCATCTACGGCGTGCTCGACCCGCGCATCCGGATGGAGCCCGTCCCGTGAGCGAGCCGCAGGCGGGGCAGCCGCCGAAGGCGGTGACCCCGATGAGCGAGCCGCAGGCGAGCGACCAGACGAGCACAGTGCCCTGCGAAGCGGGGCAGCCGCCGAAGGCGGTGACCCGGTGAGCGCGTCTGAGGCCGTTCTCCGGCAGGCGGGGGACGCGTTCGTCCCGGTCCGCCGGCGGGTCTTCCGCCGGCTCCTCAAGGACCGTACGGCGATGATCGGGCTGGCGATCATCGTCATCGTGGTGCTGGCCGGCGCGCTAGCGCCCTGGCTGGCCCGTCACGACCCGGTGGCGACAGACTTCTCGAACCGGTTCGCGCCGGTGAGCGCCAGCCACCCGATGGGCACCGACAACCTCGGCCGCGACGTGTTCTCGCGCATCCTCCACGGCACCCGGCTCTCCCTCGGCATGGCGCTGACGGCCACCATCGGCATCACCGTCCTGGGCGTGCTCATGGGCCTGGTGGCCGCCATGTACGGGCGCCTGGCCGAGACCGTCATCATGCGCGCCGTCGACGTCCTGCTCGCCCTGCCGACGCTGATCCTGGCGCTGGTGGTCGTCGGCCTGCTGGGCCAGGGCCTGCGCAACCTGATCATCACCATCATCCTCGTCGGGTGGCCCCGCTACGCCCGCCTCGTCCGGGGCATGGCGCTCAAGATCAGGGAACAGGACTTCGTGGAGGCGGCCCGGGCCGTCGGTGCCACCCGGCCCCGGATCATGTTCCGCCACGTCGGCCCCAACCTGATCGGCCCGATCGTCGTCTTCAGCACCCTCGACCTCGGCAGCGTGCTGCTCTCGGTGTCCGGGCTGTCGTTCCTCGGCTTCGGCGTGGGCCCGCCGACGCCCGAGTGGGGCGCCATGCTGGCAGAGGCTCGCACCTTCCTCGACAAGGCCCCGCTACTGCTGGTGTGGCCCGGCCTGGCCATCACCGTCATGGTGCTGGCCTTCAACCTCGCCGGCGACGGGCTGCGCGACCTGCTCGACCCCCGCACCGTCGAGGCCACGCCCGGCTGGGAGCGCCGGCGGGGGTTGCGGCGGGGCCGCCGGCCGGCGACGCCCACG
>JBBQRO010000165.1:0-7493 GCA_038214685.1 Acidimicrobiales bacterium
GTTTCAGCCGAGATCCTGGCCAGCTTGGCGACCGCCCCGGCTCCGGTGCCGTCGCCTCCCGGCCGGTCGCTGACGATCGTCGCCCCGCGCCCGGCGCTCACCCAGGCCGCGCCATCCTTCGGGGGTAATGGCGGGAACCTCGCTGCCATTCGGGCCTGCGAGTCCAGCGGCAACTACGGCGCCGTCAGCCCTGACGGTCTCTACGGGGGCGCCTACCAGTTCGACCGTCCGACCTGGCAGTCGGTGGGTGGCAGCGGTGACCCCGCAACCGCCTCGCCGGCCGAGCAGGATGCACGCGCCAGCCAGCTGTGGAGTCAGCGGGGGTCCAACCCCTGGCCCAACTGCGGCTGAGCCGCCCTCACCCGTTCCCGCGCAACTACCCACACGCCGCCTTCGGGCGGCGTGGGTAGTTCCGGCAGAGACACGGCCGATTGAGGTCCATGACCTTGTCCCACGCCCGCAGGACATCGTTCCGGCCGATGTTGGCTTCCGCGCTCAGGACGAGCGAGAGAGGCAGCGGTGAACGAGGAGGAGATATGGGGGAGATCATCGCCAGGCGCCGTGCGATAGCGGCGCTATTGAGATTGGGGAGGTTTCCGCCCCGCGACGCGACACCGATGCCGGACGTCGGTGTCCAATTCGCTTACGACCCAAGGTGCCGAACCAGGAACGGGCCCCTACTGTGCCCCGAACCGATGCAGCAGGCGCTCGCTGAACTCGACGCGATACGGGACCTCCTTGAGCCGTTCGGTTGACGCCCCGACGCCGTGCCGGCGGAGCAAAGAGGCGAGCCACTCCCAGGGATGCTCGTCGTCCGTGTCGTCATCGTCCGGTAGGACGACGTTCCGCACCTCACGTTCGAGGTCGGTGGCAGCGAGGCTCGACCAAGGGTCGAGCGGCTCGGCCCGCCCCGTCTGGCGACGCCACGTCGTGAACCCGCGCTCGGCGTGCAGGATGATGCGGCGCCCGTCGTCGAGCACGGCGAACTCCGACACCGTGAACGAGGCACCGCCCGGACTGGCTGATGACTCCTTCGGAGGAACCATGTCGCACCAGGCTCCCAAGGCGACCACCGCGCACACGGCCGGAGGCTAACGCCGGCTACCGCCTACGAGCCGCTCAGCTGGATGTCGTCGATGACGATGGTCAGGCCGGCGGCGCCGCCGGGCAGCCACTCCCGGTCCCCGCCCACGGCCACCAGGTCGAGCAGCATGCGCTGGAGGGTGGAGGCGATGGTTGCCTCCCGCACCGGCTCGGTTGGCGCCCCGTCGCGGAACAGCAGGCCCTCGACGCCCACCGAGAAGTCGCCGCTGATCGGGTTGGCGCCCGAGTGCAGGCCGGTGACCGACTGCACGAGGAGGCCCTCGCCCACGTCGGCCATGAGCTGCTCCTGGCTCCGGTCGCCGGGGGTCAGGCTGAGAGCCCGGCTTCCGGCGCCCGGCGTGGAGCGGTAGCCGCCCCGCACCGCCGACGCGTTCGACGGCTGGCTGCAGCGCCGGCCGGTGTAGCTGTTGTGGAGGAAGCCGCGCAGCACGCCGTTGTCGATGAGGACATTGCGCCGGCTGGCCAGCCCCTCGGCGTCGTAGCGGCCGGCCCCCCACGCCTCGGGCTCGGTGGGGTCGTCGACCAAGGTGAGGAACGGCACGGCCACGGCCTCGCCCTCCCGGCCGGCGAACAGGGACCGGCCCTTGATCACCGAGGAGGCGGACAGGCCCGAGGAGAGCAGGCCCAGAAACGAGGCCGCCACCGACGGGTCGAGGAGCACAGTGAGCCGGCGGGATGCCGGCTTGCGGGCGCCGAGGAGCCGGGTGGCCTTCTCGCTGGCGTCCTTCACCGCCTTGGCCATGTCGAGATCCTCGGGGGTGCGAGCCACCGAGTAGCCCGAGCCGGTCATGGTCTCGGTGCCCTCGCCGGCCATAGCCGAGGCGACGATGGAGCACCCCGAGCGGCGGGTGGTGGCCCGCACGCCCTCGGTGGAAGCGATGGCCGACTCTGACACCGAGTCGCCGTACTCAGCCGCCTCCACGCCCCGGATGCGGGGGTCCGCGGCGCGCACCGCCCGCTCCAGCTCCAGGGCCATCTCCACCTTTGCCTCGGTGGGGAAGTCGGCCAGCTCGGGGCGGAAGAGGTCGAGGTCCACGGGCTCCACGCCGTCGGGAGCAACGAGGCCGAGGAACTCGTCGACCGTGCCGAAGGCGGCGTTGTCGCGGGCCTCGTCGAGGGTCTCGGCGATGATCTGGCCCTCGAGTGATGCGGCGTAGGCGAATCCCTGGCGACCGTCGACGATCACCCGCACGCCGACGCCCTGGGTGTCCGCCGACGACAGCGACTCCACCGCCCCGTCGAAGACCTTGACATCGGTGTGGTGGCTGCGGCCCAGGTAGGCCTCGACCTGCTCGCCGGGGCGGGCCTGGCCGATGATCCGGTCGGCCAGTTCGAGCAGCTCACTCACGCTGCGGTGCCCCCAACCGTCATGGCCGCCACCCGCAGGGTGGGCTGGCCCGACGACACTGGCACGCCCTGGCCGTCCTTGCCGCAGGTGCCGGTCCAGGTGTCGAAGTCGTTGCCGACGGCATCGATGGCCTGCAGGACCTCGGGACCGTTGCCGATGAGGTTGGCCGAGCGGATCGGATGGGTGATCTCGCCGTTCTCGATCATGTACGCCTCGGTGATGCCGAACACGAAGTCGCCCGTGGCTGTGTTGACCTGGCCGCCACCGAGCTGCACGCAGTAGATGCCGTGGGCGGTCTGGCGGATGATCTCCTCGGGGTCCTCCTCCCCGGCCAGCACGTAGGTGTTGGTCATGCGGACCATCGGCAGGTGGTGGTAGCTCTGGCGCCGGCCGTTGCCGGACGACTGTCGGCCGGCCTTCCGGGCCCGCAGGTGGTCCCACATGTAGTCGGTGAGCTCGCCGTTCTCGATGAGGGAGTTGCGCTGGGCCGGGTGGCCTTCGTCGTCGATGGCGTAGGTGCCCCATTCCCGGGCGTAGGTGCCGTCGTCGACCAGGTTCACCAGGGGGCTGGCCACCTGGGTGCCGACCTTGTTGCGGAACACCGAGGCGTCACGCCCGACCAGATCCGCCTCCAGCCCGTGCCCGCACGCCTCGTGGAACAGCACGCCGCCAGCGCCCCGCTTGAGGACGACGGGCAGGGTACCGCTCGGGGCGGGGCGGGCCTTCAGCATCTCCAGTGCCCGCCGCGCCGCCTCTCGGGCGATGTCGGCCGGGTCGACCTCGTCGAACAGCTCGAAGCCGATGGTGCGGCCGGGGGCCTCGTAGCCCGTCTGCATGCCGGTGTCGCCCGACGCCACGCAGCTCACCATGAGCCGGGTTCGGACCTGGTCGTCGGAGGTGAGCAGGCCGTCGGAGTTGGCCACCAGGATCTTCCGGTGGCTGTCGCCGTAGGTGGCGCCCACCTGGCGGATGGCCCCGCCGGCGGCCCGCGCCGCATCGTCGGCCTTGAGCAGCAGCTCGGCCTTGCGCGACTTGGCCACGTCCTCAGGGAAGATCTGCACCTGGTGCGGCGGGGTGTTGTGCTGGCGGGTCAGGGCTACCTCCCGCACGCCCGCGCCGCCGCCCCGCGCCGCCGCCGCCGCCGCGTCAGCGGCCGCTCGGAGGCCCTCCTCGGTGAGGTCGGAGGTGTGGGCGAACCCGGTGGTCTCGCCCCGCACCACCCGGATGCCGGCGCCCCGGTCGCGGCCCGAGGTCAGCTCCTCGATTTTGCCGTCGTCGAGCCGGGCCGACGACGACCGCCGGTCCTCGGCGAACACTTCGGCAAAATCGCCACCGGTACGCAGCGCCGCGGTCAGGACCCGCTGGACTGCCGCCTCGTCGATCATCAGAGCCTCGTCGATCATCAGCCGATGGTACCGGCGCCTCCGACCCTACGAGTGTGGGCGATTCGCGGCGATATACCGCACCGAATCGCCCACACTGGGCTCAGAGGGAGCCGAGGAAGGCCGACAGCGCCGCCCACCAGGCGTCGGGATCCTCGAGCTGGGGGACGTGGCCGGCGCCGGGGATCACGGTGAGGGTGGCGCCGGGGATGGTGTCGGCGAGACGGCGGCAATCGTCCAGCATGGTCGGGTCGAGCGCCCCGACGACGACCGCCGTGGGTACGGCGAGCGTGCGCAGGCGGTCGAGCCGGTCGGGCTGGTCGACGAATCGGGGGGCGAGCGCCATCCACATGTCGGGCGAGGTGGCTTCCAGCCGGGCCCGGGACGCCTCGGCGTACCCCGTATGGGCCTCCTGCAGGCGCTCGAAGGCGGCGATCGAGGCCGGGTTCTCCTCCCGGCGGGCGGCCATGGCGTCGGCCAGGCCCGTCATGCCCGATTCCCGCACCACCCACCGCCCGAGCTCGACCAGCTCCATGGTGATCCCCGGGACCGGGCCGTGGAAGGTGCTGGCCAGGAGCAGGCCGGTGAGCCGCTCGGGTCGGTCGAGGGCCACGAGCTGGGCCACCGCCCCGCCCATTGAGTGGCCGACCAGGGCGAAGCGGTCCCAGCCCAGGTGATCGGCCACGGCGACGACGTCGGCGGCCATGAGCTCGAAGCTGTAGGCGTCGGGGTCGACGGGCCGGTCACTGCCGCCGTGGCCCCGCAGATCGGGTGCGACCGCATGCCAGCCGCGGTCGGCGAGGGGGCCCACGACGTCGGCGACCTCGCCCCTGTCGGCGGTGAACCCGTGGAGCAGCAACACCGGCCGGCCGCCGTCGCCGGCCTCGCCGAGCTCGAGTGAGATGTCGTCGAGGTGGACAGACAGCGTGCGCATCGGGCGGGCAGGTTACCCAGAGGCAAACTTCCGGCGCCGAACCCCGCCCCGGACGCGTAGTCTGGTTTGGTGGAAAGGAGGCGCAAGGCGCGGTTGCTGCTCGGGTTCCGGGTCCTGGCCAGCGGGGCCATGCTCGCCCTGCTCCTGCCCCGGATCCATCTGGCGTCGCTGTTCCCGAGCCGCCAGCTGTCCACCCTCGGATGGTTGGCCGGTGGCCTGCTCGTCTACACCCTGGCCGTCCTCCTTTCGACGGTGCGATGGGCCCAGGTGCTCCAGGCCCTCGAGATCCCCTCCGACCTGCCGCCCCTGGTCTCCCACACCCTGGCCGGAATGTTCGTGTCGAACTTCCTGCCCAGCACGGTGGGAGGCGACGTCCTCCGGGTCACCCGCCTGTCGGCGGCCAACGGTCAGCGACACACCTCGGTGGCGTCAGTGGTGGTCGAGCGCCTCACCGGGTTCCTTGTCCTGCCGTTCATCACCCTGGTCGCCCTGATCGGCAATCCCACCCTGCTCGACCTGGGGCGGGCCAGCCGGCTCAGCGTCACCGTCGCCCTCGCCACCCTGGCCGCCCTGGTGGCCATCGTCCTGCTCGTCTCCAGCCCCACGGTCGGGAAGCGCCTCGCCGGCCGGTCCTGGCTCGGGTTCGTGGCCGCCGTGCACCTGGGCCTGGCCCGCTTCCGCCGCGACCCCGGTGCCGCAGTCGGCGTGCTGGTCAGCGCCTTCGCCTACCAGCTGGCGATGGTGGCCGGCGCATGGATGGCCGGCCACGCCATGGGCATCCAGGTCGGGTGGTCGGCGATGATGGCGTTCGTCCCCATCGTGGCCATCGCCCAGGTCCTGCCCATCTCGGTCAGCGGCCTCGGCCTGCGGGAGGGCGCCCTCGTCCTCCTCCTCGTGCCGCTCGGGGTGAGCAGTGGCCAGGCCGTGGCCTTCGGCCTGCTGCTCTACGGGATGAACATGGTGGTGAGCCTCCTGGGCGCCCCTGCCTTCGCCGTCGGCGCCCGGCCCGCCCGGGTCGTCGCTTGAGCGCAGCGGGCGTCGAGGACCCCGACCGAGAGCCAGACCCCGAACCAGAACCAGAACCGGAGCCCCCGGCCCCGGCCCCGGCCGCGGCGCGCTCCCGCTCCCGGCTGCGCTGGTGGAAGGAGGTGCTCTACATCGCCGCCTTCTACGCGGTGTACAGCGCCATCCGCAACACCCAGGGGTCGGCCACCGTGTCGGCCGCCCGGGCCTTCGCCCACGCCCGGGGGGTGATCCGGGTGGAGCGGGCCTTCGGCCTGTTCTTCGAGGAGCGGGTCCAGGACGCGTTCCTCGGCTGGCGCTGGTTCATCCAGTTCTGGAACCTCTTCTACGGCACCTTCCACTTCGTGGTGACGATCGCCGCACTCGTCCTGCTGTTCCGCAGGTTCCCGGCCCGGTACCCCCGCTGGCGCAACACCCTGGCCGCCACCACCGCCCTGGCCCTCATCGGCTTCGCGACCTACCCCCTCATGCCGCCCCGGCTGCTCCCCGGGTCCTTCGGGTTCGTCGACACCCTGCGCATCTACGGGGGGCTGTGGTCGTTCGAGTCGGGGCCGGTGGCCCAGGTGTCCAACCAGTACGCGGCCATGCCCAGCCTCCACTTCGCCTGGTCGACGTGGAGCGCGCTCGTGCTGTATCCCATGCTGAGGAGCCGCTGGACCCGTGCGGTCGTCGTCCTCTATCCGGCCGCCACCCTGTTCGCCATCGTGGTGACCGCCAACCACTTCTGGCTCGACGCCGCGGGTGGCGCGCTGGTGCTGGGCGTCGGCAGCGCCGCGGGATTCGCCCTGGCCGGAGCCACCGCCCGTCATCCGGTCGACGAGGTGGTTCCGAACCGCGCATAACCTGAAGCGTTTGCCGAGAGGAGAGCGGGTGCGAGTCGTACCGGGAATCGCGATTGCGCCCGCCAGCCTGTCCCGCATCGCCCAGCGGGTGGAGACCCGCATCGCCGGCCTGCTCGAGAACGAGCTCGACCGCTGGTCGGCCGTCGACGCCGACCTGGTGGAGCCACTGTCCGCCCTGCGTGACCTGGTCCTGGCCGGGGGCAAGCGGCTTCGGCCTGCGTTCTGCCACTGGGCCTACGTGGGCGCCGGAGGCCGGCCCGAGGACGCAGCCGTGATCGACGCCGGCGCGGCCCTCGAGCTGCTGCACACCTTCGCCCTGGTGCACGACGACATCATGGACGGCTCCGCCACCCGGCGGGGCACCGATACCATCCACGTGCAGTTCGAGGCGGGCCACGCCCTCGACGGCTGGCGGGGCGAGGCCCGGCGCTTCGGCGAGGGCGTGGCCATCCTCGTGGGCGACCTGGCGTTCGTTTACGCCGACCAGCTCCTGGCCGGGGCGCCCCCGACCGCCCACCAGGTGTTCACCGAGCTGCGCATCGAGGTCAACGTCGGCCAGTACCTCGACCTCCTCGGCACCGCCCGGGGCCGGGTGAACGAGCGGACCGCGAGGCGCATCTCCCGCTTCAAGTCCGGGAAGTACACCGTCGAGCGTCCCCTCCACCTGGGGGCGGCCCTGGCCGGCCGCCTCGACGACCTCGCCACGCCCCTCTCCGGCTACGGCCTGCCCCTGGGCGAGGCGTTCCAGCTGCGCGACGACCTGTTGGGCGTCTTCGGCGACGGCGACGTCACCGGCAAGCCGGTAGGGGAGGACCTGCGCGAAGGCAAGCCCACCCTCCTCTTCGCCATGGCCGTCGAGC
>JBBQRO010000166.1:0-7442 GCA_038214685.1 Acidimicrobiales bacterium
GTGATCGCTGGCCCGGCGTCCCCGGCTGCGGCGTCCACGGTCGCCACTGGACCTACGGTCACTGGGAAGTGGGACGGTGACGCGGGTATCGGTCCGGGCAACTCTTACGCCTGCTCGGTCACCGGCTACACGCGTCTGCACGACACGGGTCTCTATTCGGTGCGTGCGACGTTGCGCTGCACGTTCGGGTTCGCTTTCGATCAGTCGGACCGGCTCGACTTGTCGGCTTATGGCTCTGGCGGCGGCGAGCGCTGCACCTTCACCGCTGAGTCAATCGATATGAGTGAGGATGAGGGCACCGACCGCGAGATAACCCTGACTGCTCGTTTGGTCTCCGAAACCTCCGTCGATCCGGCGTGCAACCTGACCAGTGGCAGGTACACGCATTACGACGAGACTTCTCCGGGTGGCTTTGGTGTGCCCTTGGAAGGTTCGTTCGATTGGGCGCTCGGCGCTATGCCGCGTGCTGCTGAAACGGATTCGGTGCCCGATAACGGGTGTAACATCTTCAACCTGACGGAGCGGCCCCGGATTCTTTCGCAGTCTGTTGTCCCGTGGTCTACGGGTGGACAGTTCCAGGGTCGTCCGGTGTTGAAGTTCAAACTGCGTTATGCCGGTGTCTGGCGCTCTGCTGGCGGGCAGGTCCCTACTACCTCGATGAAGACGTATGTTTCACTGGTGTTTACGCGCGCCGATGGGACGCTGGGACAGCACAGCCTCCCGGATAATGTGACTAGTTACGGCAAGACACATTGGACGTATCCCAGTAATCCTAATCCCGCTGTAATCGAGTCGATTAGTTATCCGGTGACTCCTGATTTCCCGTGGGATGCTCGGATTGTTGGTGTTCATATCGGTGTGCTCGGGGCGACCGCTACGCAGATGGGTAGTACCGCTGGCGGGACGGGCTACTCCAACGGGTGCGGCTTCTACTACGGCGAGAAGTTCGTCAACAACGAAACGACGACGCAGGATGAACCGCTCGGCGGCCTGGTCGAGGGTGACTCGCCGGTCCCTGGGGCTCCTCCGACCGGCGATACGGACCCGATCACCAACCCTGAGCCGGTGAGCCCTGAGAGTGGCTGTGAGGGGTTCTCCTTCTCGGACCCTTCGACGTGGGCCGGTGCGGGTATCTGCGTGATGGTCAAGGCAGTCATTGCGCTGATTGAACTGATTACCGATGTGCTGGCCGTGCTCGGGAATGTCCTTTCTGCGCTGGCGTCGGGGTTCTCGTCGGTCGTCGATGCGTTGGCCGGTATCGCTGGGGCGATTGTTGATGGTCTCGTGGCTGCTTTCGACTGGTTGTTCATCCCTGAGGCGGGCTATATCTCGACGCAGATAGATGAGACCAAGGGCGCGTGGATGGATACCCCGCCCGGTGAGATTGCTAGCACTACCGCTGGCCTGGCCGTGATCTTGACGACGCCTCCGGCTGCGTCCGATTGCCAGGGGCCGGCTGTCACGTTGAACATGCCTCTAACGGATGCGTCAACGACGATTCACCCGGTCGATGCCTGCTCGGGCGGCAAACTCTGGCTTGCCAATATGTCGAAACTCGTGCTGATGCTCCTGGTCTACGTTGCTGCCGGGATTGTCGGTATGCGGGTGCTGTTGTCCTCGGTGGGTCTCAATGTTCCGATTGGTGGTGACAAGGAATGATTATCGAAGGAATCGTCTTAGCGGTCGCGGCGGTCGCTCGTTTCGTCGCGGGTTTGTTCGGTGGCCTGTCGATGCCGGGCTGGTGGGATTCGCTCGGTGGCTATGTGCAGGATCTGTTCGGGTATATGGCTGGCCTCGGTGGCTGGATTCCCTTTGGTCATATCGGTAATGCGGTGGCCTGGGTGTTCTTGTGCATCGGGATTGCGCTGGTGGTGCGCCTGGTGCGTATCGTCGCGTCGTTCCTGACTGCTGGCGGGGGGTCGGCGGCATGACGCTGGCGGGTGCTTTCGTGCTGGCCGTGGTCTCGGTGCTCGTGATCGCGTGGTGGAAGGGTCGCCGCGCTCGGCAGCGGGTCGGGTTGTCGGCTGCTACGCCGATGGTTGTTCGTCTCGACCAGGCCACGGCTACGGGCCCGGCGCGGCGTGCGTGGGCTCGTGGCGCTGCTGCGGGTGACCTGGGCTCCGTGGCTCCCCACGTGGGCGTGCAGCGGCTGTTGTGGGCGGTCCTGGGGTTCTTCTTCAACGGCGGCGGCAGGCTCGGGAAGTACGTCGGCGCGCACGGCATCGTCGTGTTCGTCGGCCCGAACGGGTCCGGTAAGTCGCTCATGGCGGTCGAGTCGATGCTGCCCACCCTCGACGGCATCGCCTGGGAGTGCGCTGATCTCGACCACAAGCACAATGCCCCGGTGCGTTCCCATGTCGACTCCTGTTACGGGTGTACGCGTGTCATCGGGGAGGAGGTGCTCTGCGAGGAGGCGGCCGTCCTCCTCACCCTTCACGGTCGCGGGCTGCGGCTGGCCTGGTCCACGCTCCCGCTGCTCGATCGAGACGGCAGGGTTCACCCGCTGTATCGGCCTCTGGCCTCGGCTCGCGAACTGCCCCACATCGAGCACGCCGACGTGCTGTTCGATGAGGTCGCGGGCGTCTCCGATGCAGACACCTCGGCCTCGATGCCCTCGGCTATCAAGCGCTGGCTGCAGCAGCTGCGCAAGCGCGACGTCCGGCTGCGGGTCACGACGCCTGCCTACGACCGCTGTTCGCTGCCTATCCGCCAGATCGCGAACGTGGTTGTTGACTGTCGCTCGTTCTTCGTCGCTAGCGGCGGCGGCAGGGTCTGGAAGCCTCGACGGGCGATGATCTTTGAGGCGTACGACGCGTTTGAATTCGGTCACTTCGACAAGAACTCTGGCAAGCGGTTGAAGCGCGAGGCGGTCATGTATTACTGGCGCAACTCGCACCGTGGGATGGGTGCCTACTCGACTCTGGCGCAGGTCTCGGCGCTGGTCGATGTGGACGAGTCGGGGGCCTGTGTGGTGTGCAACGGGTCGCGGCCTCGGGTCGCGTGTGCGTGTCCTCCGGATGCTCACGAGATTCCCCCTTCGGAACTAGAGGTGGTCGAGATTCCTGGCCCTCGTGGTGGGCGTGCTCGGCAGGCTCGGCGTCGGGTTCCGGTGGCTGACGCGGCGGGGCCCCGGAGGGGTGCCGCGTCAGATGCGGGAACCGTCCCCGTGGCTCCCGTCCCGCCCCCTGCGTGACCTGGGTCCCGGCGCTCTCGGCCTCGATGGGCGATTCGCTGGGATTCGGCTGAAACGGCACGAACCTGCGCCCGGCGCGGGATGATCAGAACCGATCAAAGGTCCCGCCCGTGCGGCGTGGATTCGGAGCGTGGCCCACCCTGGCGGCTACGTTGCCAGGACAAAGCGAAAGCCAGCCAACCGGACAAGTTGACTGGCCTTCTAGAACAAAGGTGTCGGCCTTGGCTCTTACGCAGATCGTAACCGCTCCCCCGGTCTCTGTGGGTGACGCGCTCCAAACTGAGTGGCGTCTACCTGAGACGTTCGGCGGGTCGTTCCCGTCTCCCGATCTGGTCGCGGCTGCTGCTGGCCTGCTGACGCCTGCTCGGTCCTGGACGGGCCTAGAGGGCCCGCGCTGGCGTCTCACGGTCGGTCCCGGCATGGTCCGGGTGTCCTCGACGGATGCCGCCAGGGCCGAGCGGTCCCACGAGCGGGCTCGGCGCCACACTCAGGCGCGCCAGGACCTCGCCACGCAGGACCTGTTGGTGCCGGTCCGGGCGGCTGCGGCTGAGTCCACGCTCGAGGCGGCGTTCACGGCGGCGTCGTCGGGGTTGTCGTCTGACTGGTCGGCTGTGGATGCTGCGGAGGCCGACCACTCGTTCTACTTGCAGCGCGCGGCGTACCTCGAGCGCGATGACGCCCCGGACCCGGCCCGGATCACGTCGTGGTCGCGTAAGTCGCGGTCGATGATGGTTCGGCGCCTGGCGGAACTCGACTACTCGCCGCTGTTCGCTGGCGGCGGCGTCCCGGCCATGTTGACCCTGACCTACCCCGGGGACTGGGAGGAGGTCGCGGGCTCGGCTCGTGCCTGCAAACTGCACGTCGATGCCTTCAAGATGCGGTTTAAGCGCGCGTGGGGTGTCCCGCTGGTTGGCGTCTGGAAACGAGAGTTCCAGCGCCGCGGTGCCCCGCATTACCATCTGCTGATGGTCCCCCCGCGCGGGCAGGTCAACGGCGAGGGCTTCGCGGTGTGGGTCTCGCGGGTGTGGGCTGAGGTCGTGGCCCACCCGGACCCGGACCAGAGGCTCCTTCACCGCGCGGCTGGGACCGGCGTGGACTTCGCAGAGGGTATGCGCGCCAGGGACCCTAAGCGGCTCGCGGTCTACTTCTCCAAGCACGGCGCCTACGGGTCGAAGGAATACCAAAACGAGGCCCCGGCGCTCTGGACTGAGGCGGGCTCGGTGGGCCGGTTCTGGGGCTACTGGGGCTTGGAGCGCGCTACCAAGACGGTCGAGGTTACGGCGGTCGAGGCGCTGGCGGCTGCTCGGGTGCTGCGCCGCTGGCAGCGCTCCAACGGCTTCCGGGCTGAGGTCAAGGTCTGGCGCCAGACGGTGGACACGACTACCGGAGAGGTCACGGGCGGCAGGTTCCGCCGCTCTCATGTCCGGGTCGGCGCCCGGATGCGCGGTCACCGGGGGTTCGCTGTCGTCAACGACGGCCCGGCCACGCTCTCGACGCTCGCGGGCTACCTCGACGGCGTACGGGTCGCGGCGCAAGACGCAGAACTCGCGGCCTGGCGGGACTCCCCCGCCAGACTCTCCCGGCTCGGCTGACCAACTCTCCTCGACCCCCGCGCGGCAGCCTGAGGGCGGAGCCCGTGCCCCGTCTCCGACCTCTCCCGGCCTCGGTCAGTAGCGAGGGACGCCCCGGTGTCCCGTGGGCGCGTCCCCTCCCCCTCGTCATCAGCCCGTTTGTCGGGTCCGCTCTCCCGTGACTGGCTCTCCGATTGGCCGGCTGCTTCTTGGCCGGCTTATCGGGCCCGGCCCCGGCGCAAGGGCTTGTTATATGTGCCATAACGCTACGCACCCGCCTGGACCCCTGCTGACCAGCGGAAACGTAAGGGAGCCGTTACTAGCTAGTCGGGGCTGTCTAGACGTCTGCGCCGCGTGTCTAAAGAAATGGCCACGGTCTGCCGATGCTGCTGGTTGTCTACGTCACAGCAACTAATCGGACGGTTGTCCGGTTGTCGGCACCAACCGGGCCGACCACGCACCCTCAACGATCAGGAAGGGCCCCGACAATGGGACTGGAACTCACCGGAGAACTGCTCGCGTGCAACTCCGAGAACGTCACGTCGCGCGACGGAAAGTTCGCTGACTTCATCTCCACCACGATCGTGGTGATGGACGGCGGACGCGTGACCGAGGCTCGCGCGGGCCGTGACCTGTCCGGCGCCGACTTGGCCCGGCTCAAGGACGCGGTCAAGGACCGGCCCTCGGTGCGCCTGGAGGTGTTCCCGTCCAATGACCGTTACTACGTCGTTTCCATCAAGGGCCTGACCTCCGAGGCTCCCGCCCGGCCCACCCCCGTCCCGGCTGCCCGGTAGCGCGACGTGCCTACGCCGCTCGCGCTCGGCACCCCGGTGCCGACCGACTCCGACCGCTCGCTGTGGGCGCTGTGGAATGAGTGCGTCGCAGTCGAGGTCATCCGGGCGCGCGTCGAGGCTGGCATGACCTATGCCGAGGCCCTGGCCCCGGGGCCGGCGCTCTACTCATGTGGTCAGGACTGAGCCCGTGGAGGTCTTGCTGCGCGGCGCTCGCGTCGTTGGCTACTGCCTGTCTTTCGGTGGGCATCGTCGTGCTGCTTTCCTCCTCGGCTTCGTCGTCGCCGTCGGCTGGTTCGTTCTCTCTGTCGGCGGCGGGGCCGGTTCCTACGGCGTCCTCGGAGCCGCCGGGCTCGGAACCCTCGCCAACCGAAACGGTGACGCTGATGCCCACGGCGACGGTGACGGTGGAGCCCTCGGAGACTCCGACCGAGACGGTCACAGCGGAACCGGAGCCGGGTCCGACCGAGACTGTGACAGCCGAGCCGACCGAGACTCCGACCGAGACCGTGACAGCGGCTCCGGAGCCGGTGGACCCTTCGACGGTCTGCGGGCTCGACTCTCCTCAGTCGCCGCCGTGTCGGACCACCTGGGTTCCGGACGACTCTCAACTCGACTGGTTGGCCGCGACGGTCGGCGGGCTCGCGTTGTTGCTGCTGCTCGCCGCCGTGCACGTGGTCGGGTCCTGGCGTCGGTGACGTGCCCGGTTCGTCGGTGCCCGTTTCCCCCGGCGTATGCGCTGGTCGGGTACTGGGACTCGCGTCTCTACTGTGAGCCTCACGCCGACGCCGTGGCCGCGTCGCACGACTCGATCACGCTTCGGGTCGGTCACCGATGATGCCTCCCGCGCCGCTCCCGATGCCGCTCCCGGTTCCGGTCCTCGCTGAGGCTGTGGTCGAGTCGTTCCTCACGGTCACCTCGACGGCCACCACGGAGTCAACCGCTGGGCCGATCTGGCTCGCTGCGGTCGTCCTCGGCCTGGTCGCTCTCGTGGCCGCGTTCGTCTCGGTCGCGGTCGCGCTGCGCCTCGATGAGGCAGGGCCGGTCCAGTGAGTGACGCGGGCGCTGACTCGGCGGGCGCGTTCGCTGCGGTCCTCGGTGGCATCTACACCGTGGCCCGTATCGCTCGGCTTATCCGGTCGCTTCTCGGCGGCGGCGTGTGATGGGCCCGCTACAAGAACTTGTCGGCATCTGCGTGGTCCTGGGCGTGTGCCTCGGGGCTGTCGTGGCGCTGCTCGGCTGACAGATTTCCGCACCGGGGAAGGGCAGCCGTAGCCCGCCCCCGGTCCACCTCTTCATCGGCAGGAAGGACAAACCATCATGACCACCACTCCCACGATCAACCCGGGCAACATGGTCGACGGCCTGACCTCGGGCGTCACCTCCGGCGTGAACGAGAACCTGGGCGAGATTGCCCTCGTCGGCGGCGGCCTGCTCGCCATCGGCGTCGTGTGGCGCCTCGTGCGCCGCTTCGTCAAGTGACCCGATGAGGGTTGCGCGCACTCTTAGAGGCCCCGTCCGGAGGGATAGCGGACGGGGCCTCTTCGGGTCTCCAAAGTACGTCCCCAAACACGCTGACAGGACACGGTGGGTCGAGTGCTATCTAGAGGTCTACGGGCTCGGCTCGCTACTGTTCGACGTCGGCGGCGTCTATTGCTTCTTCGCTGGGCTCGGCTGGTACCTGACCAATCGTTACTAGCTAGAACTCTCGTGTTCGTCGTCGCGCTCGGCCTGGTGCCGGTGCTCGTGATCGCTGGCCCGGCGTCCCCGGCTGCGGCGTCCACGGTCGCCACTGGACCTACGGTCACTGGGAAGTGGGACGGTGACGCGGGTATCGGTCCGGGCAACTCTTACGCCTGCTCGGTCACCGGCTACACGCGTCTGCAC
>JBBQRO010000167.1:0-7437 GCA_038214685.1 Acidimicrobiales bacterium
CGCTAGCCACTGGCGCGCCTGTAGAGTGTCGTCGCAAGGTCGGCAGGACGAGTTCGGGAGCACCCAGGTGAAGAAGGGACGGCACCGGCGCTTCGAGGAGGCTCGCGCCCTCAAGCGCACCACAGAGCCCAGGGTGGAGCCCTGCCCCGAGTGCAGCGCGGTTCCCGGCGACGAGCACGCCGCCTGGTGCCTGTACGAGGAGGCCGAAGAGGACGACACCGAGGACGACGACGGTGGCGCTGACGGGGAACAGGACTGACTCCCTAGCTCGTCGCCGGCTGGTTCGGAGGCATCACCGACAACCTCATCAGCCGGGTCATCGAGATCCTCCTGGCGTTCCCTACGTTCCTTCTCGCCCTGTCCGTCACCGCCATGCTCGGTCCCGGGCTGGGAAACGTCCTGGTGGCCATCATCCTGGCCTGGTGGGCGAGCTACGCCCGCATCGTGCGCAGCGCGGTGCTGTCTGAGCGGGACAAGCCCTACATCGAAGCGGCGCGCGCGGTGGGCAGTACGTCGGGACGCATCCTCCGTCGACATCTGCTGCCCAACATCGTCGCCCCTATCGTCGTCCTGACCACCCTCGACCTGGGTGCCGTCCTCCTCAGCCTGTCCGGTTTCTCCTTCCTCGGCCTGGGCGTGAAGCCACCGACCGCCGAGTGGGGGGCCATGCTCAACGACGGCCGCACCTATCTCAGCCGGGCGCCCAACATGATGTTCTTCCCGGGCGCCGCCATCTTCCTGATGGTCCTCGGCTTCAACCTCCTGGGCGACGGCCTGCGGGACGTCCTCGACCCCCGCACCCGTCGCGGCCGCCGGTAGCCACCGCCGTATGGACGGGCAAGGAGCTACCGCCCGCCCCGACCCTGACCGTCGTCGACGAGGACGCGTGCCGCCCACCCGGCGATCACGTCGAGAGCCTCGGTGGCCATCGGGCGCCGGAGGCTCTCGAGGCTTACCCTCTCCCACACCCGCTCGGCCGGGTCGGCGGAGGTCGGGTTGAAGTAGTGGTCGAGCCCGGGGAGCACCGCGAGCTCGACGTGGTCGTTGCCTGAGGCCCGGAGGGCCCGGTAGGCGGTGAGGGCGTCGGCCACCGGCACGTTGAGATCGTCGCCGCCGTGCAGTACCAGAGCGGGGCAGCGGACGGGGCGGAACTCGCCCTCGTACGACGTGGCCAGGTCCTGGCGGGTCCGGGCCGTCCGCAACTCGACGGACAACCCGCGACCCTCCAGCACCACCGTCGCCTCACCCCGGCGTGCGGCCTCGAGGTAACGCTCGACGCCCTCGCCCCGGACCAGCGACGCCGGCAGGTGCTCGGTCAGCCACGCCCGCTGCTCGGGGCTGAACCGCTCCCAGTGGTCGGCCACCCGGCCGAGGTTCCAGCGCAGCATGTCCTCGATCGGCGACGCCAGCGCCCCGAGGAAGGCGGCGGCGGCCACGTCGGGGTCGTCCCGGCACACCCGGCAGGCGGTCAGGGCGCCGGCGCTGTGCCCGGCCACCCCCACCCGGTCCGGGTCGACGTCGTCCGTCTCCCGGAGCCACGCAACTGCAGCGAGTGCGTCGGCAAGGTCGGAGTCGTAGTCGCCATCCTCGGCCTTCCCGCCCGATTCGCCGTAGCCCCGCCGGTCCCATCGCAGGGTGGCGACACCGACCGACGCCAGCCGGTGGGCGATGCGGCGCAGCGTGCCCGGTGCCGGCAGATTCGGCGTGCCCGCCGGCCATCCCGGCTCCAGGTCACCGTCACGCGTGTCGGCGCCCGACCCGCCGAGGAGGGCGATCGCCGGCGCCCGTCGGCCGTTGGCGACCTGGGGAAGGCACAGCACGCCGGCCAGGCCGAACGACGACGAAATGGCGACCGCGTGCTCACGCATGGGGCCGGACTCAGTCCGGCAGCGGCGGCTGGGCGTCGCCCCCGAAGCACATGCCCCGGACGGTGGGATGGGGGAGTGGGATGCTGCCCGCCGATCGGGCGTCGAGGTAGGCGGACAGGCGGGCGTAGACCTCGTCGCCCACCAGGCCGGTGAGCTCGTCGGCCATGGTGAGATAGACCGCGCTGGCGCCGGCGAAGGCCTCGGGTGCCTCGGTGCACCACCAGTGGAACTCGTCGCCACCCCCGCCCCAGTCGGAGCGCTTCCACTCGACGATGGTGGAGGTGATGTGCCCGCCCCCGTCATCGCGCTCCTCGCGGCGCAGCGGGAGCTGCCAGCAGACGTCGGGCTTGAGGTCCATGGGCCGCTCGCCCCGGTCGAGGGCGGCGCGATGCAGGGCGCAGCCGGGGCCACCCGGGAAGCCGGGTCGGTTGAGGAACACGCACGCATCGGCCACCATGCGCGTCACCCGTTCGCCGCTGGCGTTGGTCTTGATCACCCCCCGCTGCACGCCTTCCCGGCGGAACTGCCACTGCGCCGGCGTCAGCGTGCCCGCCGCCGCCTCGACCCGGGCCTCGTCTGTGGCGTCGGTGAAGTGGGCGCCGTAGGAGCAGCACCCCTGGACCAGCTCCGGCGCCGGGCCGGTGAGCACGCCCTGGCAGCCCTGGCCGAAGATGCAGGTCCACCGGCTCAGCAGGAAGGTGACGTCGAACACCCACGTCCGTTCCTCGGTGGGGTCCTCGAAGGAGATCCACTCCCTCGCCGTCTCGCTCACAGTCGGCCAAGTTCCCCGAACAGCTCGCCGGCGGCGAGGAGGCCCTTCCAGAACTGGTCCATGACCATCCGCTCGTTGGGGGCGTGGAACCGGTCGTCGGGCAGGGCCACGCCCAGGTAGAGCACCGGCGCGGCCAGCACCCGGCCGAGCGCCTCCTCGGGCCCGCTCCCGCCGATGCGGGTGAACAGGGGCGCCTTGCCCCACACCCGCTCGACGGCCCGGCAGATCGCGGCCATGGCCGGGTGGTCCACCGCTGTGAGGGCCGGCGCCACGCCGCCCATCCTGGTGACCTCCACCTCCACGCCCTCGGGCACCTGCTGGCCCACCCAGGCCTCGAAGGCGGCGCCGACCGTGTCGGGGTGCTGGTCGGGGACGAGGCGAAAGGTGACGGTGAACCGGCCCTGGGCCGGCACGATGGTCTTCACGCCGGCGCCGGCATAGCCCACCGCAATCCCCACCACGTCGCAGGTCGGACGGGTCCAGATGCGCTCCAGCAGCGACCGGCCCGCCTCGCCCTCCAGGTGGGCCACGCCGGCCATCGCCCGCCAGGCGTCCTCGTCGACCGGGATGGCCGCCATCGACGCCTCCTCGGCCTCGGTGAGGGGCCGCACGTCGTCGTAGAAGCCCGGGAGCGTGACGCGCCGATGCTCGTCGTGGAGAGACGCCACCATGCGGGCGATCAGGTGCGACGGATTGGGGACCGCGCCGCCGAACAGCCCGGAGTGCAGGTCGGTGGGGGCGGTCCGCAGGTGCACCCCGTAAGCGATCAGGCCCCGCATGCCCACGCACACCGACGGCACGTCGGGCGCCCACATGTCGGTGTCGGAGACCACGACCACGTCACAGGCCAGCCGGGCCTGCTCGGCGCCGAGCAGCGCCTCGAAGTTGGGGCTGCCGACCTCCTCCTCGCCCTCAACGAGGAACTTCACGTTGACCGGTAACCGGCCGGCCGCCAGCAGGCCCCGCACCGCCTCGATCTGAAACAGGGTCTGTCCCTTGTCGTCGATGGCACCCCGGCCCCGGAGCTCCCCGTCGGCCAGCACGGGCTCGAACGGGGGCGAGGTCCACTCCCCGAGCGGGTCGACCGGCTGGACGTCGTGGTGGCCGTAGACCAGGACGGTCGGGGCGTGGGGGCCGGCGTGAAGGTGGTCGGCGTAGACCGACGGCAGGCCGGCGCCACCGGCTGTCTCCAGTACCTCGACGTGCTCCAGGCCGGCGTCGGCCAGCAGGGCGGCGGTGAAGTCGGCGCAGCGGCGGACGTCGCCGGCCCGGTCAGGGTGGGCGGAGATCGACGGGATGCGCACCCAGTCGCACAGCGTGGCCACGATTCGGTCGCGTTCGGCGTCGACCCAGTCCCCGAGCAGCAGGTTCACCGAGCGTAGGGTACCGGTGTGGCAGGAGATGTCGACCACCTTCGCGAGCGTCTGGAGGCGATCGCAGAGGAGCTGGCCGATCTGGCCATCGACCGCCTACGCGCGGCGGTGGAGGGGAACGACGCGGCGGCCGCGGAGGAGCGGCGCATCACCCGGGCCCGCCGGGCGGTGGAGAAGGCGGCGAACCTGCTGCGCCCCGAGTGACCTGGCTGCAGCGAGCCGCGCCTACGCGGCCTAACTGCAAAGCCGGTTCGGATCAGCCGGAGGCGAGCTTCTGCTGGGCCAGGTGGGCTTCCCGGCCGACGCCGGCGGTGATGCCCCGTCGCCATGCGGTCGTGCGGGCGTGGCGGGCGGCCTTGGCCGCCTCCCATGCGGCACGTTCCTCTGCGGCGGTGTCATGGTCGACGGTGGCGTCAGGTCCGGGGGAGATGACGCTTTCGTGGCCGTCGCTCCAGCGGACGCGGTAGCGCTGGGGGCCGGCGCCGTCCACCAACTCCAGAATCTCCCCGCTGCGGGAGCCCCGGGCTCCGTGCACCACCAACCGGTCAGTCACCCGTGCCTGCATGTGCGTCCTCCTCGCGGACCAGCGCCCTTGAGCTTCTCTATCGACATGTCGGACAGAGAACTTGAGGGCAGAGAACTTGAGGGCGGTCGCCGGCTCGGCGGCCGGGCCCGGATAAGCTGACCTCCCGTGGCGAAACACATCTTCGTAACGGGCGGGGTCGCAAGTTCCATCGGGAAGGGCCTCACCGCCGCGTCCCTGGGGCGATTGCTGAAGAGCCGGGGCCTGCGGGTGACCCTGCAGAAGCTCGACCCATACATCAACGTCGATCCCGGGACCATGAACCCCAGCCAGCACGGTGAAGTCTTCGTCACCGAGGACGGGGGCGAGACCGACCTCGACCTGGGCCACTACGAGCGGTTCATCGACGAGAACCTGCATCGCGACTCCAGCGTGACGACCGGGTCGATCTACTCGTCGGTGCTCACCAAGGAGCGCCGGGGCGACTACCTGGGCGACACCGTCCAGGTCATCCCCCACATCACCAACGAGATCAAGGAGCGCATCCGCCGCCTGGCCACCGACGACGTCGACGTGGTCATCACCGAGGTGGGCGGCACCGTGGGCGACATCGAGATCCTCCCGTTCCTCGACGCCATCCGCCAGTTCCGCAACGACGTCGGCCGTGACAACGTGGCCTACGTCCACGTCACCCTCGTGCCCTACCTCGGCCCGTCCGGCGAGCAAAAGACCAAGCCCACCCAGCACTCGGTCACCGAGCTGCGGGCCCGAGGCATCCAGCCCGACACGATCGTCTGCCGCAGCGACCGCCCGATCTCCCTGGGCGTGAAGCGCAAGATCAGCCTCCTGTGCGACGTCCCCGAGAAGGCGGTGGTCAGCGCGGTCGACGCCCGCAACCTCTACGAGATACCCCTCGTCCTCCACGAGGAGGGCCTCGACACCTACCTGTGCAGCCTGCTCCGCCTCGACGGCGCCGCCCACGCCCCCGACCTCAGCTCCTGGGAGGCCCTCGTCCGCCGGGTCGAGGCGGCAACCCGGCCGGTGCGGATCGGCCTGGTCGGCAAGTACTCCCTGCCCGATGCCTACCTGTCGGTCGTCGAAGCCCTGCGCCATGGCGGCTTCGCATCCGGGGCCCATGTCTCCATCGACTTCATCGACGCCGGCGAGGTGGAAGGCCTGCTGGTCGAGAGCCGCCTGCGCGACCTCGACGGCATCGTGATCCCGGGCGGTTTCGGTCCCCGGGCCATCGAGGGCAAGATCGCCGCCGCCACCTACGCCCGCGAGCACGAGATCCCCTGCCTCGGCCTGTGCCTGGGCATGCAGACCATGGTGATCGACTTCGCCCGCAACGTCTGCGGGCTGGCCGGGGCCAACTCCTCGGAGTTCGACCCCGAATCGCCCCATCCCGTCATCGACCTGATGGACGAGCAGCGCGAGATCACCGACTTCGGGGGCACCCAGCGCCTCGGTCTCTACGCCGCCCGCCTCGAGCCCGGCTCCCAGGTGGCCGCCGCCTACGGCGAGCCCCTGGTCTACGAGCGCCACCGCCACCGCTACGAGTTCAACCCCCGGTACCGCCGGCGGCTGCAGGACGCCGGCCTGTTGCCCGTGGGTACGTCGCCCGACGACCGCCTGGTGGAGTTCGTCGAGCTCGCCGGCCACCCGTTCTGGATCGGCACCCAGGCCCACCCGGAGTTCAAGAGCCGCCCCGACCGCCCGCACCCGCTGTTCGGTGCCTTCGTGACCGCGGCGCTGACCCGGGCCGAGGGCCGGGCCCCCCATCTGCTCCAGCTCGACACCTCCGACCTTTGACCTTCTGCTCGGCCGCCTGAACGTGCCCGCCGGGTTCCACAAGCTCGACGAGCGCGTCGTCTGGACCGGCACGCTCGTGTCCGCCGGCACCGGCACCTTCGCCGACCCCGACGGCACCACCTTCGAGCGCGACATCATCCATCACCCCGGGGCGGTGGTGGTCGTGCCCGTCACCGACGACGGCGAGGTGATCCTCGTCCGTCAGTACCGGGCGGCCATCGACAGCGAGCTGCTCGAGGTGCCGGCGGGCAAGCGCGACGTCTCCGACGAACCCGTCGAGATCACCGCCCACCGGGAGCTCGAAGAAGAGGTCGGCATGCGGGCGGGTTCCATGGTCAGGATCGCTGAGTTCTACAACTCACCCGGCTTCTGCGATGAGCACTCGTTCCTGTTTCTGGCTACCGACCTCACCCCGTGCGCCACGTCGTTCCAGGGCCATGAGGAGCAACACATGACCATCGAGCGGATCTCCCTCGACACCGTCCCCGATCTCATCGCTTCAGGGGAGATGGTGGACGGCAAGTCAATCATCGCCCTCTGCCTGGCCCGGGAGCACCTCCGCCGGTAGGTGTGCACCGAGCATGCGGCCGGCCGGCTGGGCCGGCGGACCGCACACCCGGCGCCGAAGGGTCAGCTCTTGGCCTTGACGATGGTGATGCCCAGGAACATCCCCACGATGAGGCTCATGCCGCTCGCGGCCATGACGGCCCACGTGCCGACCTGGGCTGCGGCTTGGGCGGCCTGCATGCCCGCGGTGGCGGCGGCGTTGGTGGCCTCCATGCCCGCCACGGACGCTGCCTGCACCGCCTGAGCGGTCTCGAGCGCGTGAATCCTGTTCAGGTCGTCGGTTTCCAAAGCCATGTTCTCTCCTCTTTGTCGGTGGTGGTGATGCGGTGCGCGTGGTGGCCGGCGGGCATCGCGTCGCGAAGGGCGCATCGGTAGCCGAAGGCGGAGCGACGCGTTGACTCCCCAACCGCCCGCTCCCTACCCGTGCGTCGTCTGCCGGAAACGAGGCTTGAGTTCGAACCGTTACTCGATCGAGAACGGGTGGTGATCTTGGTCCCCGATCATCGAGGTACTCACTCGAGA
>JBBQRO010000168.1:0-7359 GCA_038214685.1 Acidimicrobiales bacterium
GGCCACGCTGCACTCCCGAAAACCGGTGTAGCGGCGGATCTCGGTGCGGTGACGCTGGGCCGTACGGCTGGCCATGTCGTAGGAACGGAACTCGCCCGACGCCACGGCCACCTGACGGGCGACATGGTCCACTGCGTCGTCGGCCAGCTCGTGGCGACCCCGGGGGAACCGGCCTCTCCAGAGCAGGAACTTCAGCGTCAGGGCGAAGCCGAGCCGTGTCCCTCCCGCCTTGTTGCGGAGCTGGTCGACCTCGTCGCCCACGAGGGTGAAGTGGTCGACGACCTCGTCCAGGCCCAGGTCCCGCGCCATCGTCGTCCCCCCTCGGGCGAGCCCGCCGTTCTCGACGAGGGCACCGTTCTGATGTGACAGGGAATACGATATTCCCTGTCACATGCCCGCCGCTGGCGAACCGCCATCACCAGCGATGCCGCCGTTCCCATCCTGAGCGGGTTACGTTCGGCGAGGACACATTCCCTGTCACATCCCCGGAGACTGGATGCTTCATGGTCGCCAAGGTCCTACCGCAGCGACAGACGATGAGGGTCGCCGAGGCAGCAGACGCGTTCCTGGCCCGGAGCATGCCGGCCACGACACGCCGCTCCTACGCCCAGACCCTGAACCGGCTCGCCCTGACCCACGGTGAGCTGTCGCTATCCGCCCTGGACAGTGCCACCCTTGACAGCTTCGTCAGCGCGGCTTGGACGACATGCGCGGCGGCAACCTGGAACCGCCACGTCGCCACCCTCCGCTCCTTCACCGCCCACGCACGTCGCCGAGGATGGACAGCCGAGGACCCGGCTGCCGCGCTGGAGCGTCGCCGGGAGCCTGATGACCGCACCAAGGCCATCGCTGAGTCGTTGCTCGAGCGGCTGTTCCGGCGCACCGACGTCGGCGTTCGGGAGAAATGCCTGTGGCGGCTGCTCTATGAGACGGCCGCCCGGGCCGAAGAGGTCTTGTCCGCCGACGTCGGCGACCTGGACCTGGACAACAAGCGGTTGCGGGTGCGGCGCAAGGGGGGCGACGCCGACTGGCTGCACTTCCAGTCCGGGTCGGCCCGCCTCCTACCCCGGCTGATCGGCGACCGCCGGACCGGGCCGATCTTCCTGGCCGAACGACGCCCCTCCCCGGCCCGCACGCCGGCGGCCGGCGACCTTTGTCCGGTCACCGGGCGGGGCCGTCTCTCCTACGAGCGGGCCGAGTACCTGTTCAAGCAGGGTTCGCTCAAGCTCGCCAGCAGGGGATGGACGCTGCACCAGCTACGCCATTCCGCCCTCACCCACCTCGCCGAGCAAGGCGTCAACCTGCCACTGCTGATGGCCAAGAGTGGCCACCAGAACCTCCGGTCACTGCAGCGATACGCCCGGCCAGGGTCGGAGGCCGTCGCGGCCATGACTGCAGCCCACGACCCCGCCCGGCGACGCCGATGAGAGCCCGTTTTGGTGCGCGCCAAGTCCACGCTTATGGGGCTCCAGAATCGGGTCGCCGAGCCGCCAGCTGGGCCGCCCGGGATCAAGATCGAGCACCGCCCTGAGAAACCGGTCTTTAGCCGCCAGAAGGTGATGCCTCGCTTGACGATCATACTCCTGCCATGTCGCTCATCCGTCCGTGAACTTGTAGTGGACGATCAGGTCCTTTAGCCCCCATGGAGGCCGCTTGAAGCCTAGGTGGTGGAGCCGACCGACGACGATGCCAGGTGAAACCCCGATCTCGTCAGCGAACTGCTGCGCAGCCGCGAGGGAGTTGATGCTTGCGAGGCGGGGCTCGAGCGCGTGGGGAATGAGGAGGTTGGAGGCGTAGGTATCTGCCTCGGTCTCGACCGTTCCAGAGCCTTTGCCGGTGTCGACAAAGGTGGGGGGGACATCTCGTGGTCCGCTGCGCTTGCTGTGCAGGAGCAGATGGCCGCACTCGTGGAAGAACGAGAACCAGAAGATGTCGTCGCGCCTGTGGCGGACGCTGAGCTGGATGAGTGCCTTCGTGGGGCTGAGCCAACGGGCGATGCCGTTCACCCGGGCCTTTGGTAGTTCGGCCTGGACGATCAGCACGACGCCTACGTCTCGGCAGAGCGCCTCGAGCTGGGGGAGCCAAACCGGCGGATCCTGGATCATCGTGAGCCGACGTGCGGCTGGCAACATGCGTTCGAACGCTGCTCGGTCGAACGGCGGCGTCTCTACTTCGATGGCGGCAAGCTCTCCGAGGCGCATCCAGGCTGCAAGCGCGACTGGGTCACCCTCAAGCTTGGCCTTCCGGTAGGCAGTGCCGGCAGACGCTGACCAGACGTCGTCCCAGGCTGCGATGTTCGACACGCCGAAGAACCGAAGGACCTCGCGGAGCTGCTGGATCTTGTCCTTGGTCGCTGAGATCAACCGCTTCTCGACCAACGACTTGATGAGAAGGGAGCTGGCCCAGCCGATGTGCTGCTCCAGCTCCCGCGCCTCGTCGAGGCGGCTCAGGTGCCCTTGGTAGTTCGCTTCCAAGGCGTTCCAGACGCGCGCCGGCACCGGTAGGACGTGCTCCAACTTGAGCGCTGTCTCGGGGCTCAGGTTGGCGGAACCCTTGATGATCATGTTGATGTGCTTGGCGGAGATCCCAGTGCGACGAGCGAGCTCCGCTTGCGTCATGCCGGTCTCCTCGAGCAACTCGGCAAGGCTCGCGCCGGGTGCGACTGCGTAGTCGGGCTCGTAGGAGAGGTCCTCCGGGCCGGAGTTGGTCATGGTGGCGTGTCCTCCTCTCATGGTCAGTGGGTGTCGGCGATCTCGATGACGGTCACGGCCTTGACTTGACCTCGATCTAGCCCACCCGCAGGGAGGCCCGTCCACTCAGTGGGCTTGATGATGAGGCGAAGTGCCCCGACGAGGTCGACGCTCACTTGACCGGCTCGGTCGCCCTTGAGCTCATGCGGACGCCCGAAGTGCATGTCGGCAAGCGTTTCGGCCGCCTCGAGTTGCTGGAGCCGGAGCCCGATGCGGTCGGCGCACTCCCGTCCGTACGAGCGCGACAAGGCCGACGAGCTGTTGCACAGCTTCGCGAGCTTGGGGGTGCGGAAGGTGAGCTCCATCCAGATCCTGTTCTATTACCGATGTGGTGCAGGAACGGTGGTAGGGTACCAGACGTCGCCTCGTCAAGGGGTGACCCTCCTATCTCTGGGAGGGCAACCAATGGCGACATCGGCGCCTCCCCCGTCAAAGAAGTGGAGCCGATGCCGCCGCAGATGACGGAGGTAAACCTATGTCCACCCCCCGCCCCAGCACCGCTACGGACGACCGTCACGACCAGGTCGTGAACGTCGAGGGCGTCGACCACCCCTGGCCGCGTGCCGACATCACCGTCGCGGAGCTCCGTGTCCTCGGCGGCTTCGGCCCAACTGACGAGATCATCCAGGTCGATCCCACGACGAACGTCGAGGTCACGCTCGACGCCGCTGCGGTCGTCCGGCTGACCGGCCGGCACGAGTTCGGCAAGAAGATCAAGTTCAAGCGCGGATGAGCACACGCCTCGGGGAGGAGCGCCAGCTCCTCCTTACGACGTTCCCCCAGATCGAATGGTCCGAGGACGGGACGTGGGGCCGGATCGCCAACTACATCGTCCCGCCCGGCCCGTGGCGAGAAACTGTGACCGAGGTCACGTTCCGCCTTCCGCCCGGCCTCCCCGGGGAAGCGCCCTACGCCTTCTTCGTCCGGCCACTCCTCACCCCTACGACGCCCGGCGCGTCCATCACCAACTTCACCGAGAACGCGTCGACGCCGTTCGGGGAAGGATGGGGCCAGTTCTCCTGGGCACCCGAGGACTGGGTGCCCGACGCAGTGATCACCAGGGGATCCAACATGCTGAACTTCGCCCGCTCCTTCGCAGAGCGCCTCGGGGAGGGACCGTGACGACCGCTCCTGCTGTGATCCACGCGGAACACGATCTGTGGGCCGAGGCCGTCTGCCATCTCGATGAGGAGCCCGAGCGAATCGGGTTCTTCCTCGCTGCCTGGGAGTCGGCGGCCCGCCGCTTCGACCTAGTCGCTTGGCGGCCGATCGACCCGGCCGACATCACCTGGAACGAGACGGACTTCCACGTCTCACTCCCCGGGACCATCCAGGCCAACCAGATTGCCTGGGCGACGACCGAGGGACTCACCCTCGTGGAAGCGCACTCCCACGGCCCGAGGTGGCCCGCCGAGTTCTCGCTGATCGACCTCGATGGATTCGTTGACTGGGTCCCGCACCTCTGGTGGCGACTGCGCCGTCGGCCCTACGCCGCGATCGTAACCGGCGGAGGTGGGCTCGATGCCCTCTGTTGGACCGAGGATCCGGGCCGCCCCGAAGCCGTGGCGGAACTGCGCGCAGGCGACCTCTCGATCTCCACCACAGGACTGACCATGGACCGAATCGCGAGCCGACCCGATGGATGAGCAACGCAACAGCCGAAACGAGGCCCTCTTCGGCAAGGAAGGCCAGGCACGCATCGCCGCTACGTCGGCCACGGTCGCTGGGCTGGGCGGGCTCGGCGCCCACGTCTGCCAACAGCTCGCCTACCTGGGCATCACCGTCTTCGCGCTCTACGACCACGACCACGTCAGCACTTCCAGCCTCAACCGTCTTGTCGGTGCCGTCCCCTCCGACGCGGCAGAGAAGACCCCGAAGGTCGACGTCGCACGCCGGATGATCCAAGCAATCCAGCCGTCTGCGACGGTGCAGGTGAGCCAGCTGCGCGTCGGCGTCGATGCGAAGGCATCAGACGTGATCAGAGGTGCGCATGTCGTGTTCGGCTGCTTCGATCGAGAGACACCGCGCCTCCAGATGACCGACGCATGTGCAGACGACGGCGTCACCTACATCGACCTCGCTACCGATACAGGTCCGACCGACGCCGGCGTCACCTGGTACGGAGGTCGCGTCGTCGTTGCCGACGGCCGCCGGTGTCTGTCATGCCTTGGCCTACTCGACCAGGAGGAGCTCCGACGCGAGCAGATGACCCCTGACGAGCTCTGCGCCCACGAGGCTATCTACGGCGTCCCCGTCGGAGCGCTACAAGAGACCGGACCATCCGTGGTTTCACTGAACGGCATCATCGCGTCCATAGCCGTAACGGAGTTCATGGTCATGGTCACCGGTCTACGTCTGCCGACGAGCAGCCAGACCTACAGGGCAGACCTTGGCCGCCTCACCCGTTCGAACGACGCGCCGAAGTCGTCGTGCTTCTACTGTGAGACGATGAAGCGTGCTGCTGGGAGGCTCATGCCCCGAGTTCCTTAGGAGCCGGCTTCGCAGACGAGCTGGCCGAGTAGGCCCTTGGCCAAGATCGTCGTGTTCGCCTGGGGTTGGGCCGGTCACCCCGAGCGGGTCCGCCGGGCCATGGCGACCTGGGCGAAGCAGGCCAGGCGTCCCGCCAGCGTCAAGGAAGCCCACCGAGGAACGACTGCGACCGTCGACCAGCTTGACCTGCAATGACCTTTCTGACGTATGGTGGAAGGCGCCGTCCGCCACGGCACCTCCATGCATGGCCGCCACCCCGTAGGTGTCCCGAGGCCTCAGGCTGCTTGTTCAGTTGGTGCCAGCTTCCTTAGCTTAGCTTAGTCTAAGCTAAGCCTAAGCTAGGCTAATGTAGGGCGTGGCGCCGAGCCGGCACCGACGGCGGTGAAACGGTCTCCGTCACGCAGCCCGTGGGTGAGGCGCCGCTCGAAACGATGCCGCTATCGGTCGTTCCGGCTCGGCGGCGAAAGGCGGCGATCGGCCGAACGTCGCTTCAAGTTAGCCGATTGTTTGAGGACAAGCACCACCGAAACCGGCGTTGCAACAGTGAGAATCACGATAAGCCCAATCAACAATGCCGTCATGGGGTCTCGTCCCCAGTCTTATCATCACCTCTTCGGTGAGCGCGCCGATTCACTATCACCTGCCCGGCAAAAAGTGCAATCGCTATCAACAACAGAGTCGTAAGGGCCACTTCGATTGGAAGGAAGGCCTTAATAAGTCCCGCGACGACTGAGACTACAACGAAAACCACAGATACGCGAAAGGCGCTGATCTTCCCGTCTTTGCCTTTCAGTTCAAGAAAGGAGGGTGATGTCATTCTGAGCTCTTGACGACTTCCTCGATGCCAGCTGATACATACTCCCCCACAAAAAAGCAGGCGGCTAGTCCTAGTGTCCCTGCTCCAGCCGTGGAAATCTCGAGTGCTGCAGCGCACGTGAGGCCGGTCAGCAAGCCAGCCGACTCTCCGGCCAGAATTGCGGCGAGCTCATCACGATCGCCGATCGATGCAATCGATTCTCCAATGGACTTTCCATCCGCCACGTCCTCGGCGAAATCTAGCAATCGTCGCGCCAGGTAACCATCTGGATCGACGTTGTTGACGGGGTTGTCGCCAACATATGCGTACCGGTTGGCGTTGTTGGGGTCGCCGATGGTGTCGATGGAGTCTTGTTGGGTCCAGCGGCCGAGGTTGGGGTTGTAGTAGCGGGCGCCGAACTTGTAGAGGCCGCTGGTGTCGAGGTTGCCGCCGGCGTACCGCCAGGGGTTGGCGGGGAGGGGGCCGTTGAGGCCGGTGGCGGTGTGGTTGGCCCCGTAGGGGTCGTAGGTGTAGGCGGCCCTTTGGACGCCGGCCGGGTCGATCAGCGCGATGACCGAGCCGAGCCCGTCGTAGGCGTAGTAGTACTCCTCAGTTCCGGCCCGTTGGGCGATGAGGCTGTCGGCGGGGTCTCGGATGAAGCTGGTGGTGGCCCCGGCGGTGGTCTGGGTTTGCACGCCGAGCTGCCCGTTCTGGTAGGTGGTGGGCCCGGCGGTGGTCCGTTCAGTGTTGGTGACCCCGGCGTAGCCCATGGTCTGGGCGGCCTGGCCGGCGGCGGTGATGGAGGTGACCTGGTCCACGCCGTTGTGGGCCAGGGCCGGGTAGGCGGCCGAGCTGGTCAGGTTGCCGTTGGCGTCGTAGACCGAGGCGGCGTCGGTGGCCTGGTTGGCTGCGTTGTAGGTGTGGGTGCCTTCAGGTCCGCTGGTTCGGTTCCCGTTGACGTCGTAGTCGTAGCTGAATGTGGGCCCGCCGCCGCTGGTGGTGGCGGTGATCAGTCGGCCGCCCTTGTCGTAGCAGTAGGTGGTGGTGGCCCCATTGATGTTGTTGGTGACCCGGTGGCGGAGGTCGGTGGCCCGGCCGACGAGCGCTTCCTCCCCCGCACAGCCCGTGGGGACCGTGTAGGTGTAGGTCAGGTCGGCGACCCGGTTGCCGTCGGAGGAGGCCCGGGTTGTCTTAAGTTGGGTCAGCTGCCCGGCGGTGTTGAACGTGGCTTTGCTGTGGGCGGCGAAGCTGGCCGGGGGGGTGAGGGTGTTCCCGGTGGCGGTGTCGTAGAGGGCCTGGGTGCCGGTGTTGTTCCAGGTGTCG
>JBBQRO010000169.1:0-7325 GCA_038214685.1 Acidimicrobiales bacterium
ACCGCCCTCGACCTGTGCACCGACCTCGGCCGGGACCGCCTCGACGAGCAGGTCGCCCGGAACGCCTTCGCCCTCCTCGGAGGAGGCGTCGGTGCCGCCTGAGCGCCACACCACCATCGTCATCGACCCCGACGACAACCCTGGCTTCTCCGACGACCTCGACCGGCGAGCCGACCTCACCACCGGCGTCGCCGTCGTGCGACCCGTCCCCGGTGTCGCCGACACCCGCCGCCTCGCCGCCGACGTGCTCATCGCCATGGGCAAGCACTACGACGCCCTCACCCGAGAACACCAGAACGGCTACGCCTGGCCCCTGACCCGGATGTGGGCCCAGGCCGAGAACATCCGCCACATCGTGGTGTGCGACGCCCATCGCCTCCCGCCGATCCTGTGGGATGAGCTCGCCGCCGTCACAGCCGGAGCCGACCGCCGGCTGTGGTTGATCGTCCGCAACGAACCTGGGGTTCCGGATCCGGCCATCGCGGCAGCGCGGTGCTGCCCCGCCGAGCTTCTCTCCAACCTCCCCATGGCCGCCGCCATCGACGAGACCGTCCTCGACGACCGTGTGCTGCTGCCCCAGGAGAGCTTCCTCACGTTCCGATGGGCGTGCTCGCAGCGGCTCAGCCCCCAGCAGTACGCCCAGATCGACGCCGTCTATCTCGAGACCTACCAAGCAACCAGCCTCTGGCTGAAGGGCCGGCGGTGGCGGGACCGGCCGACCAGACAAGAGGTGGCCGGCCAGCTTCGTGCCATCACCTCAACCAGCCGATCGTCGACCGAGACCGTCGTCCGGCTGCGTGCCGCCCAAGCCGCCTACTTCTGCGACGGCGTTCTCCTCCACCTCGACAACGTCAACCTCTCACAGCAGCCCGATGTCCCCGCCACCGGCCTGAACCGGCCGGTGGCGGCCCGGCTCCGGCGGCTCGTGACCCCGATGTGGGCATGCGGCCTGGCCCTCACCCACGCCGGCGGACTGAGCACCACAACCCTGGCCCGCCTCCAGGTGGGTGACCTGCGGGACGACGGCCAGCTTCTGACCGTTGGCGACCAGCCCATCGAGGTGCTCGCCCACGCCGCTGGCCTCGTCAGAGCCCAGCTCCTTGCCCGCTGCCAGGCCGGGGCCGAAGCCAAAGACCCGCTGCTGACACACGCCGGGCAGGCGATCAACGCCGCCACGCTCGGACGGCGCCTGGACAACGCAGCCCGTCTTGCCGCCGTCTGGCCACCCGAAGACGAGCGCCGCCCCCCATGGCACCCGGCATCAACACCCGGGCACACAGTGCACCTTGTGCCGCTCGAGAGGAACTGGGATAACCCGGCTTCGGCATGACCGACGCAGGACCGGCCGAACACGACACCATCAGCCGGGCCATCGGGGCATCCGGACTGACGATCACCGAAATCGCTGACCGCGCCGGACTCGACCCCACCCAGCTCCGCCACTTCCCGCTCGACCGCGTCCCACTCGCCGTCCTCGGCCGCCTCGCCCACGTGCTCGACCTCCCGATCGGCCAGATACTCAGCCAATGGGACCACGACGAGCCCGAAGTGCCCGACTCTTCGGCGATCGGCGCCTACCTTGCCGAGTTCCGACACGGCCTCACCCGCGACGAACTCGCCGAAGCACTCGACTGGACCCTCCTACGCCTCGAGCGAGCCCTCGCCCACCTCGACACGACACTCCACCACAGCGGAATATGCCTCGCCCTCAGCGCCGACCGGATCATCATCGTCGGCCGCCTCACACGAACCGACCTCCGAACCCGCTACAGCCTTGAACGGCTCGCTGCCGGCGACCTCGACCCGAAGCTCGCAGCGGTCATCTGGAACGCTCTGGCCGGATTCATCCCCGACACGACCAAGGACATCGAAAGCCTCGAGACCGCCGACCGACTCGGGCTCACCTGCGTACGCCTAGGCCGGATCCGCGTCACCGACCCCGTGCGCTACTCGCTGAACCCGACGAGAACGCCGTTGACCCCGCCCGGACGCGATGACAAACTGATTGCGCACCCACTGACACGACTTCTGCGCAAGCACTGACAAGAAACCTGCGTTTACACTGCCACCGGAACTGCACTGCACACTCGATGCGGATCTTTGCTCGGGGATCGCCCTGTATAGGGCGGGATAATGCATGGAATCCCGCCCTATCAACCGGTAGGGTTCGATCATGTCCCATCAGGAGGCGGCGGCTGATGACCCCAGCCTCCTGTGCGGAGCGCCGTCATCAGTGGTGGGGCCCGGCCTGGTTCCTCGGGATGGCGGGCGGCCGCCCCTGTGCGAGGACCTCGGCCTGGATGGCACCATGAAGGCAGCCTTCGCCTGGCAGACCTTCCGGACCCGCGGCCAGACCCTCGAGATCCACGCCCTACTCAACTACGGCAAGCACCGATCCGACTGGGTCCGGGAGATCACTGGGCTGGCCGGCATGATCGGCGAGCTCGTGATCGTCGCCATGGAGGCCGAGTCCGAGAAGGCCCAGCTGCTCGGGACCCCCACGGATCCGACCGCCTCGGGCTACGCCTGGCGCCGCCGGTCGCTCCGCTTCTTCGCCGAGGGACAGTCGAACTACCTCGTCACCACGGGCCATCTCCTGGCCAACCTCGTCCTGCGCGTCTTAGCGCTCCACCCCTGCTTCTGCCTGCCTGAGCCCCTGGCCAAGAAGCTGCAACTCACCGACACGAAGTTCGTACCGTTCAGTGACCACCGGGAGGCCTGGCTGTCTGGAAACCGCACGGCCTGCAGGGTCATGGCCGTCATCGCCCGGCGCTACGCCCTGCCGGAGGTCTCCGCCCTGGTCAGCGAGCTGGGCGTACTCCAGCTGGATCCGCGCTGGCAGCAACTCGAGAAGCACCGAGGCGGCCAGTACCACCGCTGGCGCACCGAGAGCGCTGGTATCGCCGCCTTCGACCGCCAGCCGAGCCTGGCCACCAGGCTGCTCACCGGCGAGATGGTCGACTTCCCTCAGGACGAGCCGTTCCTCGACGGTGAACGGGTGGTCGACGATGCCGCAGCGGTCAGCCGGTTGGCGCTCGAAGCGCTCGGTGAGCGTCTGCAGCCGATGCTGGATCGCCTTGAACCTGCCATCTGGGCCTTCCGATCATGACGGCGCCGGTGCCTGTTGGCCCATCCGTACCCGAGCCCGCCGGCGACGCTGTCGCCCTCGCCGGCGCGCTTCCGCTGAGCGCGGAGGAAGCCCGGTACGTCGCCGCCGCACGTTCAGCTAACACGCTGCGGGGCTACCGGTCCGATTGGGCCGAGTGGGAGCGGTGGGCCACCCAGGAGGCCCGGTTGCCCCTGCCCGCAGATCCGGCGGCCATCAGCGCCTACCTGACCTTCCTGGCCAGCCACGGCGCCAAGGTCGGCACGATGGCCCGACGCCTCTCCGCGCTCCGGTTCGCTCACCGCCTACGCGACCTCCCAGACCCCACCGACCACGCCCGCGTCGTCGCCGTGTGGGAGGGCATTCGGCGCACCCACGGCGCCCCCCCAGAACAAGCCGCCCCCCTCATGCCCCCCGAACTCCTCGACGTCCTCGACGCCTGCCCCACAACACGCACCTGGCGGACCCTGAACCGACCCTCGGAACCCGACCTGGCGGGTGCACGCGACCGGGCCCTGCTCCTCGTCGGTTTCGTCGCCGCCCTCCGCCGCAGCGAGCTCGCCGCCCTCCACACCGACTGCGTCGCCGAGCACCCCAACGGCCTTGTCATCGCCATCCGCCGATCGAAGACGAACCAGACCGGCGAGGCCGAGGAGCTCGCCGTCCTACCTCGCTCCGGCAACCCCGCCCGCTGCCCCGTCCAGGCCCTGCAGGACTGGCTCGACCTCGCCTCCATCACAACGGGTCCCCTCCTCCAGGGTGTGACCAAAGCCAACCGACCAACCGGGCAGCCACTCCACCCGGAATCGATCAACAGGCTCGTCCAAGCCGCAGTCGATCGAGCCGGCCTCGATCCCACCCCCTACTCCGCCCACAGCCTCCGCGCCGGATTCGTCACCTGGGCCCACCTACGCGGCGCATCCGACCGGGCCATCGCTCACCAGACCCGCCACCGCTCCCTTGCCACCCTCGGCCAGTACATCCGCATCCACGAGGCCTGGACCGACAACGCCGCCACCCAGTTGGCGCTCTGAGCCGAGCACGCCCCGCCCCGCGCGATTGGCACGTCGGTGCGGACGCCCTTTTCGGTTCGTGCGACACCCACCGTCGCTGGCGGCTATCCGCGAAATGGAAGACCGGAACATGGCTCGGATCGCCGCCCACACGCGCTCCTGCGCTCCGGACGCCCCGATGCCGAACGGTGGCGACTCCGGAAGGCTCGGCTTCGTTCGGCGTTACCTCACCGTCGCGTCATCGCTTGAGAGCCACCGCGTGCTTGCGGCGCTGCTTCGCCTGAAGTCAGAACCCCGGGCAAAAACTAATGTTGTAGGGCTTGACCGTCGGCCATTCCGCATTGATCGTGTCGAAGGGAACTTGGTCCCAGACGAGGAAGTCGATATAGCCGGGCTCGGCGTCGACGGCGCAGTTGAACTCCTCACCGGAGGGGATCTCCCTGCGACTGCCGTCGTTGGAATAGATCCACGCTCGCCCGGACGTCTCACGCAGGAGGTACGAGGTGTTCTGAAGTGCTTCGTTCGTAAGGACGCGGGTCGGAGCCAAGCTCGAGTCGCACGTCGGCGGCGTCAGGTAGATCGTCGGGTTCTGACCGCCGTATTGCCCGTCCCGGGAGATCCAGTCGATCGGGTAGTGCCTTGTGAGGCACAGGTACAGGCCTCCCGTGTCGATTGGTCGGATCTCGGCGCCGAGACCGTCCTCGGGAACAGGGTAGTAGTACAGGCTGGTGCGATCGCCGTCCCGCAGTATGACTGCAGGGCGCAGACCTGTGTCCCCGCCGCCGGAACCGGGAGGCGGGTTCGACCCGTTGTAGTAGTAGGCGTTCTGGCAGCCGTTGTCTATCGTCCAGCGGAGTCCGTCGTCGTCGAGGGTGACGCAGTGGTCTGGCACGCGACGTCCCTGGGAGTCGACCGTGGGCTTGGCTTCCTGGATGCCGAACACGATCGGGTTGTCCCCAGACCACGTGAACCCGTCGATCGCCCCCACGGCCATCCCGCCGACCTTGAGGATCTTGGCGAACTCGCGCAGGTTGAGCAGCTGCACGAGGACGGGATGGGAATCCGTGTAGCTACCGGCCAGATCGGCGAGCTTCTCGATCACGCGTTTGTAGATGGTGTCGTATTGGAAGCACGAGATGAGTGCGTTCATGGCCTGCCGGAGGAAGGACGTAGGCGTCCCTGCGGAGGTCAGAGTCCCAAGCGACTGATAGATGCAGCCGGCCAGCTCAGCGGTGAGCGCGTTCGTCGTCGTCGCCATGCCCGGCCACTTCGCGATCCGGTCCATGATCTTGCCGAAGGCGAAGTCGAGGGCGAGGTACACCACCGTACGTGCCGGATCGGACGCCAGGTTGACACGGGCCTCGGTCCCGATGGGCAGACCAGCTGTCGCATCGGCACCGGGCGTCAGGACCCGTGCGTTAGTGGGGACGCCGATCGTTGAAATCGCGTAGTCGACCGGCGTTAGCAGTCCGGAGGCGATGTTTGGGGGCGAATTCAGCGTTGGGGTACCGCTCTCCAGATCCATCTGCATGACGGAACCGGTCGAGTTCCGGAAGGTGATCTTGCCGTCCGAGCCGGCGGAACCGATGCAGTGCTTGATCGGGAAGCCACCGACTGGAACCTCGTTGCCCGGAAGGTCCATCCAGTTGCCGAAGATCAGGAACTTGTTCCCGTCCTTCTCCCAGTAGTTGGTGCCGGACACCTCGGTCCAGTCGCTTCCGCAGCTCGGACCGGGGAACGCGGTGCCGAGCAGACCGTAGGCGGGCTCGATGAGCCAGTTCGCCTTGTGAGTCACCCAGTCCAGCGGCGACAGGTCGGTGACGACACCGGTGACGGTTTTGGCGGACTCGTCGAAGAGGATGTCGCCGCCGACGACCAGCTCGCCTGCGGTCTTGGTCTCATCCGTGTAGTGGATGAGACCGCGGAGCCACGGATCGGAGGGATTCTCGTTAGCGTCGTCCATGATCTCGGCATAGGAGGCGTCGGGCACGGTCACGAAGACCTTGTCGACGCCATTGGCCCAGTCGCCGAAAATGTGGAAGTCCGCGGACGGGCGAGGCGGGCCGAGCATGTCGTCGCCGGGCAGTGGTGTGATCGACAGCCACTGGCCGACGGGATCGTCGAGGACGCCGCCTGGGACGGTAAGCACGTACCCGTCGACGTCGGCGCGGCCGCCGTCGTCGCTGTAGGCAAAGCCGTAGGTAACGCCGTCGTAGGCCTTGGGTACCGGCGTCGCACACAGGTCGGGTTCAAGCTTGCGAACCTTGCCTCGTCCTGCGCCCGCCGCTGCTACGACGACCGCGTGGTCGAGGTCGGGGAACGGCTGGGCCTCGACGATTCGGGCCGCGGTCGGCCCTCCGAAGAGTTCGGCTAGCACCGGTTCGGAGGCCGGGTCGTTCACGTCAGCCTGGTCGCCGACGCAAGCGTCGTCGGAGGGCGGCGGAATCGTGAGCGGCGTCGAGCACCCCAGGCCGGAAGCGATGATCCGCTCAAGTTTGCCTGGACCGATGCCCTGGACGACGAGTAGATCCTCGACCCGGTCGTGGGGACGGGACTCGATGACCCTTCGCGCAATGGGGACGTTGATGTCCGGTAGACCGAGGAGATCATCGATCGGCGCGTGGTTCAGGTCGATCTGACCGTCGGCGCACGCCATAGTGAGCACCGGCTGCTGCTCTGGGACGTCAGGGACGACCAACGACTGACCCGTCGGCGTCGAAGCCGTGCCCTCGTCAGCGGCTCGTGCAGGTTCGAGCTGCATGACGGACGCCACGAGGGACATGACAAGCGTCGCCACCATGGCGCGCCTTCTGAACTCGGTCATCCACCCTCTCCCTAACCTGGGTCTTTCACGCGTCTGAGGTGGCGGGGTCGGTGAGGTCCGCCAGAGTGCCTGTCCTGTAAGGGAGAATCGGAGTGTTCGACGCTCTGACAACCCCAACAGGAAGGCACCTGACAGGTGAAGCGTAACCGGAGGTTGACCAGGGTTGTAGTGACCGCGGACGGGCAGGGTGTGGTGAGCCACGCGGGCAGCGAGCTGCTGCGGGAGCTGGCGACCGAGACGGGCCTGGTGACCGGGTGGAACGCGGTGCTGGCCGACACCTACAAGGGTGCGCCGGTCCATCTGCCCGGCCAGGTGCTGGCTGATCTGGCGGTGGCGATCGCCGATGGGGCCGAGTCGATCAGTGACCTGGCCGTGCTGCGCG
>JBBQRO010000170.1:0-7287 GCA_038214685.1 Acidimicrobiales bacterium
GAGCCGTTGGTGAAGGACTGCCCGTTGATGGCGTCGGTGTGGTACACCCGTCGGGTTCCCATCTCCGGGTCGGTGTTCTGGCAGCTGGACACGATGAGGATGTCGAAGTTGCGCTGGCCGAACAGGGGCACGGTCTGGGGGAACGGGGGGGTCAGGCTGGGCTGTCCGGGGTTGAAGCCGACCTCGATTCCGACCTTGCCCATGTTCTCCTGCATGGCCGTCCCCAGCGCGGCGGTGGCGAAATTGGACAGACCCAGGGTGAACCGGCCCCCGGGCGCAGCACCGTTGCTGTCGGGAAAGCCGGCGGCGTCGAGGAAGGCCTCGGCCTTGGCCTTGTCGTAGGCCGGGAGGGGAGCGGGCGTGCTGCCGACGGGCATCCCGCTGTTGGTGGGGCTCTTGCCGAGCGAGGCGCCGGGACTGCCGCTCAGCGCCACGTAGCCGGGATTCGACCCGCTCACGTTCGGCTCGCGCTCGAGACTCATGGCGATGGCCCGCCGTACCAGCCGTCCCCGGGGCTGGGCCGGCTCGGGGCCGGCTCCGTCAGGGTCGATCATGGGCGTCGGCTCCTTGTCGCCGAGCTGAGGATGCGGGGTGGCGGTGCCGGCCCTGATCGCCGCCGGGGACTGCAGCTTGTCCCAGAGGTTGAACATGACGGTCTGGGTGCAGTTCGTCGCGCCGCCCGGGGCCATGGTGCCGGTGTCGACCACCACCTTGGGGTCCTGCTTCGCGGCGTCCACGTCGGCGACGGTGGCCAGGCTGGTGAAGTCGATGGCCCCGGCCTGCAGCGCCGGCAGCCCGGTGGTGACGATCTGCTTCATCTCGTCGAAGTAGGGCAGGCCGGGGCGCCAGAAGTTGGGGTTCTTCTCATAGACGAGCTCGGTGGCCGACTCGGACTTGAACCGGAACGGGCCGGTCCCGACCGGGGCCTGGCCGCTCGGCCACGGTGCGGTGGGGGTCGGGCAGGTCCCTGCCGCACCGCTGGCGCATTCCGACCAGATGTGCTTGGGGATGATTGCCCCGTCGGTCATGGTCGCTTGTTGCAGGAGGGGCCCGAAGGTGTCGGCGAAGATGAACTTGACGGTGGCCGGGTTGGCCGCGTCATCGGCGACGATCGACGGGCAGTTGAGGCGGCGAGGCGTGGCCGTGCCCGGGGCGGGGTCGACGCACGGCGTGGCCAGCGCTCCGGGGATCGAGCTCGACGTCCGTGCGTGGTAGAGGAGCAACGCCGCCTCGTAGGAGAACTTCACGTCCTCGGCGGTGACCCGCTGCGACGGGTTCGGCAGGGGCGTGCTGTCGCTCCACAGCACGTCCTTGCGCAACGTGAAGGTATAGGTCTTCCCGTCGGGGGAGATCACCCAGCTCGAGGCCAGCTCGGGGAGGGGGTTGGTGTCGGCGCCGATGCCGACCAGGCCGTTGAAGAGCGTGGCCGACTGGGCCTGGATGCCGCCCTGGGTCGTGACTGCGGGGTTGAGCAAGGTGGAGGGCTGGAGCGCTCCGGCGCCGATCACGAACGGGGCGCCGCCGCCGGGGGACATGGAGGCCCTGTCGCCGGTGAGTAGGTAGCCCGACGTGAGCGGGTCCTTGCCGCAGGTGCCGCCACCGACGAACACGAGGTCGTACTCGGGGGAGGGATCGGTGAGGAGCTTGTAGGTCTTCCCGTCCGGTGCCGGTGCCAGGCCGGCCAGCTGGTCCTCAGTCCCGAAGGTCCCCACTTTGGCGCAGAACTCCTCTTGGGCCGACTTGATGCCCTCGGTGTCCGCCACCCGGGCCTGCGCCTCGTCCTTCTCGTCGTTGTTGCGCAAGACGTTGACGATCACGGCGGCCACGATCGCCAAGACGATGACGCCGACGATGACCTCGATGAGGCTGGCTCCCTCCTCGCCGCGCCGCTTCATGATCATGCTGGTCCGCTTGCTCACGTGTGTCCTTTCAGAATGTCGAGTGGGAGGTTCCTGTGCGGCTGGGAGCTCGTCAGCGCTCAGGTCGTCGCCACCACGGCGCCGCGCTCGATGTAGGCAAGCACCTCGAAGGTCTGAATCTCCGGGGGCCCGTACTTGAGGACGAAGCCCTGGTACAGGTCCGAGGCCAGGAAGTCCTGTGCAGCCTCGGCCGACTCCCACACGTAGTGGCCGCCGTACCGGTGCCGGTCAGGATCGACGACCCACGACTTCGACCGGAGGGATGCGATGTCCTCGTACAGGGGCGCCCGGTGACGCGCCACCTCGCGCATGGCGGCCCAGTCGGTGCCCGCCGGCAGCGAGAAGTAGATGGTCATGGCATGCAAGGCCGGCTCCCGCAGATGTCCATAGCGCGGAACTGTGACAGCGCGACCTTTTGAAAACCTTTCAGGGCTCGACCGGCACCGATCGGAGGAACTCTGAGCGATGCGGGTCGGCGAGCATCGCAGCCACCCGTTGCACGCCGGCCTGGGCCCTTTGCCGGTCGACGGCCGAGCCGGTCATGGCGTATGAAATCCACCACGCCCGCCAGCTCAACCCGACGTCGCCGAGCCGGTCGGCCAGACGCGCCGCCTGCCGGGCCTCGGTCCGTCCCCTGGGCACCTCACCGGTCCCGGCCAGTGCGGAGGCGAGGGCCAGCCGACCCCGGACCTCGTACTTGGGCAGCCCGTGACGTTCGGCCATGACAAGGCACTCGTTGGCTGCGTCAATGGCCCGCTCAGGTTCGCGGAGCGCCAGCGCTACCCGGGCGTCGAGGTAATGGAGCCGGCTGAGGTAGCGGAAGCGGGCGTCCTCGACGTGCTCCACCTGGGAGCGGACGAACTCCAGGTTGGCTGCGGCCTCGCCGGGCCGCCCGAGGCCCAGCTGATCGGCGGCGATGTTGAGGACGGTCTGCAGTTCCGCCTCACGGACCACCTTGAGCACCGACGACCGGGCCACGTCCAGGCTCTCGCAATTGCGTTCCAAGGCCTGCTCGAAGAGGCAGAGCTCGGCCAGGATCGACCCGTAGGTGTTCGGCACCCGGGCGTGCCAGAACACCTCCTCGCCGTGGCCGATGGCGCCGATGGAGTCGAGCGCCGACCAAGCCTCCTGGTACCGACCCAGGGCCGCGCACGAGAGTGCCCTGACCCAGCGGCTCATGACCAGCGTCTCTTCGTCCTGGTGATTGAGAGCGACGGCCTCCGCTCGTCCGGACCAGGTGAGCGCCTCGTCCTCGCGGGCCCAGTGATGCATCACCAGACCGATGCGCGCCGCAGCGAGCGCCGGCGGCGACGCGCCGGCGGTCTCAGCCCAGCCGACGGCGAGATGGCAATGGTCCACCGCAGTCTGGAGCCGGCCCAGGCTGCCGCTGGCGTTGCCGATGGCGATGTGGGCCCGGCCAAGCAGGGCCGGGTCGCCGATCCGCTCGGCGACCTCGAGACCGTGGTGGGCGTGCGCGAGGGCATCGGAGGGCGACCCCGCACCCCGATGACGGGCTGCGGTCTGGGCGTCGAGCGCCTCAAAGAGTGAACGATCATCCCCACGGGTTTCGGCCGACGCGCTCGCCCGACCCAGGAGTGCTTCGGCCTCCGGGGTCCGCCCGATCCTGACCAGGAGCCGGCCCAGCCGCACCAGGAGGGCCTCGAAGCCGGCCGGGTCGGCCGGGTCGGCGCGGGAGCTGCAAGCCCGGGCGCGCTCCAGGTGGGCGACCGCCTCGATGTTCGCCCACTGGGCCTCGGCCGAGGCGGCGGCGATCACCGACCATCGAACGGCGTGGTTCCAGGCGCCGGCCTCCTCAGCGTGCCGAGCGAGCTCGCCAGGGTCGGTGGCCGCCTCCTCGAGGGCGTCCAGGGCTCGGGCGTGCAGGGCCTGGCGGCGGGCCGGCGACAGCCCGGCGAGCAGCGCGTCACGCATGAGGTCGTGGCGGAAGTCGAACCGCGTGCCGACCACGTCGAGCAGCCTCCGCCGGCACAGTGCCTCCAGCTCCTCGGTGAGCTGGGTCATTGGCGCGTCGAGCATCCGGGCGAGGACGACGGGATCGAAGGAGCGGCCGAGCACCGAGGCTGCAGCCAGGATCCGATGGGCCTGCGGACCGGCCGCCCGGCACCTGGCGAGGATCAGTTCCCGCAGCGTCTCCGGCCCCCGATCGGCGTCACCCTCGACGTCGGCCCTCAGGCGTTCAACAAGGAACAGGGGGTGACCGGCGGTTTCCTCGTACAGCTGGTCGATCCCGAGCGGTACGAGGTCCGCCGGCTGGAGTGCCCCCAGCTCGATGACGACGTCGGCCTGAAGGCGATGCGCGGGGTGCTCGTGCTCCGCCTCCTCGCTGCGGAAGGCGACCACCACGAGAAGGGGGACGGAGGCGCAGCGGCGGGCGAGGAAGGCGAGTGCGGCGATCGTCGAGGCATCGGCCCACTGGAGATCGTCGACGAACAGCACCAGCGGGGCGCGCGCCGTGACGAAGCCGGCAAGAGCCTCGAACCCGCGTGATCGCGCCGTCTGGGGGGCCAGCGCGGGCCGACCGAGCTCCGGAAGGATCTCACCGAGCGCCACGCGCTGCTCCTCCTGCAACCGTTCGAGACCTCCGAGGCTGCGGATGGCTTCGGCCAGCGGGAAGAAGGGGAGGTCGGAGCCCAACGGGAAGCACTTTGCGCGCCCGACGGGGACATTGGGGAGGCGGGCGAGGAGCTCGTCCACCAGCCTGGTCTTGCCGATCCCCGCCTCACCGTGAACCACCACAACCGAGGCCGGACCGCACAGAGCGTGCTCACCGTGACCTTGAAGCGCAGCCAGCTCCTCGACCCGGCCCAGGAGCGGCACACGTGCCACCGGCAGTCTGGATGCCGAGTCCGGCCGGTGGGGGCGGCCGGTGAGTAAGTCACTCACGTCCTCGTGACGGAGGATCGCAGCGTGCAGCGCCACAGTTTGAGGTAGCGGCTCGATGCCCAATTCGGCGAGCGCCGACCGGCATCGCTCAAAGGCGCGCAGGGCCTCGTCCTGACGGCCGAGGGAGTAGCGGGCGAGCATCAACGCCCGGTAGCCACGCTCCCGAGCCGGTTCGACGGCGACCGCATCCTCGGCGTGTCCGAGCGCCACGAGTGGCTCGCCGTCCGCCAGGGCCTCTTCAGCCACGTCGAGCATGGCGGTGATACGCCGTTCCCGGTATGTCTCCCGGAGTCGCAACGCCCACCCTCGGTAGGGCTCATCCTCGAGCACGTCGCCCCGGACCAGTCCGAGTGCCTGGGTGAGGTTGGCGCGGCCGCTCCGTTGGATCAATGCGTCGAAGCGGTCGAGGTCCACGTCGACCGTCTCGACGGCGAGGCGGTAGGCGACAGGCTCGGTGACGAGGACCGCCCTGTCGTCGGCCTCCGACGTCAATCGCCGGCGGAGGAGGCAGATGTAGGTCTCGAGGGCTGCCGCCGGGTTCCGGGGGAGCGCCTCCCCCCAGAGCAGGTCAGCGATGCGTTCCTTGGCGATCGCGTGCCCGCGCTCGCACAGGAGGATCTCGAGAAGCTGCTTGGGCTTCTTGCCTCCAAAATCCTGAACACCGAGCAGCCGTCCGTCGACGCCCACCTCGATCGACCCGAACATTCGTACGGTGAGCAAACCCTCAGCCTCTGTTCAAACGCTCTCCGGTGAGCCTACCGGCGAGGAGCAGTCGGGACCCTGATCCCCATAGGGCACGGCCAACCCTACGGCCAACGCCGCCGTCCCGTCGCCGACGAACGTGCAACCGTGGCGAAGGATGGGCTCTCCCTGAGCTCACGATCGACGATGCCCTGGTCAGGCTCCTCGACGTCCAACGCTCCCGCCTCGCGCTCCGCACCTTCCGTCGGTACGAAGAGATATGCGACCTGCTCCGACACTGTCTGAACGGCTACGGGCACACCGGCTTGAGCGGGCTCGAGTTGAAGCGGTGGGAGCGCGCCTATGAGGCCGGCGACGAGGAGGTCTTCTGCCACCTGATGGGGCCCGAGCAACTCGTGGACAATCTCGGCGAGTTCCTCGGCTACTTCATGATCCGCAAGGTGGCCGCCGACCGAACCTCGAGGTGCACGAAGGCGGCGCGATCGCCGTAGCGCGTGGCCGGCTCCGACACGCTGTCGGTGATGGGGCCGCAGAACCGGCTCGTGCAGTAGGTAGGCGTCGAGACCACCACCATCAGCGGGCGCCCCGCCGCCAGGGCGTCGGCGATGGTGGTGCTCTGCAGCTCAGGATCGGGGATGGGGCTGTCGGCCGCGGCCCGGGAGTCGATGGAACGGGGATCGACCCCGGCAGCGCCGGCGATGGGGTGCTCGGTCCGGGGCGCCATGTCCCCGACGGCGGGGATGGCGGATCGTTCCATGACCTCGAAGGCGGCGTCGGCCTGACGGAGCCGACCGCCGATGCTGGCGGCGACATCGACCCGCCAGAAGCCGGGACGGTCGAAGCGCACATCAGGCGCGCCGTAGACGCCGGTGGCCTCCGAACCCTGGGCGAACCGGGGCCCGGGCGCGGCCGGGTCGATGCGCTGGCCGGGTATGGGCAGGAACCGGGCGATGACGGGATTGCCCGCCGGGCCCGGGGACTTCGTCGATTTACGATCTCCGAAGAACACGAAGGTGAGCTCCACGGTGTCGAAGGCGACCAGGCGGGACTTGTCGGCCGCAAAGAGGCCGACAATGAAGCGCCCGGGCCGACCGGCGACGAGGTCGTAGCTCGCCACCTGGGCGACGATGTCGTCAGAGCGGCCCCCGGCGTTGGCCACGACGTCGGGCCGGTCGTCCGCCGATGCGCAGGCCGTCGCCACCAGCGCGCCGACGGCGATAACGGCCAGGCTCCTTCGGCGGTATCGGGTCCGGATCCGGTTCATGGCGCCTCCTGGCATGGGCGGGGCGGTGGCTGGCCCACGGCGGCGAGGGCGCCACGGGTTGCTTCGATGAGAAGGTCGATATCGACGCCAAGGCGGGCCGGGTCGCCGGCTGCGGCTGCAGCAGCCAGCTCGTGGATCGGCTGGTGGGCGTTGTCGAAGAAGGCTCGGCGTGCCTGGTCTGGGTCGTCGGCGCTGGCCCGTGCCTCACAGAGCCCTCGGACCAGAGCGGCGTAGGGGGCGGTCCCGGCCGGGGTGCGTTCGTCGCCCTCGCCGCAGGCGGTCGTCACAAGGAGGACCGACGCGGCCAGGGCGATGTACGTCGGCTTCATGGCGCAACCCCGGTCGCCAGTTCCCGGCCCAGGGCGGCGGCCACCACTTCGGGCTGGCGAACAGCCAGGTGGTGGCCACCGTCGACCGTTTCCAGCCGCACGCGCCGTCGGGACTCGGCCGAGCGGGCGGCCAGGTCCTCCACCATCCTCACCGGCGCCGAGCGGTCCT
>JBBQRO010000171.1:0-7242 GCA_038214685.1 Acidimicrobiales bacterium
CGATATACAGCCACACCGCGGACCCGTACGACTTCTACAACTTCGATCTCGACGGCCGCCCGATGGTCGGAGCTGCTGCCGCTCGGCCGTTCGACTCCGCTCTGTGGGCGGTGACCGACCACGGCTACCGCATGGGGGACGAGAACGCCGATGACGGCTACGGTGACTATCAGACTCCGCCCGTTTTCTCCGGGCCGCCGCCGACATGGAAGGATGTGCCCGACACGAAGCGCTTCGTCGGCATGGCCATGTTGCCGGACCGTTCCGGCTACTGGCTGGTGTCCAAGGACGGAGGCGTGTTCTCTTACGGCGCAGCCGGCTTCTACGGATCGCTCGGTGGATATCAGCTGGCCAAACCCATCGTAGGCATGGCGGCCACCCCATCCGGGAAGGGGTACTGGCTGGTTACCTCGGACGGCGGCGTCTTTGCCTTCGGCGACGCCCAGTTCCACGGTTCAACAGGTGGCCTGCAGCTCAACAGCCCGGTGGTCGGCATGGCGCCGGCGCTCCAGGGACAGGGGTACTGGTTGGTCGCCGCAGACGGTGGGGTCTTCGCGTTCGGAGGGGCGCCGTTCTACGGGTCCACGGGCGGAACCTGGCTGGCCCAGCCGATCGTCGGGATGAGCGCAACTCGCAGCGGCGGCGGGTATCGGTTCGTCGCCAAGGACGGTGGGATCTTCTGCTTCGGTGACGCCGAGTTCCATGGTTCTGGAGCCGGTACCGGGCGCAACGACATCGTGGCCTTCGCGACCACGTGACACGGAGGAGACGGATGAGGTATCCCCACGAGTTGATCGCTTCATCACCCAGGCGGCGATGGGAGATCGGGATGGCCGTGGCCGTGGCCATCGCCATCACGACGACCGTCGCCGCACCCCCTGCTTCCGCACACGAGAGCACCATCACATGGAAGAACTGGGCGGTGCGGGAGAGTGCCAACCCCGGCCAGTGTGTGCGGGGCGAGGCGTTCCAGAATCACAGCTTTCGATACCAGGCAACGCTCTCCTATCGCGAGCACACCAATACTGTTGCTCTTCCACAGGTTCCTGGGCGGCAGGAGCCCTGCGCCAACCCATGGGCGCGGCCGGCATACCACATCGCGCAGAGATTCGAGATGTACAAGGACGGCATGTCGCCGCCGTGCATCGTGAGTGGGGACTTAAGGAACACAACGCTCACTGAGGCCCTGTATTGGAGCACGAGCGAGGACGCCTGGCCCTTGTGCAACAACGGAAGCACGGGGGGCGTTGGGAACAACGTCTGGATCACGATGGACACGTGGCACTACGTGTGGGGTGCTTTGGGTCAGAACACATGGCTCGAGGGATCTAAGCGGCCGGCCACCGGACACTGCCACTGCCCATGATCGCGCGAGAGGAGAGGCAACGATGACGAGGGTCCGTCGAAGGTTGGCGGCTGGGGTCCTTCTTCTGGTCGGGCTGGGGGTCGTGTTCGTTATCACGGCCGCCAACGCAGACGAGCTTGTTGGACGGTCGGCACGCGCAGGGCTGCAGGAGGGAAATGCACGTCCTGCAGGTGGTCCTCGGAGTCCTGTCAAGGTGGTCCACGAGGAGGACATCAGCAAGGAGGACGAGACCACTGAGAGCATGGTTTGGCGTAACGGCGCCTATCACAAGGTCCGCGTGCCCGTGAAGCGGAAGCTCGTCACGTACGAGGATGGCATTCGCGCCGAGGAGGTGGAGACGGACTCCGCCGCCGCGGAGCGGCAGCTCCCGAGGCGGGACCCGAAGTTCGACGACGTTATCGCGACTCCTGATCAGGTGAACGCCGCCCGCCGTGCAGTGGGTGCCGACTCCCCGCCCCCGCCCCCGCCTCCCTGATCTGCTACTGCCCGAGCTTCACATAGGCGGCGCAGCGGCCGGTCCGGCCCGCTCGACATGCCGCTGCCTGGGTGCCACGATGGGCCGTTGTGGCCATCGAGATTGACGGCGGGATGCTGGACTACATGCGGGGTTCCAGCGGGGCGATCGAGATCGAGGTTCGGGGCGCTGACATCCAATTGGCAGTGCGCGGGCTGGAGGAAGCGAGTCGCGAGATCGCTCGCATTCCGCATCCTGAGCAACCTAACCATCCCTACGGTTCCTTCGCCTCGCCGGTCGAGGTCGGGCCTCGGGGCCCCGGGGTGTGGTTCGACATGGCGGACGCCGAGGTCTACGACGGGCTCCTCGAGGGTGTGTTGCACATGGTTGTCGCTGCCCTCGATGCCGTCGGCCTCAAGAGTAGTGTTGTCAGCTGGCCCGAAGGCTCTGCCAGCACGAGGATGCTGCCCCGCGAGGTGGAGGCCCTGCGCAGAGCCTGGGACGCGTTCGTCAGGACCATCGACCTGCCGGACCCCACTGGTGAGGACGGGGGAGGGTGGCGGCCGCCAGGGGATGACCTCGCATCGCGGGCGAAGGGCTGGTCGCGGGGTGCGGCCATGGTGGTTCCCCGGGGCTTCCTGGCGGCGTGCACCGGTCCCGACGGCCAGACGTACGCGATCGGTGGCGAGCGCCGCCGGCCGGTGAAGACGGTCGAGGCCTATGACGCAGTCACCGATCGGTGGAGGAAGGTGGCTTCTCTGCAGCTGGCTCGGCGGAGTCCAGGCGTTGCGGTGGGCTCGGACGGCCGCGTCTACGCCGTCGGTGGCTTCGGGGCCATGCAAGCGGAGGGCGTCACCACGGTCGAAGCTCTGGACGTGTCGGCCAACCGCTGGGAGTTTGCTGCCCCCATGGTGTCGAAGGCGTACAACGACATGGGGGCGACAACCGGACTGGATGGCCGGATCTACGCCGTAGCCTCCGGTGATGTGTCGGGCCCCAACGTCCTTGAGGCCTACGACGCCGAGGCTGACCGCTGGACGCCGCTGTCGCCGCCACCGGGTTCCTACAGGAACTACGTGCGGGCGGTTGCGGCGCCGAACGGGCACATCTACGTGTTCGGCGCTGAGCGCATGGGAGTGGAGGCATACGATCCGCAGGTGGACGGCTGGGTGGACGTCAGCCCAGCACGACATCCACGCTTGTTCTTCGGCGTTGCGCTTGGTGGGGACGGACGGATCTACGCCATGGGAGGGCTCGGCCACCATCCGTTGACGACCGTCGAGGCCTACGACGTCGAAGCCGACCGCTGGGTGGAGGCCGAGCCGATGCCCGAGGCTCGGGCGGCGATGGCCCTCACGGGCGGGCCAGGGGGAGCGATCCTCGCCATCGGCGGCTACGGGGGGCAACCCGACGATGGGTCCGACGGACCGGTAGGCCCGACCGACATCTACGTTCCTGACGTGCGGCCCTCGCCAGGAGCATCCACCGGTGCAGGAGGACGCTCGTAGTGCTGCCGTCGCTCGTCCTGGTGGCCCTGTACCTCGCCATCTTCGTGCTGCTCATCCGCAGCTGGCGCTCGTTCTGGGATCGCCGGGTCACACGGGCCGACTGGGCACTCGGAACCGCGCTCGGCCTCTTCGCCCCCTTGCCGATCAGCGTCGTCGTCCATGAGCTGGGGCACGCTGTCGTTGCCTGGATCAGCAGCGGGACCCGACCCGGCATCCACTTGGACCTGTTCGGCGGTGCCGTCAGCACGGGCGGGTACGACTCGGCGGCGCAGCGCTGGGCCGTCTTCGTCGCCGGCACCGTCGCGGTAGCGGCGACGGCGGTCGGGTCGCTGGCCCTCGGCGCGTCGGCGAAGGCCGCACAGCCGGCGGTCCGGCAGCTGCTGATCATCGGTGGACTCGGGCTGGTCGTCGGGCACCTGGTGCTCCTGCCCCTCCTCTCGATCGGGAGGTGGAGCGACTGGTCGGTCATCTACGACAGCTCGTCGACACTCAGCCTGAGCTGGGCCGCCGGCGTGGCCCACGCGCTCCTGCTCGTCCTCGTATGGCACTGGTGGAGGAGCCGACTCCGGTGGACGCTGCGGGCGATCCAGCAGGGCCAGGAGGGCCAGCTCCTGACGCTCGAGGCGCTCCACGACCGTGACCCAGGGGATCTCGAAGCGCGCCTGCGCCTGGCTGACCTGTGTGCGAGCATCGGAGACCTGGTCCGATCACATCGCCTCCTGGCCGACGCACCTGCCGATGTGGCTGCGGTTTCCCTCGCACGCTCTCGCCTCGCGGTGCGGCGACGGCGGTGGCAGGACACGATGGCAGCAACCGAAGCGGGGTTGCGCGCGCCCGACGTCGACGAGGAGGCACGGCAGCGCCTCACTGCCGACCGGGCCATCGCGCTGGCGAAGCTCGGTCGGCACTCGGAGGCCGTTCGCGTCTTCGGCGAACTCGAACCGCCTCTCGCCGACGACTGGTGGCTCAGGTACCTGCGCGGACAGGCCCGCATCTCGGCAGGTGACACCGCCGGTGGCCACGCCGACCTTCGCTCGGTGACCGATGACCTCCCTCGTCGAACCCTTCTCCACGCCCACATCGACGCTGTGCTGCAAGGCCGACGCAGCGCCTGGCGAGCACTCGTCCTCAACGTCGTCTGGCGCCTTGCCCCTGCGCCGGTTCCGGACGGTATCAAAGGTGGAGGATCGTCAGCTGATCTTTCTCGATGACATCCGAGGCCTAAGAGGTACGGGCTGGGTTCACCGGGCGCGGGACAGGGCTCGAGGATCGGGGTCTGGGGTGGACCCGCTTCGACGGACATCCACCGACTGGGGGTAGGCCCCGGAGAGGATGCCGAGATGGAGAAGCGAACGCAGCGTGTGCGGCGGTCGTTCACCCCGGAGTTCAAGGCCGACGTCGTGCGCAAGCACCACTGCAGCCCGGGTGTGCCTTGGGGTGTGAACGCTCGAGCGTGATCCTTCAGCCCTGGTCTGTGTCGGCGACCACCGGCGCCGCCTGGATGGCGGCCGGGATGAAGCGAAGCTCTCGTGGTCCAGCCCGGAAGTGCGCGGCACCTCCCGCTCGTCCCATAGCTGCGGCCCCCACCGCTTCGGTCCCTGCCCCGTAACGCCGGGTCAGGGGGATACCTCCGGCCGCCCGGTAACCGGCGATCCTGCCTGGCTGTCCCGCACATAACATGCGCCCAGTAAGCCCGGATCCACCGATTGCCATGGGTAGCGGATACCGGGGGTCCATGGAAAATGCCCTCTGACCTGGGACGATGGCGGTTGCGAGACCTGCCAGAACCCCAAATCGGAGGGCACCTTCTTGATGCGATCATCTCACAGCCTCGATGCGGTTGCCGTGACCTTCGACGACGAGCACTCGGTGGCCAACGCCGGGCTGATCCAGCCGGCCACCCTGGCCCAGCACCTCGGTCTGCGGGACCTGTTCGACGACTACGTCGACCTCGGGTCGTCGGCCGGGCACGCCAACGTGGGCGACAAGGCCATGACCCTGGTCCACTCGGCGTTGGCCGGCGGCGACTCGCTCGACGACACCGATGTCCTGCGGGCCGGGTCGAGCGGCGCCGTCCTCGGTCACCGGGTAGCGGCCCCTTCGACGCTGGGAACCTTCGTTCGCAGCTTCACCTGGGGTCATGCCCGCCAGCTCGACCGGGTCTCGGGCGAGCTGCTCGCCCGGGCGTGGGCGGCCGGGGCCGGTCCGGGGGCGTCACCGGTGACGATCGACATCGATTCCAGCATCCATGAGACCTACGGGCTGGGCAAGCAGGGCGGCGCCAAGTTCACCTACAACCACGTGCGCGGCTACCACCCCCTGTACGCCACGGTGGCCGGCACCGGGGATGTCGTCCACTCCCGGCTGCGGGGCGGGAACGCCAACTCCGGGCGGGGAGCGGCCGGCTTTCTGACCGAGACGTTCGGGCGGGTCAGAGCGGCCGGTGCCACCGGCCCGCTCACCCTGCGGGCCGATTCGGGGTTCTACACCGGAGCCGTCGCCTGCCGGAAGGCCGGTGCGGCCTTCTCGATCACCGTGAAGCTCAACAAGGCCCTCCAGAAGGTGATCGGCCAGATCCCCGAAGACGCCTGGACGGACATCCCCTACTTCCTCGATGGTGGCGCCCAAGTGGCCGAGACGGCCTATCGGCCCTTCGGGAAGAAGGCGCCCATCGTCCGCCGGGTGAAGCCAACCCCCGGGTCGCAACTGGCCCTGTTCGTCACCTGGTCCCACCACGCCTTTGTCACGAACCGCCAGGGCGCCACCATCGCCTTGGAAGCCGACCACCGCCGCCACGCAGAGGTCGAGAACACGATCCGCGACCTCAAGTACGGCGTCGGCCTCAACCACTTCCCGTCCGGCCGGTTCGGGGCGAACGCCGCCTGGTTGGCCTTCAACATCGTCGCCCACAACCTGGCCCGCTGGACCAGCCGCATCGGCCTGGGCGAAACGTTGATCGCCACCGACACCCTCCGCCGCCGCTATCTGACCATGCCCGGACGCATCACCCACTCGGCCCGCAAGCTCACCCTCCACCTCTCCAGCCGCTGGCCATGGGCCGACCGCTTCACCGCTTCGCTGGCCAACCTGCGCGCCATCGTCCTCGTCACCTGACCTCCGCCGTCATCAGGCGCCGCCGCCCCCGAGCGGCCGCCTCGACCATCAACCCGAACCGCTCGAACCCTGGATCCTCGCGAGCAGCTATCAGCCCCACAGCAGCCCGCAACCCCATCCGGGCACCCGCACCCCAACACAACCGCCCAGCGCCCCGCACAGACGAAGCGCCCATCCCGATCGGTGCATTCGGGCTTAACCGCGAGTCCGACGACGAGTGCTCGACGAGGTCGACTGGCCTGCCAGGCACGTGGAGGAACGCACCTTCAGCATCCGATCGACGGAAGGTGGGATCCGGCGCCCCTATCGCATGCCGATAACGCGCCTGGGACGGTGCCCTTGAAAGTGCCGGTCGGGGTCGCCCTACTACGGCACGTATCGCAGCGCCCGGTATCCACAACAACCATGGCCACCTCGATCTCGTCACCGGCCAGCACCGCCCCCTCGGGGACGACAAGCCGAGGTTCGCCCTCGCTCATCGACGCACCAGACGAGCATCGCGCAGAGGCCCCAGGAGCCCGATGCGGGACGCACCGGTTGGCCACGCCCGGGATCGGTAGATCCGTCACTCGGCGCCACTCGGCATGGGCTCTGCGGGTCGCCCCGTCGTAGTCTCGAAGCCGCCAGGAGTAGCGCACTCTTTTACCAGCCGGTCGATCCAGGCCTGGCTGTAGAGGTACTGTTTGATGCTGGTGATGTACTCGGCGTAGCGCAGGTCGTGGGTCGTGTCGCCGTCCCCACCGGCTGAGCGGACCCTGAGGCGTCGGGATGCTTCCACGTGGTGATGGTGACGGAACCGG
>JBBQRO010000172.1:0-7228 GCA_038214685.1 Acidimicrobiales bacterium
CAGCCAGATGCCGGCGAACAGCAGCGCGGAGAACCACGCACCCCGGCTGATGGCCCAGAAGGCCGGGAGGCTGGCCAGCGACAGCAGCAGCAGCTGGCCACCGGAGAGCCCGAAGAACCAGCCGATGCGGTCTCGCTGGTAATCGGCGTACGTCGTCATGGTCGGTGGTTTCCTTCCTGACTGGTCGACCCGAGCGGGCCGGCAGATGACCTGGTGGTGGTGACGCGGAGATGGGACGTGCGGGTCGGTGACATGGCCGGGTTAGGCGACGGGCGGAACGGCCGCGGCGCCACCCGCTCCGCCGGCACCTCCCGCTCCCCCGGCACCGCCACCGGCACCTCCCGGCGGCTTGGGAGCACCCCCGCCACCGCCGCCGCCCCCGCCAACACCGCCAGCACCGCTGGGCGCGCCCACGGGGAGGTTCGCCGGGGTGACCGACGGCGTCGGCGGCGTCGGCGAGCCGGAGCTGCCGTCACCACTGCCACCAGACGGGCCGCCCGCACCGTCCTGGCCTCCTCCGGGGCCCTGGCCCGGTCCGCCGGGCTGGTTTCCGCCCTGGCCGCCCGAGTCGTTGCCGGACTGGTTGCTGGACTGGCTGTTGTTCTGGTTGTTGTTGCTGCGGGTGCCGCTGAAGTCGGGTCCGTAGGTGTTCTGCCCGACGCCAGCCTGGTTGGTTTCGTCGGCCATCAGGGAGGTGGCCTTGGCGCCGGCGCTGCTGATCATCCCCATGCCCTTGGCCATCGCCTGGCCCCCGGCGCCGAGACTGCCCAGGAACCCCTGGGCGGACTGGTTGAACCGGTCGCCGGTGGAGCCCTCGGCGTTCTGCTCGCCGGCCGAGCGGCCGCTGGAGTCGGCCGAGGAGGCAGCTGAGGACCCGCCGCCGGCACCGCCGCTACCGGAGAGCAGACCCTGGATGCCTCCCTGGACCGCCATGCCCTGGCGGAACGAGGCGCCGCTGGGGGTGCCGGGGTCGACAAAGGCGAGCAGCTTGAACAGCGCCAGCGGGGCGACGACGCTGACCAGGATGAGCATCACCGCGGGAAGTGCGGTGCCGATCGCCTTCTGCGTGCCGTCGGACAGATGCGCGGCGACGCCGCTCGACATCTGCACGCCGATGCCGAGCACCATGATCGTCAGGACCGGGGTGAACGCGGCAGCGTGGAACCAGCGCAGGCTCTTCCAGAACCACGATCGGGTGAAGTCGGAGACCAGGCCGGCCGCTGAGATGGGGCCGGTCGCAGTGAGCACGAGCAGCGAGGCCGCGCGGGCCAGGTAGACCAGGATGTGCCCGATGGCGGCCAGCCACAGAAAGATGCCGAGGAAGGCCAGGACGGTCGCCACGGTGGTGTCGGCGATGTCTTCGCTGCCGAGCCCGCCAAGCGGCTCCCATTCCGGCCAGGTGTTGACGTTGAGCAGCGCCTTCATCAGGGCCTTGCTGATGGCACCGCACGCGGCCACGATCGTCACGCAGTAGCCAAACCAGGTGGCGCACACCACGACGAACTGGCCGGCGCCGATCAGTGCTCGCGCGAGCCCCTTGCCCTCGCGTTTGAAGGCGGCGGCGCCGAGCTGGATGACGGTCAGGAGCACCACCAGCGCTAGGGCCAGCCACAGCGCGAACCCGTACACGTCCTTGCCGGGGCCGTCGCCTCGCAGGTCCGGGGTGAGGAACAGCTCGGAGTAGGTCAGCACGATCCGGAGCACGAACAGTCCGGAGTTCCAGATGGCCAGCATCGCGGCGGTCCAGGCGTCCGAGGCGGCCTTGGCGATGATGTCGCCGAGCTCGGCCATGGGGTTCGGGATGTCGCCCAGGCCGGGGAACCCGCCGTCGAAGATGTCGCCGATGTCGGGCAGTCCCGGGATGCCCGGGATGCCTGGGAGACCCGGCAGTCCGCCGCCGGCGACGTCGCAGACCGCGTCGAGGATGCCGCACCCGCCGACGCCCGGGATGCCCGGCAGGTTCTCGCCCACGCCACTGACGGCGTCGACGCCGTCCTCCACGCCGTCTTTGACCTCGCCGGCGGCGTCCTTGCCGCAGTCGATGAGGCTCCCGGCGCAGTCCAGGACGTCGCCGCCGAGGTCGCACAGCGCGTCGGGGCCGGGGCATCCCTGCTTGAGTCCGGGGGCTACAGCTGGGAGCCGGGTGTCGAGTGCGGCCGCGGTGCTGATGGAGCTGCTGTTGGCTGCGCCGGCGGCCGGCGCAGGTGCAGCCGCGGCCGCGGCCGGCCGGATTGCCGCGGCGGGGCCGATGAGCCCGCTCAGCAGGCCCACCAGGAGGCCGGTGAACAGGGCCAGGGCGCCAGCTCGGGGAAGGCCGCATAGGCGCGGGTGGAGCTCGCTGGTCATGAGGTCTCACCGGCCTCGGCCGAGGAGGTGCCGCTGGTGGGGTCGATCATGATCCAGCCGGCGTCCTCGAACTCTTTGGTTTCGGGCGCGACGGCCCTGGGCTGTCCCTGTGCGATGAGGTTCTCGAGGTCGGCGGTGCTGCCCTCGACGACCTTCCAGTCACCGTCGTTGTCGGCGTCGGGGTCTGCGACCCAGCGCACCAGCTGGGTGCCGGCGTAAAGGCCGTCACGGGCCTCTCCGTCGACGTTGGTCAGCGTGACGTAGCTCAGGAGGTTGACCACGTAGTAGTCGGTGTCGAGCTCCTCGAGCGTGTAGGCCATCGGCGTGACCGCGTACGAGGCGGGTGCGGGGACCTGGCCCTCGGCCGGCACTCCCGCCTGCTCGCGCCGCAGCGCCACGGCGTCGTGGGAGCGCTGCTCGAAGACGGCTTGGTCGGCGGGGTCTGAGTACAGCTGGGCGACCGTGGCGGCCTGGTCGTGGTCGAAGCCGAGCTGGGCCTTGGCCAGCTCCACCTGGAGTGCCACCGCCCCGAGGTCGGTGTAGGGGAATCCGGTGGCGTAGCCATCGGTCTGGGTCGACCCGGTGGGGAGGGTGACGCCGTCGTCCGGCGCGGCCGCGGCGCTCTCGGGTGCCAGCTGCTCGCTGCCCGAGCCACCTGCGGAGCCGCCCGAAGAGTCCCCTGAGGTGCCGGCCGCGGTGTCGGTTCCGCCGTCGCGATCTGCGGCTCCGTCGTCTCCGCGGGTCCCGAGCCAGACCACGGTGGCGGCCACCACGGCGATGACCACCAGGACGGCGATACGGGCCAGGTTGCCGGCCGGGGTGGGAATGGTCGATGTGCTGCGGCTGCTCATGAGTGTGCTCCTCCTTGCTCGTCGCTGTGGTCCTCGCCCTGCTCGCCCGCCTGCTCGTCGCCGGGCACTCCCGTCGACGGGTCCGTAGTCCAAGTGCGCCAGCCCGCCTCGACGGCCAGCTCGGTGCCGGGCCACGTGGCTGGTGCGGGCGCCGGGGGTGCGCCGGGCGCGAGCATCCAGCGCCCCCCGACCCACTGCATGCGCTCGCAGTGGCCGAACGCGGCGTGGCCCTCGGAGCGGTAGGTCGCGGTGACCTTCATCAGGACGCAGACCGTGGCCCAGTCGGGTCCGTCTGTGCCCTTGACCAGAGCCGCCGCCGGCTCCACGGCCACCGAGGCCGTGGCGCTTTTGACGCTGCCCATCTCACTGCTGCCCAGGAAGGCTTCGACGCTCGAGGTGATCCACCAGTCGTCGGCCCCGACGCCGCCGGGCAACGCCCAGCCCGCGTAGACCTCCTGAGCGGTCTGCAGGCTCATCGACTGCAGCACCGCGGTGTCAATCTGAGCGAGCTGCCCGATCGCGCCCTCGGGGGTGGCCGGGAAGCCCGTCATGACCAGGCCGGGGCCGTTGATGCCGGTGCCGGTCGGGATCTTGATGCTGTCCTGGTCGCCGCCTGCGTCCCCACCTCCGTCGGGGTCGTTGGGGTCGTCGGGGAACGCTGCGCTCGATGGGACGCTGAGCATGGGTTCGGCGGCGATCTCGTCGCGGTGGCTGACGCCCCTGGCGACGGTAAATCGTTCGGTCTCGCCGGTGGCTACGTCGCCGGCGGCCGTGTTGTCGCCGTTGAGGCCGGACACGGCCAGGTAGATGGCGTACCCCAGCCCGACGAGCAGTGCGAGGGCGACGACGACGGCTCCGGTCAGGATCGTGATCAGGCGTCCGCGACTCCACTCGCGGACGCCCGAGGTCTCCTGACCGGAACGGCCCGTGCTCTTGGACTGCATGGCACCCATCGGCGAACTCCGATCAGATGCAGCCATTGCCGAGGATGCCGTTGAGCATCCCGGGCAGGACCAGGTAGGCGATCGCGCAGCCGAAGACGACGACCAGCGAAATTACGCCGACCTTCGAGGCGTGGGGCAGAGCGAACATCCGGCCGGCGATCACAGCACCGATCCCGATGATGATGGCGAGACCAAAGAGGATGATCACCCCCCAAAGCACGTAGCCGGTGATCTCGTTGGTCGGCCCCTCGGCGCCGGGCGGCGCCTTCGGGCACACCTTGGCGACCATCACGGTGGTGCGGGTCATCAGGTCCATCGGTCGGTTCCTTTCGAGTAATGCGAACTGGTGTTGCGACTCGTGTTGCGGTGTCAGCCGGACCGGTCGGTCGGCTGGTCGGTCAGGCCGTCATCGGCAAAGAGGTCGAGCTCGTCAGCCGCCGTGTCGAGGTCCTTGTTGGCGTCGTGGTCGACGTCCGGCTCGGCGGTGTGCGCGTGGGCGGCTGCGGCGAGCACGGCCGGCGGCACCGGACGGGAGTCCAAGCCGTGGATCGACAGGCCCCGGTCCTCAGGGATCTCGACCACGCGTCCGCTGTTCAGTGCCCGCCGGGCGTGCGGCCCGCCGGCGTGTTCGACGCCGCGCGGCCACTTCCTGCGCCGGGGGCCGACCACGGCCACCCAGGTCCGATCGGTCACGTCTCCACCGGCGTGGTTGACGAGGAGCTCGAGGGCGCCTTCGAGTCGGCGCATGCCGGGGACGGTGGCGATGCTGACCAGGAGAACCTGTTCGGCGTTTGCGACGGCGTCGCCGACCCAGGAGTCGGTGGTCGTCAGCTGACCGACCTCCCAGCCGACGTCCAGCACGGTCAGCTGGGGGGTGTGCTCGGCCGGTGTGGGTGAGGGGACCTCGTCAACGCCGGCGAGGACCTCGCAGACGCGTTCGATGAGGACCTTCTCGCGCCGGCCCTGCCGCCATCCGGCGGGGTGCAGGCCGAGCTCGGCGGTGGTGGCGGCGGCCAGGCCGGAGGCACTGGCCGAGCAGCATTCGACGACGCGAGCGGACAGCTCGGCGCTCAGTGCCACGGCGAGGGCGACGGTGCTGGCTCCGCTCGAGCCGGAGGTCCCGATCACGGCAAGGACTCGCTCCCCCGCCTGGGGGGTCCAGTCGCTTGCGTGGGCGGCGCCGTGGCGGTCGCCGCCTCCGGTCGGCGCCGAGGCTCGGCCCGCTGCGCGCGGCTCTGTCGGGTGTGCGCCCGGACCGGTTGGTCGGGTGGTGGGGCGGGCGTCTCGGAACTCCCCGGCCTGGAGGGCGCGGACCGCGGCCTGCACTTCCTCCAGCGCAAAGGGACGCGCGCGCGAGCCGGTGCCGAAGTTCAGGTTGCTGATGCTCATGACAGCTCCCCCGCGGGCCGGCCGGCCCGCGGCTGGCCGGCTGACTGGCTGATTGGCCCGGGCTGCTGGGTGCGTCGGTAGGCCAGGGTGGCGCGGACCTCGGCCGGGGTGAGTGTCGCCAGTGCGTGCCTGGCCGCCTGGACCGCTCGCAGTTGGTCCATGCCGCCCGCGAGGCCGGCGATCACCTCGCCCTCGCGGCCGGCGATGTCAAGGAGCTGTGAGATCTCCTGCACGGAGCGCCCCAGCTCCGCTGCGTCCATCCCGATGGTGTGCTGGGTGTCGGTCATGTCTTTCACCACCTCCCTGTTCATCGCAGTCGCCTAGGTCCACGGGAGGTTCCGCAGCGATCACTCGTCGGCGTGTTGGTCGGCTCATTCGTCATGGCCGAAGCTCCCTGCGGCCTGCGCCAGGGCGCGGACGCTGCGTGAGGCGTTGCGCCGCACGGTGGCCTGGGAGACCCCGAGCCGAGGGGCCACGCGCATCGAGAGCTCGTTGCCGATCAGCCCGCCGTAGCCGCGGCCGAGGTTGCGGGTCTGGACGCGGTCGGCCTCCTGCAGCAGGCACAGCAGGAGGCGCCGGTCGGCGTCGCTGATCACCTGGTTGTCGCACGCCCAGGTGAGCAGCTCGAGCAGCTCCTCGGCCGGCGAGGTCTCGGGCTCGGCCGGGTCCGGGGCCGCGAGTACCTGGGGTTGGTGCCCGAGGGCGCCGGCGGCACGTTCGGTAGGAGGCCGCTCACCGTCGGCCCACTCGCTGCTACCGCTCGGCAGGTCACCGAAGAAGAAGGACTCGACGAGATCGGTGTGTGCCCACGTGCGGTCGGCGCGGGTGACGTAAAAGTAGTCGCCGACCTCCCGCAGGACCCCGACCTTGGTATTGACGATGATGTTGGAGGCGACCTTGGTGAGACGGCGCCACGGGAACGAGCGGACCTCGATCCACAGCTGGGAGGCCACGAGCTCGTCGATGCGCTCGACGGCCCACCAGGCGCCGGCTTGGATCGGCTGGCTGTCGCGGAAGACTTCCTTGGTCGGCAGCGAGCTCAGCCAGCCAGCAAGTCGACACGCTCCAGGGAGCAGGCACTTGGCCAGCGCCGCGGCAGCGGCGACGTCGTCACCGCCGTCTGGTGCGGCGAGCATCGCCAGCGCGAGGAGCACCTCGTCGGCTTCCTCGCGGGCCACCGTGGGGAGCCAGGGCCGCAGGTCGTCGAACCTCTCGACGACTCCCAGGCGGCTGTCGGCGGCCACCCAGCCGGGCCACATCCGTCGCGCCTGGTCCAGCAGCTCGCTGTTCTCCTCCAGTCCAAGCTGGTCGCCCACACTCATGCCGGGGCCTCCTTTCCCTCGTGTCCCTTCACGGCCAGAAGGTGGCCCTCGGGTGTCCCCCTCGCTGTCCCCCCGCAGCCCCGAATAGAGGGGGACAGCGCCCGGAGGACACGCGTTTACCGAGGTCAGCGGCCGTCCCCTCGAAAGTTGCAGAAAATTTCGAGATGGGGTTGCGCGGGTCGCCACCCGCGCGTTGAGGCCAGGAGGTCATCCAGTCGTCCCGCGAGTAGCACAAGTGCTACCTCGTGCTACCGTGGGGGTATGGAGACCGTGGGTTTGCGCGAGTTGCGACAGGACGCATCCGAGCTCGTCCGCCGCGTCGAGGCCGGCGAGGAGATCACGATCTCTGTCTCCGGCCGACCCAGCGCCGTCCTAG
>JBBQRO010000173.1:0-7157 GCA_038214685.1 Acidimicrobiales bacterium
GATCGTCCGGGCCGGGGGCGCCCTGTGCTCGTGTGGACGTCGGGGTTGCGTCGAGGCCTACGCCGGTCGGCGCACCATGGCGGCGACGGCACGGGCGATGGTGGATGCCGGTCGGTCCACCGATCTCTTCGACATCCAACAGGACGAAGGCAAGCAGAGGCCTACGTCGAAGGTGTGGGCTCGAGCCCTCGAGGATGAGGACGAGCTGACCACCCAGCTGTTCGACGACGCGATCGACGCGATCGCCGTCGGGGTCGGTTCGGTGGTGAACCTCCTGGACGTTTCGCTGGTCGTGGTCGGCGGCGGGATGGCGGAGAAGTTGGGCCAGGACCTAGCCGACCGGATCCTTGAGGCCTCACGTCCGTGGATGCTGCACCCGAACCCGGGCCTGAGCTTCGTGGTCTCGGCCCTGGGCGACGATGCCGGCGTGGTCGGTGCCGCAGCGCTTGCTCGTGCCCAGGTCATCGCGGGCTGAACCCGTTTCAGCAGGTCCCGGGCGTCAACGACCGCGTGATTCTGTCCCCTCGGCTCATCTGGCCTCCCGATCGGTCGAAAGTAGCCGCGTGAGCAGTCTGCGGCCGGTCGGGGTCCCTATGGAGAGGTCGGCGAGCTCCTCGCCCGCTCAGTCACCGAGCTCGCCCATCCCGAGCACCAGGTCCTGTACTGCTCCGACGGGAGACATGACCGAGCTGCGGGAGCACCCTGACATCGTGACCAAACTCCTTGCCGAGCTGGAACGCTCGAACACGAACCACGCGCAGTTCGCCGAAGTCGCGTCGCACGACCTCGTGCAACCGCTCACCGCGCATCGCCGACGCGGCGACGTGACGCTGTGCCGGTGATCCCGGAGAGCCAGCGGCTGGCCGAGCTCGCGGCCTACGGCGTGCTCGACACGGCTGCCGAGCCGGCTTTCGACGACATTGTCCGTGTCGCCGCCGAGGCGGCAGGTTGCCCTACGGCGCTCATCAGCCTGCTCGATGAGGACCGGCAGTGGTTCAAGGCCCGCCATGGGATGGACGCCGGGCAGACGCCGCGAGACCAGGCCTTCTGCGAGAACGCCCTGCGTGCCGACGCGCCGCTGGTCGTACCCGACGCGACCGCTGACGCACGGTTCGCCGACAACCCCTTGGTCACTGGCGCGCTCGGGATCCGGTTCTACGCCGGCTTCCCCCTGCGCACCGCGACAGGAGCGGTCCTCGGCACGCTCTGCGTCCTCGGATACGAGCTGCGCCCGGGTGGGCTCACCGGTGCGCAGGAGCGGCTGCTCACGGTGCTCGCCGCGCAGGTGTTGACTCAGCTGGAGCTTCGCCGCACGCTCGCCCAGCAGGCCGAGGCCCTGGGCGGGTTGGACGTGGCGCTGTCGTCCTACCGAGCTCTCGCCGATCACGCCACCGACGTCATCAGCCGACACGCGCCCGATGGGACGACGCTGTATGCGTCGCCGTCGATGCGCCACGTGCTCGGCTACGACCCGGAGCAGGAAGTCGGCCGGTCGGCTCCGGAGCGAGTTCACGCGGACGACGCCGCCGACATGTTCCGGGCCCTGGGCGAGGTGCTCGGCGGTGCTCCCTCAACTGCGAGTGTCCGGTCGCGCCATGCGGACGGGACGTGGCGGCACCTGGAGATCCGGCTGTCACCAGTGTGCGATAGGTCCGGGGCCGTCGTGCAGGTCCACTCCGTCGCCCGCGACGTCACCGACCGCCACGACGTACAGGAGCGACTTCGCCTTTCCGAAGAGGGGTTCCGGCTCGCCTTCGCGGAGGCCCCCATCGGCATCGCGCTGGTGGCCCCGGACGGGCGGTGGCTTCGGGTCAACCAGGTCTTGTGCGACATCGTTGGCCACCCCTCGGACCGGCTGCTGTCGCTGACGTTCCAGGACATCACCCATCCCGACGACCTCGCCGCCGACGAGGAGCAGGTCCGCCAGATGTTGGCGGGGGAAATAGTGACCTATCAGATGGACAAGCGCTACCAACATTCGCGGGGCAACGTCGTCTGGGTCCAGCTCAACGTGTCGCTGGTGCGCGACGATCAAGGCGAGCCGCTCTACTTCGTGTCGCACATCCAGGACATCACAGGCCGCAAGGCGACCGAGGCCCAGCTCCGGGACTCTGAGGAGCGCTTCCGCCGCCTCGCCTCCACCGCGCCGATCGGGATCTTCCAGACCGACGCGGTGGGCCGCTGCACCTACGCAAACCCCACGTGGGCGGCGATCTGCGGCGTGAAGGTCGATGTCGTTCCGGGTCGAGAATGGACGTCGGTCGTCCACCCGGAAGACATCGGAGTAACCCGTGAAGCGTGGAGTCAAGCCCTCGAGGACCCGGTTCCCTTCCTCCATCGCTTCCGCGCCCAACTGGGAGATGGTGAAGCCTGCTGGGTCGATGTCCGCCTCATCCCGTTGCCCCGAGAGAACGGGCGCCCGCCCGGGTGGGTGGGAACGGCGACAGACGTCACCCCCGTGATCGAAGCCAACGTGGCTATCGCCGAGGCCCGCGATCGGGCGCTGCAGGCGTCGCAGCTCAAGTCGCAGTTCCTGGCCAACATGAGTCACGAGATCCGCACCCCCATGAACGGCGTGGTGGGGACGGCCGAACTGCTTGCCGATTCACCGCTCAGCGACAGCCAGCGCGCCCACGTCGACGCACTGCGGGCCGCCGCCTCCAGTCTCATGGCCGTCCTCAACGATGTCCTCGACTTCTCCAAGATCGAGGCGGGCAAGCTCGCGCTCGACCCGGCCACCTTTCACCTGCCGACTCTCATCTCCGACACCGTTGCGCTCTTCGCAGCCACCGCGCAGACCAAGGGCATCGACCTCGCCGCCCATCTGGCCCCCATGCGAGAGTGGCTCTGGGGCGACGCCACCCGTATCCGGCAGGTGCTCGCCAACCTTCTCGGCAACGCCGTCAAGTTCACCGAACGGGGGGAAGTCGCCCTCATAGTCGAGGAGTCGGCGGCTCACGGGAGCGTGCGCTTCAGTGTCGTCGACTCCGGCATCGGGATTCCCGACGCCGTCGGTGCGCGCCTCATGAGACCGTTCGAACAGGGCGACCCATCGACGACCCGCCGCTTCGGCGGCTCGGGCCTGGGTCTCGCCATCTGCCACGAGCTGGTCGGGCTCATGGGCGGCAACATCTCGTTCACGAGCATCCCTGGCGCCGGCACGACGTTCACGGTCGAGCTGCCGCTACCGTCGGCCGAACCGGCGGACGTCATGAACCCAGCGAGTATCGGCGGGGTCTGGAGCAGCCCAGATGCGGCCGGCCACGTCCTGGTAGCAGAGGACATACCGATCAATCAGCTGGTCGCCCGGGGGATGCTCGAGCGACTCGGGTGGAATGTCGATGTGGTCGGAGACGGTCAGGCCGCCGTCGAGGCGGCCGCTCGAGGCGCCTACGACGTCGTCATTCTCGACTGCCAGATGCCTGTGCTCGACGGCTACGAGGCGGCCCGTGCCATTCGCTTGCTACCGGGCCGATCCGGGAGATCCCCGATCATCGCCATGACAGCCAACGCCCTGGCCGAGGACCGTCAGCGCTGTCTGGACGCTGGGATGGACGACTACATCGCCAAACCGATCACCACTGACGGGCTCGCCGAAGTCCTCCATCGCGCCACCCACGCCCCGGCTCGGCTCGGCTGACGAGTTCGCTACCGGCATCGCAGCTCTTGGGCGAGGAAGGGAAGAGGTAGCCCAGAGTCAACTTGACGGCCGGCGGTGCGGGACCGGGCCGGCCGCGATGAGGGCCGGAACGGCGGCCTCGTCGAGGACAATCCAGACCAGGCCGGTCTCGTCCTCGCCGTTGAGATCAGCCGGGATGTCGATGTGGGCGGCCACGGTCACCTCCTCCGGGATCGTCGGCCTCCATGGTACGTGTTGGCCTGCTCCGGCCCAGAGCCCAAGAACCCGTGGGGCCGGCGGGGATCGAACCCGCAACCTAGGGATTATGAGTCGCCGCCCAGCCGTCCGTCGGTGCCAAAACGTGCCCTGACCTGCGGTTCTGTCCGGCGCCAGTCCGGCCCGTGCCGTTGGATGCCAACCTGTGACGGCCAGAATGTTGGATGAAATGTTGGATGCCCGGCCGTCTTCATACCCCGAGCGAGCGCAGGGACCGGTGGAGGACGTGAGCTTTTGGAAGGGCCCCACCGGTGGCGGCCGCCCTCATCGGCCGAGGTCGCGGATCTCCCACCCGACGACCTGCCCGTCGGCGAGGACCTCGAAGAGCCTTCCCTCCGGCCGATGCTGAAGGAAGCCATCGAGCGCCGCCTCCCACAGCTCGACCCGTCTGGCGATGGGGAACGCCTGGGGGACCCGTGAGATCAGGACGCTGGCGGCGGTGTCGGCCGGCAGCTCGGCGAACTCGGTGTCCTGGGTGAGGAAGAGCAGATCGGCCTCGACGGCCAACCGCAGACGGATCGCCTCGTCGGGCAGGCCACGGAGCCCCAGGGCGATGATGTGCTCGACGTCGTACCCGGCCTCCCTGAGCCGCCGGCACAGTTGCAGGGGGAAGTTCTCGTCGAGCAGGATCCTCATGCCGGCGCCAGGTCAGGAGACCTCGCGGACCGCCGGCGGCAGGTGAGCAGCAACGTGACCCGCGTACCGGATGGCCGCCAGCACCTGCTCACGGCTCAACACGTACGCGTCCTGCACGGCCGCGATGCTCTCACCGGCACCGACCGCGCCAACCACGGTGGCCACGTCCACCCGTGTCCCGGCGACACACGCCTTCCCGAAGCGGACGCTCGGGTCCATCGTGATCCCTGGATAGATCTCCATCCCGATCACCTCCTCGGCTCGGTTGCCAAGGCTATGCGGCCGTACCACCCGAGACCGACCAGCAGGGCGGGGCTAGGCCGCCGGCATCGGATCCTCCGGTACGGGCCTGTCGCCTACCGTCGCATGCGGGCTACGCCGGCGCCTGCCCTGGCGCCGCGATTATGGGACGGTCTACCGGCCCGGCTTCGATGCTCTTATCGTTGTCAAGGGGTTCTTTTACCGCTCGGACGTGGTGCCTGGCAGGACAGGGATGAGCCACTCCTGGTGGAGGGCAGGCTCTTATTAGGCCATGGCATTCGTTGAGCTGATCAGGATTTTGGGTGTTCGGGCAGCGGGCCGGCAGATCGAAAGAAGGACAGCCACGAGGGCGTCAGCCGGTTAGCGGGCCAGGCCCGCTGCTCGAGAAGGGGGGTCAGCTGTGGGGTAGCTGCCGGTAGACCTCGCGGGCGATGTAGCGCTTGAGCATGCGAATGATCTCGAACTTGGAGCGACCTTCGGCTGTGCGCCGTTCGACGTAGGCGCGGGTGCGGGCGTCATGTCGCATGCGGCATAGCGCGATTCGCCAGAGGGCATGGTTGGCCTGCCGGTCACCACCACGGTTGAGTCGACGGCGGGTGACTTTGCCGGAGGATGCCTCGATGGGCGCCACGCCGCACAGGTGGGCCCATGCGGACTCGCTGCGGAGCCTCTCGGGGTTGTCGCCGGCGGTGACCAGCAGGATGGCGGCGGTGTCGACGCCGACGCCGTAGACGGCGAGGAGCTCCGGGCTGGTCTGGGTGACCAGCTCGTCTAGCAGCTTGTCGAGGTCTGCCTTCTCCTGGTCGAGCAGGAGCACCCGCCGGCCGAGGGCCCGCATGGCCGTCTTGGTGGCGAAGACGACCGGATCGCTGCCCCGGCGGGGTCGAAGGCCGGCCGCTTCGGAGGCGAGTTGGGCAGTGGTCAGGCCGTGAAAGCGTTGCCGCAGCTGGTCGGGAGCGCAGAAACCCAGGTGACGGAGCTGGTTGAGGCTCTGGGTCCTGGTGGAGCGGCCGCTGCGCTTGGCCACCAACAACGCCCGGATCGCTTCGACGTTCCCATCCCTGGTCTTTGGCGACCCGGAAGCCCGCCCGGACAGGGCGGCCCGGGCCGCTTCGACGGCGTCGAGCGGGTCGGACTTGCCTTGGCGGCGCCGGACCAGCCGGTTCGGGCGGTCGACCTCGACGACGTCGATGTCGGCGGCTCGCAGCGCCCGGGCAAGCCCGACGCCGTAGGAGCCGGTGCCCTCGACGCCGACACGGGTGACGGTGCCGTGGGACTGCAGCCACCCCAGGAGCCGGAGGTGCCCGGCGGCGTCGGTGGAGAAGCTCTCGACGCCCAGCAGGCCGCCGATTTCGTTGAGGGCGGCGGCGACGTTCACGTCCAGGTGAGTGTCGACGCCACCGGTCACGGCGCGCCGATCTTCTACGATGGTCATTGCTGTCCCTTCCTTCTGAGTGGTCAAGGGGTGGCACGCAGCAAGCCGGGACGGCGGTCACTGAGGCGGGAGGCTGCTTCAACAGCCACCCGCTCCACGCCGCCCGACCGGTGCGCGCCGGTTGAACTCTGAACCTCGGTCGACAGGTATTGCTACGAGGAGAACTGCTGCGTCAGCCAGCTCAGGTCAGACCGAGGACCAGAGCTGATGACCGTACTGAGCACCGCCTCCAGGCCGGTGGATGGGACAGGTCAAGCACCCCTCTACATCCTCCCTGCCGGTTACCGAGCGCCCGGAGGTTGTCCCCTGGAGCCGGCGTCTGGGGACGGAGATGACAGGAGCGTCGAGTACGGAGACAGGTGACAGAATCGTCGCCGTGGGCAATGCCCGACGGCTCGATCGCTACCTGCGCCGGCGAGGTCGTTCTTCACTACGCCGGTAAGCCTGTGTGATGCCAGCAGCCGTTCAGCGGGGAGTGGGTCAGCCGGACCGTCCCGTCGGGTTCTCGACCGGTGGGCCCTCAGCCGCTCCCCGGCTCGCCAGGAACGTGTCAACGATGTGCTGCGCGCCTGCGCTTCAAGTTGCTGGTGGCGCCGACCGTCCTGCCCCTGCCACGATGCCCGGCCGGGCGGATGGTCCGGCCGGCTGAACCTCTACCCCGACGGCACGGAGGATTGTTCCATGCGTTCTCACCACGATGGGCGAGGTTCATCTCGTCACCGACCTGATCGCCTCCCGGAGGTCAGGAGGCGAACGAACTAGCGCACCGCTACCAGACTCGGCGCGGGGCCGTGTCACTGTGATTGACTGGGGTTCATGGCGCCGAGCCCCCGGTCGTGGGCCGAGTTGGTAGAGGGCGCGATAGAAGTCGAACTGTGGCTAACAGCCAGTGAGGTGAAGCACGACATCGTGGTGCCGTTCAAGGTGCCG
>JBBQRO010000174.1:0-7132 GCA_038214685.1 Acidimicrobiales bacterium
ACGGTGGCGCCGGGCTCGACAACCACCACCACCACCACCACCACCACGACGGTGACGCCGCGCTCGACCACCAGCACGACAACCCCCGGAGCGGAGGACGACACCACGCCGACCACCCCCACCGTGACCGGGGGCACCGGATCGGGTACCACCGGATCAGGCTCGGCGACCAGCACCGGAGCAGCCACCGCCACCACCAACGCCTCGTTGGCGCTGACCGGGTCGGCCACGCGGCAGACCGCCACCTTTGCGGCACTGGCGCTGGCGCTCGGTGGCCTTCTTGTGCGCATGGGAACGCCACGTCGCCGGCGGACGCGTCGTACCTGAGCGGATCGTTCAGTCCGGAACGAGGGGCCCGTTCGGGTTTCGAGGTGAGGGCCTCGGAGCGGCCCGCCCACCTAGCTCTTCGCTGGTCGCGACGCCTTTTTGGGCGCCGGCGCCTGTCTGGGCACCTTCCGACGGGCCTCGACGCTCCTGGTGAGGGCGGCGAGCGCCTCGTTCTGCGCCGCCACCTGCTCGTGAAGGAGCCGGACGTCGCTGCGGACCGGGCCGAACGTGGAGGCCTGCGACGCCCGGGTCGCCGCCGCAGTTGCCGCATCGACCATCCGCTCGAGCTTGGCGACTTCGGCCCGGAGCTGCTGCTGCTCCCGGCCGAGATCGTCGACGGCCGCCAGTACCGCCGCCGGCTCCGTCGGCGACTCGGCCGACTTCCGGCTAGCCCGTCGCCCCCGCCTCGGTTCGGCCGCAGCCAGCCGCTGAGCTCGAACCAGATCGTCGAGCCGATCCTGCAGGTCGGCCTGAGCGTCGGACAGACCGCTGGTGGCCGCGCTGACCCTGCCCAGCTCCGAGCGGAGCTGGCCCATGCCGGTGTCGAGGGCGGCATGGAAGTCGTACAGGTTCTCCACCTCGCTGTCGCCTTCGGCCACAGCCGCCTCCAGGATGTCGAGGCGGACGGCGCTCTCGCTCGCCTGGGCGGTGATCGCCGTCCGAACCTCGGAGAGCCCGTCATGGAGAGCCCTTTGGGTGTCGCGCCGCAGCGACTCGATGGCCTTCGGGCTCCCCTCCACCGAGGCCCGGACCTGGCGGTCCAATGACGTCAGGCGGAGATCGTCGGAGGCAGCCAGGCGCTCCACCCGCTCGGCCAGGCGGTCGAGCCGCTCACTCGCCTGGTTCTCGATCCTGGTCAGCTCTTCGTTCGGCTGACCGACAGCGGCGGCGTCGAGCTGCGCCTGAGCCGCCTCGGCGCTCAGCTCAGGCTGGTCCTCGCGCTCAGCCCGCGTGGTCCGAGTCTGGATATCGAGCAGCGTGGTGAGCTCCGCCACCCGCCGTTCGAGGGCTACCAGTCGCTGATCACCCTTGGGCAGTCGCCCAGCGGCCCCGATGTCGGTGGCCGCCGACAAGAGAGGGCCAGTGACCGTGGGCGTCGGTCCGACACCGGGGCCGGGGGTCGACCCCGACCGAATCTCATCGATCGCCTCGCCCGCCTTCGTCCGGCCGACGATCCTGGGGATCTGCCGTAGGGTGCGGAGCGCGACCCACCTTGCCCGATAGCGCCGCGGCGATGCTGAGGTGGACGAATCGGAGATGCCGTCAGGATACCGGCCGCCCACGACTTTGATCGTCAATCCACCGCCCGAGCGTTGTGGCCGCACCGGCGGGCCCCGGAGGAGCCGGCGCCCTACAGGTACTCGACCCCATCCCCCGGTGCCACTCGCCTCCGGGTGTCGAGCACGTAGCGGGCATGAGTGCGGACCGCATCGAGGTCGAAGGCGTCGTGGTCGGTGAGGAGAACGACGACGTCGGCTGCAGCCAGCTCCTCGGGGGAGACCGCCACCCGCTCCACCCGGCCGTGGACGTGGTCGACCACCACGTGGGGGTCGGCCACCCGCACCTCGGCGCCCAGGCCCAGCAGCCGCTCGGCCACCACCACCGCCGGCGACTCCCGGTCGTCGCCGGTATTGGCCTTGTAGGCCAGACCGAGGAGCAGGATGCGACTGCCGTTGACCGCCTGGCGCTTGCGGTTCAGGGCCTCGGTGATGCGGCGCACGACGTAGTCGGGCATGTGGTCGTTGATGTCGTTGGCCAGCTCGACTAACCGGAAGGGCTGGCCCAGAGCCCGGCGGACCCGCCATGAAAGGTAACTTGGGTCGATGGGCAGGCAGTGTCCACCCACACCGGGGCCGGGGGTGAAGCGCATGTAGCCGAACGGCTTGGTGGAGGCAGCGTCGATGGACTCCCAGATGTCGATGCCGAGGTCGCCGGCGAACATGGCCAGCTCGTTGACCAGGGCGATGTTCACATGGCGGAAGGTGTTCTCGAGCAGCTTTGTGAGCTCGGCCTCCTTGCAGCCCGACACGGCGACCGTGCGCTCGATGATGGTGTCGTAAAAGCCCTGGACCGCGACCAGCGAGGCCTCGTCGATGCCCGACACCACCTTTGGGGTGTTGACCAGGCCCCAGGTGGGGTTGCCCGGGTCGATGCGCTCCGGGCTGTAGCCCAGGAAAAAGTCGGTGCCAACCACCAGCCCCGAGCCGTTCTCGAGAATCGGCGCCACCAGCTCCTCGGTGGTTCCGGGGTAGGTGGTGGACTCCAGGATCACCGTGGTCCCGGGGCGGAGGTGGCCGCCCAGAGTGGCGGCCGCCGACTCGATGTAGGACAGGTCGGGGGCGCCGTCGCGAAGGGGGGTGGGGACGGTGATGACGGCCACGTTGAAGCCCGCACACTCGCCGGTGTCGAGCGTGGGCAGGTACCGACCGGTGGCCAACGCTGCGGCCAGCTCCTCCGACGGGATGTCCTCCACATAGGTCTCGGCGGCGAGCAGGCGCTTCACTCGCGATTCGTCGACCTCGTAGCCCACCACGTCATGGCCGGCGTCGACCGCCCGCATCGCCAGGGGAAGGCCCACGTAGCCCTGCCCGACGACAACCACCTTCGATGACTTCGACAACTCCCGCCGGATCATGGGCCAAGTCTGGCACGCTGGATCGGCGGCGCCCTCAGGGAGTCGCCGTAAGTGTCGTCTTTCTCTCCCTGGAGGTGGGCGACGGCGACAATTCGGCGGCGCCGGTGAGACCCCCTACTCGTCCTTCTTGGCCTGGCCCTTCCGGGCGCCGTAGCGACGCTCGAAGCGCTCGACCCGGCCACCTGTGTCGACCAGCTTCTGCTTGCCGGTGAAGAACGGGTGACACTCGTTGCACAGCTCAACCCTCAGCTCGGGCTTGACCGAGCGGGTGGTGAACGTGTTGCCGCACGAGCAGCGGACGCTGGCGGTCACGTAGTCCGGGTGAGTTGCAGTCTTCATCGGTATCTCCTCGTCGAGGGTGCCAGGATACCGGTTCCCGGCGACTACCCCTTCCGACCGCAGGGAGTGGACAGGCTTCCGAGCGGCTGGAAGGCTGCTTGCAATGTTCCGCAGGCACCGGGGCGGGCGGAGCGCGGCCCGACACGCACTCCTCGTCGTCGTCCCAGTCGTGCTCGGCGCCGCCGTGCTGGTGGCGACGGGCGACGATCCGTCGACCTCGACCACCCGGCTGGAAGCGACACAGTCGTCGGGAGTGCCGCTGTGGCTGGACGGTTTCGTCGGCCCGCCAGCCTCCCAATCCCACGGTCCGACGCTTGCCGACTCGCTTCCGTCGCCGGAGATCACTCCCGAGAGTGTCGTCACCTCAGAGTCTTCGAGCCCGCCGGCGCCGATCGACGAGGCGCGGCTGGCGACGCCGCCCGCCGCGCTCTCTACCACCGCGCTCCCGACCACCGATGCCCTCCCCGGCACGGCGGCCGAACCAACTCCCACCGCCCCACCCCGACCCGCCAGTCCCTCCTCGACAACCACCACGATCGTCCAGGCGTCACCGATCACCACGTCGACCCCGACCACCCGGGCGGTCGGGCTCACCACCGCCGCCACCTCGGGCCCAGCCGTGGCCTCGGCGCCGGTGCGCGCCGGCCTGGCACGAGTGGCGGGCGTGGAGGCGGAAGTCGTCCCCCTGACCAACCAGGACCGCACCACCGAGGGCCTGGGGTCGCTGACCCGCAACGCCTGCCTCGACGCCATCGCCTCCGGCTACGCCGAGAAGATGGCCCGCAGCGGCGTGCTGGCCCACAATCCGGGCGCCGGGCCGGCGGTGGGCGGCTGCCGCCCCAACCCGACTTGGGGCGACAACGTGGGCACCGCCGCCCCGTGCGACGCTGCCCTGCTGGAGGAGCGGTGGATGGCCTCGCCCAGCCATCGGCGCAACATCCTGACCGGGGCGTTCCAGTTCATCGGTGTCGGCGCCTGGACCGATGCCCAGGGCGGCTGCTGGGTGCAGGTGCTGTTCAGCTCCTGAGCGGTCCCACGCTCCTGATGTCACGCACAGGGGGACGGTGTGAAGGCTGTCGAAGCTGGCGGCGCAAGCCGGGCGTCGCCGCCCACCACACCTCGCCCCTCACCACAGCGGTGTCGCCTCCCAGGCTGCGGCGTCCTCCCCGAGGGCAAGCTCCATCTCATCCAAGGGCACTGCGTCATAGATGTCGGCGTCACGCTCGCAGGCAAGCCGGTAAAGGTAGAGCTCGACTGCCCTCCGAATCACCTCAGAGCGCGACTGATGCCGGGGGGGAACCATGGCGTCGATCGCCGCCAACTGCGAAATCGGGAATCCGAAATGCCACCTGCGCCGTCATGCCGCAAGTATCCCATCGCGGTAGACGCTCTGGGCAACAGTCCTGCCGGCTCTGGTCCTTCGTCCTCCGCCGCCGCCGTGAAACCTCTGGTTGATGTGGTCCTCGGCGCTGACGACCCGGGCGTTGGTGACCTGTCATCAGCGCAGACGCTAGCGAACGGGCTGGTTGCGGTTGGCCCCGCGCCGTTCCAGCACATCCTCGAGCCGGGCGAGGATGTCGGTGGTCGGGGCGACCCGGGCGTTCTCGTAGTCGGAGATCCGGGCGGCCGACGTACCGGCGGCGGCGGCCAGCTCGCGCATCGACATCCCCGCCGACCGACGCAGGCCCCGGAGGTGCTCGGCGTAGCGGCGGCGACCGACGAGGGTGCATCGCCGGCGTTCCCGGTGCAGGACCCGCCCGAGGATCCGATCGACGCCGTAGTGGCAGTCGAGCGCGATGATCTCCTCCACGGTGCGGGCCAGCCGGGCCCCACGGGTCCTGCGCCAAGGCGGCGGCGAGACGACGCCAGTCCGACAGGTTGCCGCGGTCGACGAGGATCTCGATGGCTTCGGCCGGCCAGGTATGACGCCAGCCGCTTCGTCACCGATGAGTCCGTCGGCGCCGAGTCGGCGAACTGTCGGGCGACCTGGGTGGCAACCGCCTCCGGTCGGGTGTTGACCTCGGCATAGAAATCGTCGATGCGCGCCAGCACCCCTCCGGCGGAATCGACACCGATGCGGTCCGACAGGGCGGCGGCATCGAGGTAGTCGCTGGTTCGATGACAAGTCACGACCAGCCAGGCCTTGATCCTCAGGATCTCTGCGAGCGTCGGCACCCGCAGTACCCGGTGGCCGAGGGGGACCTCCTCGACCTCGAGCGGCCGCTGGCGGATCATCTGGCGAATCCCGGTCTCGATCCCGCCAAGTTCGCCGAGGATGAGCTGCCGCCCGCCACCCGGGCCGTCGACCAGTCGTCGAGCGCTTCGAGCGTCTCGAGGACCGTGTGATAACGAGCGGCGAGGTCGGCGCCGGAGTCACAGGCCCGGAACGCCCTGGGCCGGTGGGCACGTCTCGGCGTCCGGCGCTTCTCCGTCGTGGGACTGATGAGCCGGATCTGGGAGCTGCGACACGACCTCTCCGCGTACGACGCGTCCTATGTGGCGCTCGCCGAGGCGATGTCGTGCCCGCTGCACACCGCCGACGCGCGCCTGGCGCGGGCCCCCGGCCCCACCTGCACGATCGTCCTCGTCCGCCGCTGATCGGCGTTCAGTTGCCTACCATGACGAAATGGCAGGCGACGAGGAGCGGGGCGACGATCGCTCCCCGCTCGCGCCGGGCGACACGCTTGTCGGGGTGGCCACGGAGATCCGTCGTTGCCTCGTGACCTCGCCACCTGATCGTCACGAGGCCTTGCGGTGGGTGGCGCAGTTCATCGCCGTGTTCGACAAGGCCCCGCCGGCACAGCAGCCCGCCATGGTGGCGGACGAGCCGGAGCTCACCGGCGACGAGCGATGGGACGCGTTGCTGGCCGGCACCGCCGAGCACCTCTGCTACCACCACTGTCTGGCCGTACCGGCCTGGACCGGAGCGCCGACGCGGTTCCTCGAGCACTGGTGGTTCGTCTCCCCCTACCGCTCGGTCCACGCCAGCGCGCTGGTCAGCACGCCGGCGGCGTTCGCCAACCGTGGCGTCTTCGTGCACGCCGGCTCGCTGACCAGCGTTTAGGCCGCTGTGCTCGACCGGTCGGCCCTCGTCGGTCTCCTCGAAGATCTGGCGGCCGAGCTCTCGATCATGGGCGTCCGGGGGGAGATGTTCATCGTCGGTGGCGCAGCAATGGCGCTCGTCTACAACACCCGACGCTCGACGCGGGACATAGACGCCGTCTTCGAGCCGAAGACGGTCATCTACGACGCCGCCGAGCGGGTGGCGAGCGGCCGCGGGGTGGACCCCGATTGGCTGAACGATGCCGTCAAGGGCTTCCTGCCCGGCCATGACCCCGCCGCCACCGTGCTGTTCGAGCGGCCGGGGCTGGCTGTCCGCGTTGCCTCCGCCCGGTACCTGCTGGCGATGAAGGTGATGGCGGCCCGGGTGGAACGTGACGAGGACGACATCGCCACCCTGGCCAAGCTGTCAGGGATGGAAAGTGCTGCCGCCATTCTCGACCTGGTGGAGACGGCCTACCCACATCTCCCGGTCCCGCCCAGGGTGCAGTACTTCATCGAGGAGCTGTTCGGCTCGGGGGGACCCTCCGACAGAGGAACTGCCTAAACTGCCTAATTTGGGCACGCGATTGGTAGATTCTTTCGTAGTCTAAAGCTGGCGTAGACGAACGTATGTTTGGTACAATGGGCCTCGTGGAGGAGCGGGAAAGGGAACCCGAGTGCGGCGACCTGGAGGCGGAGATCGCCCAGGTCTGCGGGCTGATGAACGCCACCGCCGCCCGCCTGGTGGGCCTCATGGCCCGGGCGCTCGCAGCCGAGACCTGGCAGGTG
>JBBQRO010000175.1:0-7009 GCA_038214685.1 Acidimicrobiales bacterium
GCCAATCCGAGTGTCCGTGCGTCCTTCGTAAGCTACGAGCGGCATTCTCGGTTCGGCGACCAGCAACGCTGGGCGCCTGACGAGAGCTGGGCTACGGGAGCCGGCCAATGCCGTTCCGGAAGGGGACCCCCCAACGGGACCGGCCCTTGAGGAACAACGGAACCGAAAGTCACGCTAAGGGGAGGCGGCCGAGCGCCTGAGCGCCTACGTTCAGCGGTCGTGCCCGTCGGACCGCCCGTAAACGGGGAGGGCTATGGCCGCTTCGTCGGCCCGCCGTCGAGAGCAGAGTTGGAGCGGTACTTCTTCCTCGATGACCGGGATCTGGCGCTGGTCGCCAGGCGGCGCGGCGACCACAACCGGATGGGGTTCGCTGTGCAGCTGGGCACGGTGCGCCTGTTGGGCACGTTTCTGGACGATCCGACGGCGGTGCCCACCGAGGTAACCGACTACGTGGCGGAGCAGGTGGGAACGCCCGACCCGTCTTGCCTGAAGGGCTATATGGCCCGCCGGTCGACGAGGTTCGAGCACACGGCGGAGATCGCCGCCGAGTACGGGTACCGGGACTTCAAGGCGGCGGAGGCCGAGCTGGCGCAGTGGGTGGACGACCGGGCGTGGACGACGGGCGATGGGCCCAAGGCGCTGTTTGAGGGTGCGGTGGCGTGGTTGAGGGAACGCCAGGTGCTGCTGCCCGGGGTGACCAGGCTGGCAAAGCTGGTGGCCCGTGTCCGTGACGAGGCGATGCAGCGGCTCTGGGATGTCCTCGCCGCCGTGGTGACCCCGGCTCAGGCCCGGATGTTGGAGCTGCTGTTGGAGGTGCCCGACGGGGCTCGGTTCTCTGATCTGGAGCGGCTGCGGAACGGGCCGAGGACCCGGTCGGGAAAGGCGATGGTGGCCGCTTTGGACCGGGTGGCCGAGGTGGCTGCGTTGGGGCTGGGGTCGCTGCGGCTCGACGAGGTACCCCAGCGCCGGGTGGTGGAGCTGGCTCGCTGGGGCATGGCGGGCAAGGCGCCGGCACTGCGACGGCATCCGTATTCGCGGAAGCTGGCCACGCTGTTGTCCACGGTCGTCTACCTCGAGGCCAAGGCGACCGATGACGCACTCGAGTTGTTCGACGTGTTGATGACCACGGACCTGATGGCCCAAGCGGTGCGGGAGTCAAAAGCCGACAAGCTGCGCCGGTACCCGACGGTGTCGCGTGACGCGGCGAGGTGCGCGGCGGCCGTCGAGGTTCTTTTCGCGTCCGAGGAGTGGGGCGAGGACGTCACGGTAGAGGCGATCTGGGCGGCCATCGACAACGTGGTCCCCCGAGGGGAGCTTCGAGAGGCCGTCGCCCATCTGGCTGCGGTGGTACCTCCGCTCGACGCCGAAGCGGGCGGCGAGTGGCGCTCGGCGTTGGTGGAGCGCTACGCCGTGGTCCGGCGGTTCGTGCCTCTGCTGTGTCGGACCGTCGAGCTCGGAGCGTCGGCGGAGGCAGCCCCGGTGCTGGTGGCGTTGCACAGCCTTCCTGATCTGATGGAGGCCCGGGCCACGAAGCGGACGCCGGCCGGATACCTCGACGCCTCGCAGATCGCTGGGGCTGTTGTGCCTGCGGGCTGGTGGCGGTCGCTGGTCTTTCCGCCGGACCGACCCGAGGGGACCGTGCACCGTGCCGGCTACGTGTTCTGCGTACTCGAACAGTTCCACCAGCGTCTGCGCCGCCGGGACATCTTCGCCGCCGCGTCGTCACGGTGGGCCGACCCCCGGGCCCGGCTGCTCAGCGGGGCGGCCTGGGACACCGCCCGAGGCCCGGTCCTCAATGCACTACAGATCCCCGCCGAGCCCGACGAGTTGCTGGCCGGGGTCGCCGGCGATCTCGACACTGCGTGGCGTCACGTCGCCGGACGCCTCGACGCCAACACCGAAGTCAGCGTCGACGACGACGGACGGCTGCACGTTGGGACCCTCGACGCAGTCCCCGACCCGCCCAGCCTGACCGACCTGCGCCGTCGATGCGAGGCCATGCTGCCCCGAGTCGACATCGGCGAGCTGATCCTGGAGGTGATGAGCTGGGAACCGGGCTTCATCGACGCGTTCACCGCTGCGTCCGGCGGCCGGAGCCGGCTGGCCGACCTGCATGTCAGCATCGCCGCTGCGCTCACCGCCCAGGCGCTCAACGTCGGCTACACCCCTGTCATCTCCCCCGGAGTGACGGCCCTGACCCGAGACCGGATCAGCCACGTCGACCAGAACTATCTTCGAGCCGAGAACTTCGCCGCCGCCAACGCCCCGCTGATCGACGCCCAAGCCGGTATCGCCTTGGCCCAGGCCTGGGGCGGCGGCCTGGTCGCCGCCGTCGACGGCATCCGCTTCGTCGTCCCGGTGCGCAGCATCGACGCTCGACCCAACCCGAAATACTACGGCCGACGCCGCGGAGCCACCTGGCTGAACCTGATCAGCGACCAGGCCGTTGGCCTGGCCGGCCAGGTGGTCTCCGGCACCCCCAAGGACTCGCTACACCTCATCGACCTGATCTACCGCCAAGACGGCGGAGCCCGCCCCGAGGTGATCATCTCCGACACCGGGTCCTACAGCGACATGGTCTTCGGCCTACTGCGCCTGCTCGGCTTCGACTACCGCCCGCAGCTGGCCGACCTGCCCGACGCCAAGCTGTGGGGCATCGGCTCAACCGCCGGCTACGGGCCGCTCAAGGCTGCGGCAAGGGGCAAGGTCAAGTTGGACAAGGTCCGCCACCACTGGCCGGACATCCTGCGTGTCGTCGCCTCCATCCACACGGGCGCGGTCAGCGCGCATGACGTCATCCGGATGCTCCAACATGGCGGCAACCCCACCCAGCTCGGCCACGCCCTGGCCCACTACGGACGGATCTTCAAGACCCTGCACGCACTGTCCTACGTCGACGACGAAGCGTACCGACGGCAGATCAAAAGCATGCGCAACCTTCAAGAGGGCCGCCACGACCTGGCCCGCCATGTGTTCCACGGCCGCAAAGGCGAGTTGCGCCAGGCCTACCGGGAAGGCATGGAGGATCAGCTCGGTGCCCTCGGCCTGGTCCTCAATTGCGTGACCCTGTGGACCACGGTGTATCTCGACGCCGCTCTCGGTCGCCTGCGTGCCGACGGCTACCCGCTGCGGGACGAAGACGTGGCCCGCCTCTCGGCGTACATGCGCAAACACCTCAACGTCGACGGTCACTACTCCTTCCAGCTCCCCGCCCTCGGCGGCGCCCGCCGGCCGCTTCGGGATCCCGATACCCCTGACGACGACCTTGACTGACCGGTGCTGCCTATAGGAGCCCGGCCGTCTCCCCTCGGCTTAGCGTGACTTTCGGTTCCATTGTTCCTCAAGGGCCTCAGCCACCCGGGGGTTCTGGTCGAACCGGTTCTCCAAGCTGGCAGCGGATGCCATCACCCCGGTCACCAACCTCATCGACCGGCTCCGCTCCTCCGCGGCGGTCGCTGCTCTGCTCGGCCAGTCCCGGAGCACCTACAACATCCGCAAGGCCATGGATTCCGGCGCGATCGTCATGCTCTGCCCCGCCGGGATCGGCGACAAGGACAGGCTCCTCGCCAACTTCTTCGTCTACGACCTCCTCCAGGCGTCGCTCAGCCGCCGGGACACCCCGCCGGCGCAGCGCCGCCCCTTCCACTGCTTCGTGGATGAGATGCAGACGATCGACGGCGCCTCGAGGGGGAACCTTGCCGCGCTCCTGGAGCAGTGCGGCAAGTTCGGCCTGCGCCTCCACGCCATGGTCCAGCAGCCGACCCGGCTGACCAAGACCACCCTCGACGCCCTGCTGACCAACCGCAGCCATCTCCTGTCGACTGCGGTCGGCGCCGAATCGGCCCGGATCCTGTCCCGAGAGTGGGGCAACGCTGTAGCCCCCGAGACGATCACCAGCCTCGAGCGGTACACCTTCCTCGCCTCGGTCACCCATGGGGGTCAGGTGTCCCCCCCGTTCCTCGTCCGAGGTCACGAGGTCGGCGAGCTGTGGGGCGAGTACCACCAGCCCGACGGCGTCGCCGACCTAGACGCCGCCATCGACCTGAACCTGAGCCGCCGGTCGACCAACGACGTCCTCGCCGATCTCGACACCCTCGACCAGCGCATCGCCGACCACCTCAACGCCGCCGCCCCACCCGCTGAGGACCAGCCCGAGAGCACCGGCCGCTCCACCCGGAGCAGCGGTCTCCGCCTGGTCGGGGACTGACCATGTCCAGCGCCGCCCCCGCGTCCGACCCGCTCCTGCTGGCCCTGTCACCCACCGAGGTCGACATCGTCTCGTCCATCTACCAGCACCGGCTGCTGAGCACCGCCCATATCGCGGCGCTGCACACCCCGGCCGCCCACCTCCGCTACCCACAGCGCCTCCTGGCCGGACTCGAGAAGAGGGGCTGGCTGAATCGGGTCCGCGGCCGACCCCCGGCCCGGCAGTCGCTGTGGTTCACCACCGAGGCGGCGGCAAAGGCCGTCGAGGCCGCAGACATCGTCTCGCGCCCCTACCGGATGGACGCCCTGCGGGCGACCGGGCCTCTGCAGCCCCACACCCTCGGCGTCAACGACGTCGGCGTCGCCTTCGTCGCCGCCGCCCGCCGCCTCGGGCATGAGTGCACCCCGTGGGACTGGCACCACGAGGTCGCCCACCGCGTCAGCGACCGCCCACGCCCCGGATTCCGCGCCGATCTCGTCGTCGATGCCCTCCTCTCCTGCACCATCCGAGAACAGGGTCAGGAGGCCGTCATCCTCCGCTTCGTCGAGTTCGACCGGGCCACCGAGAGCGTGTCCACCGTCATCGCCAAACTCCGCGGCTACGCCGCCTTCCACACCTACGAACCGAAGACCAACGGTCAGAGCGGACTCGCCTGGAAAGCCCGCTACATGGCGTACCCGAAGATCCTCCTCGTCCTCGCCGGACGCGCCGAGGCTGCGCTCGACCGACGACGGGACACCCTCCTGCAGCTGTGCCGGGCCGACCCGGTGCTGTCTCGAGCGGCTGAGCCTCTCGCTATCTCCATCACCACCTTGCCGGCCCTGCAGCGGGAGGGCCCGTTCGCTGGTGTGTTCCGCAAGCCGGGCGCCCTCAACGCCCTGGTCGATGTCCTGGGCCGAGCCGTGAACGGGCGCGAGGACGGCCCCCCTCACGATGCCCCACCCGGGCTCGCTCAGCAGAAAGCGAGCCGACGATGACAGCGCTCGAGGTGATGCGAAGCGTGATGCCGCTAGCCGACGTGCTGGCCTCAGGCATCCGATGAGCCTCGATGTCCCGGTCGAGGTTGGGGCCGAAACGGCGTCGGTGATCGACCTGGCCCGCAGGCTCACCCTGTCGGACCGGCTCCGGGCCCGCCGGCTCGAGCTGCTCCCCCTCACGGGCCCGGGCGCCGCCTTCTCCGACGTCCAGGGCCGCCAGCCGGGAGAGTCGACCGCCCCGGCCGCGCTCGCCGACCTGATCAGCAGCATCGCCACCATCGGAGTTCTGCAACCCATCCTTGTCGAGGAGGCCGACGGCCGCCGGCTCCTCGTAGCTGGAGAGCGACGCCTCCGGGCGGCCAGGTGGGGGGCGACTGCGGATCCGGCCAACCCCCACTTCCAGTCGATCCCTGCGGTGATCTGCCCGGGCCCGCTGGCCGAGGAGGAACGTCGGGTGTGGCAGCTCGTGGAGAACCTGGCCCGTGAGGACCTGCAGCCCGGCGAGCTCGGCGCCGCCCTGCTCTTCGAGCGGTGCGCGGTGATGGCCACCAAGCTCCTCGTCGCCGGCGTCGCCGTCCCCGCCGAGGTGTTCACCTGGGATGACCCTGTGGCCCGCTACCGGTTCCTCGACCGGCTCCGGGCCGGGGACCCCAAGACCGCCGCCCCATGGGACGAAGTCCTCCGCCGTCTCGGTCTCCAGCTGTCCGCCCGTCAGGCCCGGGCGCTAGTGGCAGCGTTCACCGCCCTGCCGGCCGAGCTGTCCTCAGACTTCGACGCTCATCGGATCACCCTCACCACCCGTCAGGCCTACCTTCGCCTCGACACCGGGCGCGCCTCGGCGGCTGACCAGCTGTGGGCGGCGGTCAAAGAGCGAGGCAACACCAGGCTGTTGGCCGCTGCCACCGCCGAGATCCTCGACGACCCGGACCTTGACGCCGACGAAGCGGTCGACCGGGCGGAGGAACGTCACCGTGACGCCAACGCGGCCCGGTCAGCTCGGCTCAGCGGAGCAACCGCGAATGACGACGACGACCTGGGCGATGAGCCCGACGTGGGAGACGCGCGGGCTGCCGCTGCGGTTGAGGTGGTGACGGGCGCCCTCGCAGCTCTCCGACATCTGCTCGCTGACCTGCGGGCCGGCGAGCAGCTGACCGGCTACGAGGCCGGCTCTCTCCGCCTCTGCATCAACGAGCTTGCCGTCTTCCTTCCGGCCGCGGAGGGGCAACGCCAAGCCTCTTGACCTCGTCCGTCCACCGAAGCCGCTCATCGGCACGGCCGGCGCCTGCCGCCCCGGTTCGTGGATCTGGCCCCGGCCCAGTCGTGGGCCGCTACGCAACGGCGCAGTCCCCAGCGCGACGGCGAAGCCCCGCACCGCCGGGTGCTCGAGAGCGGACCCCTCGGGGCAGACGGTACAGCAAGAGTTGGTCAAGCGGTATGGCACGAATTGGTCAAACGGTCCAGTAGATGGCGGGCAGACGGTAAGGTAGATCCGTGGAGTACCTGCGAAGGGTGGTTGACGACGAGCTCGACGAGCTGTCGGCCAGCCTGGCTGCCATCGCCCTCGAAGGCGCGAAGGGCGTCGGGAAGACGGCGACAGCCTCCTTGCGGGCCGCCAAGGTGTTCCGTCTCGACGAAGACGCGACGCGCCAGGTCGTGGCGGCCGACCCTTCGGTGCTCGACCGGCCGGGCACCGTTCTGATCGATGAGTGGCAACGCCACCCGCCCGTGTGGGACTACGTCCGCCGGCGCGTCGATGACGGTGCCCGGCCGGGATCGTTCCTGCTCACCGGCAGCGCCGTTCCCGTCGACGCGCCCGCCCACTCCG
>JBBQRO010000176.1:0-6922 GCA_038214685.1 Acidimicrobiales bacterium
CGGTTCGGTAGCAGCGGACGGTGGCCGGTGACGACCGGTAGCGGCGGACGAGCCGGGGCGCCGGTAGGCGCCCCCACAACCCACCCTCTCGGTAATCCAGAGGAACGGGTAGCGGACAGCACGGCCACGGCGGCGATGGACGCCAGTCGGATCAAGCGGTGGGTACTCCGGGAACGCAGCCGGGGCCTGCAGCCGGTGAAGGGGGCCGCGTGTTGCGGCACGTACGCCCTGACCGGTCAGCTCTCGCTCGCCCGAAGGGGTGACCGGTGGGCACCGAGCGGCCTGCTCCATTGCGGGATGGTGTGGCTGTGCCCGGTGTGCTCCGCTCGCCTGGGTCAACGCCGCGCCGAGGAGGTGGCCGAGGGCATCCGCCGGTGGCAGGCGTCGGGCGGCACGGTGCTGTTGCTGACCTACACGCTGGCCCACGGCGCTGACGACGGCCTGGCGGACCTGCTCGAGGTGACCAAGCTGGCCCGCTCCCGCATGCGGGGCCGGAAGGACTGGAACCGGCTCCGCTCCGAGGTTGGCTGGGCGGGTGAGGTGTCCAACGTCGAGTTGACCCACGGCGAGTGGAACGGGTGGCACCCGCACCGGCACCACCTTGCCTTCGTGCGCCCGCCCAAGTCGTGGTTCGGGGGCCGTGAGTTCATCATGTGGTGGCGCCGGCTGGAAGACCTGTGGTCAGCCTCGGTGCAGAGCGTCAGCCCTGCTCACCGCCCCGGTCACGCCGAACGGATCGGGGTTGGTGTGCGCGTCGACGTGGTGGGCCAGGGCCAGGGGGACGAGGCCGCCGGCTATCTCATGAAGGACCTCGTCCACGGCGCCGCCATGGAGGTGGCCAGGCCCGACGCCAAGGTGGGCAGGGCTGGTCGGTGCTCCCCGTTCGAGCTGCAGGAGCGGGCGGTCGATGGGGACGCTCGGGCCCGGGATCGGTGGCACGAGTACGCCACGGCCACCAGGGGGCGCCACCGGGTGCGCTGGACGGTCGGCATGCGGGAACAGCTCGGCCTCAAGGTCCGCACCGACGAGCAGTTGGTGAACGCCGAGGGCGAGGCCGACGAGCTGGAGGACCTCAGCGACGACGAGACGGCCTTACTGCTGTCCGTGCCCGAGGTGACCCCGCTCGTGTGCCAGGCGGCGGAGGACGGTGGCATCGAGGGTGCTCACGCCTTCCTGGCCACCCTCCTGGCCGTGCTCACGTCGTTGGAGCGGGCCGAGCTGCGCGTGTGGGCCAGGGACCGTGTGGGCCTGGCAGGCCGGTGGCAGAAACCGCACCGTCAGGCAGCGACCAGGCCCGTCCCGGTGCCCATCGAGCAACGTCGGGCGGTCAGAGCGGCCGCGAGCGCACCACCTAACCCATGACGCTCGTTATCGTTCGCCCGATGGCCACACCCCTGGTGTCCCGCTCCGTCGACCCCGCCGATAAGTACGACCTCCCGTCCCTGGCCGAGTTGTTCGCCCGGCCCGCCTGGCATCGTGACGCCCTGTGCCTCGAACACCCGGAGGTCGACTGGTTCAGGGACGCCGACATCCTGAGCGCCAAGGTGATCTGCTCTCGCTGTCTCGTCCGAGACGAGTACGCCCGTGCCGGCATCGCCGAGATGGAGCGTGGCGTGTGGGGTGGGCTCACCCGCCAGGAACGGCGCCGGCTGGTCCAGGGCGAGGCCGCCTAGCGAACGGCGGCCATGATGGGGGAGTGGCGGAGCGGAGCACCCCAGGCATCACCAAGCACGAGCGGAAGACAGGCGTCCGCTACGAGGTGCGATGGCGGCCAGGGCCTGGCGAGCCGGAGCAGTCCCGGTCGTTCCCGACGTATGAGGCGGCGAGGGCCTGGCGGACCCAGGTCGACGCCGCCCGCCTGCAGGGCCAACGCCTCGACCCCAGGGCTGGGAAGCGGCTGTTCCGTCACTACGTCGAGGAGTGGCTAGCGGACAGGCCACTGGCAGACCGGACAAGGGAGCTGTACGCCCACCAGCTCAAGGCGCACATCCTCCCCGCCTTCGGTGACAAGGCGTTGAGCCGCATCACCTCGTCCTCGGTGCGTGCCTGGCACGGCAAGCTCGCTGCTCGAGGGGGAGTCGTGGCGCCGAAGTGCTACCGGCTGTTGCGGTCGATCATGGCCACGGCGGTCGAGGACGGGTTGATCGCCTCCAACCCGTGCATGGTCAAGGGCGCCGGAGTGGAGGAGTCGGCCGAGCGTCCGTTCGTCGAGCCCGCTGTGGTCCTCGAGCTGGTCGAGGTGGCGCACCCTCGGATCAAGCCGATGATCCTCGTTGCCGCCTTCGGTGGTCTACGCCTGGGGGAGCTCCGGGCGCTGCGGCTGCGGGACTTCAACGAGCTGGCCGGCACGCTCAAGGTGGGGGAGTCCATCGACCCGCAGCTCCGCCGGAAGGCACCGAAGACGGCGGCAGGGCGGCGCGTCGTGGTGCTGCCTGCGCCCGTGGTCCAGGCCGTCGCCCAACACGTGGCCGAGTACGGCCAGGGCGCCGACGGGCCGCTGTTCCCGGGTGAGTTGGGAGCGGTCATCTCCACCTCGTTCGTGTCGAAGCACTGGTGCCAAGCGAGGGCCGAGGTCGGTCGGGAGGACGTCCACTTCCACGACCTGAGGCACACCGCCGGCACGCTCACCGCGCAGGCCGGGGCCACCTTGCGGGAGCTGATGACCCGCATCGGGCACAGCAGCCCGAGGGCGGCGATGCGGTACCAGCACGCCGCCCAATCGAGGGACGTCGAGCTGGCCCAGCGCATCGGTGACCTGATGGCGCCGCGGGATACTCGCGGGACGAGCGGCTGAGAACGACGAAGCCCCGGTCGCCTTATTGGGGCTGACCAGGGCTTTTGCTTGAGCGGGTGACGAGAATCGAACTCGCATATTCAGCTTGGGAAGCTCCCAAAGTAGGTGTTGCAGCGTGTTGTCTAATGCTACGTAGCAGGTCAGCGGACGTGACGACATGAGGCAGACACGGGCGGACGCGGGATAATCGCGGGACAGAGTCAGCCCCTGGGCGCCAGCACGCCGGCTTCCCGTGCCTTCCTCACGTACTTGTTCGCCATGCTGTCGCTGACCCCGAAGGCGTCTCGTACCGCTCTCGTCGGACGACTGGGGTTGTCGGTGTAGATCTTCGCCACCCGCAACAGGAAGTCACCGTTCAGGGTGCGCGCACCCTTGCCCTTGCTGGCCTTCTGGAACGCCTTGACGCCGGCACTGTGAGACTCGGGGCTGTCCTGCAGCAGCATCGTCATGCTGCCATCGTCGGCTCGCTCGTAGGCCAATGCGAACTTGGCGAAGAACTGCTCCACCCACTCGTTGAGTTGCGCGGTCGCTGCCTTGAGGTCGAGAGGTCGTATCTCCCGACCCCCCTCGACGCTTCTGACCCTGAACTCCCGACACTGCGGCAGCCCGTCCACGACCTCGAGGACCATGTCGACCTCGGGCCAGTCCGCGCCGTGGAAGTGGACGTCGATGCGCGGCGGCACCAGGCGGTCCCCGAGTTCAACGAGCTGGGACGGGAGCAGCGACGCCTCCGCCCACCCGATGCCGTGCAGCTCGACCCGCTTGGTGAACGGTGCCATCGGTGTGCCTCCTGGGGGGTGTACATAGAAGCCCTGCGGTACAGACTGTACGCAACTGTGGACCCGTGCGACAGTCTCCCTAGGACCTAACGGACCGGGAGGTACCGAAATGCCGGAGCCACTGCTCTTGTCGATCCACCCCGAAGTGGCCAACTCGCTGGGAGTCGGCCGCTCAACGGCCTACCAGCTCGTCGACTCGGGGGTGCTGCCCTCCGTCACGATCGGTCGGCGTCGCCTCGTCCCGGCGGAAGCGCTGCGGGCCTACGTCGACCGGCTCATCAGTGAGGCCGCCTGAGACGCGAACCGGCTCCCCGCCGTAAGCGGAGAGCCGGCACCACGACACACCAGCGATCGACCCCAACCAAGAAGGTCAGTTTCATGATACTCGGCGGACTACTCGACAACCACGACCCCGGCCCCGACCTCCACGCCTACGGCGCGGTCGGATGGGACGTCGGCATGCTCAAGCCTCTTAGCAAGGATCCCGCCACCCGGCACGGCGTCCTCGACTTCACCACCGACCCCGCAGAGCTCAACGCCATGCTCCGCCGCTTTCCGAAGGGCAACATCGGCGGCCGGGTGCCCGACGGGTGCCTCGTCCTCGACGTCGACCCCCGATCTGGTGGGCTCGCCAGCCTCGACCAGCTCGAAGCCCGCTGCGGCAAGATCCACACGCTCACGTGCTGGTCCGGTCGAGGCGACGGCGGCCGACACTTCTACCTACGCCATCCGGGCGGCAAGGTCACGTCGCGGAACCTCCCGCCCGGCATCGACCTGAAGACTCCCGCGGGCTACTGCCTGCTCCCCTCGTCGCTCCACCCGGACACCGGGAAGCCGTACTGGTGGGAGGACCCGCAGGCGCCCATCGCCGAGATGCACCCCGCGCTCGCCGTGCTCCTCCAACCGGTCGTGCCCCGTGTCCCCCACGTGGACAAGCGCCGCGGTCACGCCGCCGACGACGAGAGCATCGCTGACTGGTACTCGGCCAACTTCACTGTGGGCGAGGTCCTGCGCCGGGCTAACTGGGAGCAGCTCGACGACGACGGCACGCGGTGGCGTCACCCCACCGCCACCTCCGCGCTGTCCGCCACCGTGAAGCACGGGTGCTTGTTCACGTACTCGACGAACACCCCTTTCGAGCCCACCGCAGCCGGTGACCCGCACGGCGCGACCCCGTTCCGGGTGTTCGCCGTCCTCGAGCACGGCGGCGACCTGGCCGCTGCAGCCCGCGCCGCCCGGGCCATCCGTGACGACGTCAGGATCAGCAATTGACCGCCGTCCCCCCGCTACCCGACGACGCCAGGGAGAAGCCCCCTGCGGAGAGCACCGTCGTAGGCGCCCTCGCCGATGGGTTCCGACCGACCGACACCGGCAACGCCGAACGGTACGTCGCCCACGCCGGCGGCTGCGTCCGCTACGTCGGGACCTGGGGCAAGTTCGTGGTGTACCTCGATGGCCGGTGGGTGGTCGACGGCGGAGATGCTCTGGCCACCGAGATGGCCAAGGGTGTCGCCCGCCGGATGCTCCGCCTGGCCGCCGAGGTCGACGACAAGGACCAGCGCCACGACCTGATCGCCCACGCCCGGCGCTGCGAGAGCGCCCCCGCCATCGGCTCGATGCTCCGCCTCGCCCGGGGCATGCCCGGGATCTACACCGACCACGAGGACTTCGACCGAGACCCGTGGCTGTTGAACGTGGCGAACGGGACCGTCGACCTCCGAACCGGGCAGCTCCGCCCACACGACCCCGACGACCTGCTGACCATGCAGGCGCCCGTCATGTTCGACGCCCGTGCCCGGGCACCGCTGTGGCGTCACTGCCTCCGCCGCTGGCAACCCGACCCCAAGATCCGCTACTTCGTCCAACGGGTCTGCGGGACGGCCATCACCGGGCACCCGCTAGAGCTCCTCGCTGTCAACGTCGGATCGGGCGGCAACGGCAAGTCCAAGTTCTACGGCGCCCTGGCGGCCGTCATCGGCCCGTACTGCGTTGTCCCCCACAAGTCGTTGCTCGTCGCCCAGCGGCACGAGCAGCACCCCACCCACGTCGCCTCCCTGTTCCGGGCACGACTCCTCGTGGCCCCGGAAACGACGAAGGGCGACAAGCTCGACGAGGAGTTGGTCAAAGCCCTCACCGGTGGTGACCAGCTTCGGGCACGACGGATGCGGGAGGACGAGTGGGGTTTCGACCCAACCCACACCGCCGTCCTGCACACCAATCACCGCCCGCTCGTGAAGGGGACCGACGAGGGGATCTGGCGGCGACTGCGGCTCATTCCGTGGGATGTCACCATCCCCGAGGACCAGCGGGACCCGCACCTTGCCGCCAAGCTCGCGCAGGAGCAGTCCGGCATTCTCAACTGGCTGGTCGACGGCGCGCTCTCCTGGCGAGCACATGGCCTCTGTGAGCCACCCGCTGTCCGCGCCGCCACCGCCGACTACCGCCAGGCCGAGGACCACGTCGGCAGCTTCCTCGCCGACTGCTGCGCCACCGGTGAACACCACAGCATCCCCGCCCGCCGCTTGCGCGAGGTCTACGAGGCGTGGTGCTCCGACGAGGGTGAGCAGCCCTGGACCGCCAAGTCCCTCGGCTCTGAGCTGTCCTCCCGAGGCTTCGATTCCGTCAAGGTCGGTGGCGGAAAGGTCTGGATCGGCCTCGATGCCGGACTCCGCTCAACGGCCGCAGCCGCCTGACCTGCACCGATGCAACGAGCAGGACCATTAGGACCATTCTCCCGATACCCCCCACGCGTGCGCGCACTCCCAGGTAACGGGACAAAGGTCCCAATGGTCCCGCTGACCCCCCATCAAGGCCCCCAACCAAGGAGGAACATGACCATCACCGACCCGTTCGACGACTTCGGCGAGACGATCCCCGCCCTCGCCGCCTCACTGTGGGACCTGACGAAGGCGGCCATCATCGCCGGTCCCATCATCGACCTCGAATCCAGAGTCATCAGCGCACCCGGAGGACAGTTCCTAGCGGAAGCCGCTACCGCACTCACCGAAGGTGCGATCACTGCCTTCGGCGACATGCTCGACGCCAGCCCCGACGGCGCTCTCCGCTGTCTCGCCGAGTTCGCCATCGAGTCGCCGTTGGATGCTCACTACCTGGCGGCCGCGTACCTCGCCCGTGGCTCAAGCGCCTGGATCGGCCTCGACCAGGCCGTGGTGGCCGCCATCGTCGCCATCCGTGACCAGTGGGACCCAACGCGCATCGACTGACCGGCAAGGGGTCGGGGATTGCACCCCCCGACCCCGCCCGATGCACCCACGTCCCCAACCAAGAGGAACCCCACCAGCATGCCCGAAGATCCGAAGCTCCCGTTCCCGACCCTCGCCGAAGCCGG
>JBBQRO010000177.1:0-6910 GCA_038214685.1 Acidimicrobiales bacterium
CGCCGACCTTGCGGGACGGAATCTCGCCTCGGTCGACGAGTCCGACGAGGTACGGGCGTGACACGTTGAGCAGGTCGGCCGCCTGCTGGGTGGTGATCTCCTCGTCGTCGGCGATGACCCGTACGTGCTCGCCGCGTCGGAGGTGGTCGAGGGCATCGGCCAGCACCTCCACGACCGACGCCGGCACCTCGATCGGCTGCTGATCAGGACCGCCCGGAAGCACGACCACGCGCCCTCCGGGGAGGGCGACAGCAGCCGCATTGGCCTGCTCGGACTCAGACATGGCATTCGACACGGTCGGAACCCTCACGAAATGAACGAAGCGAACGAAATGAGTGTAGTGGCGCCCGTGTCGGTTCGGCGCCCTTCTGACCGGGCTCGTCCAGAATTCTGTGACCAACGTGTGACCACGGAAGGTGGGTGCCCGGGGTGGGATTCGAACCCACATGGCCCTTACGGGCCAGAGGGGTTTAAGCCCTCCGCGTATGACCGATTCCGCCACCCGGGCGGGCGGCTCGACCCTACCGCTCCAGGTCCCGCACGTAGGCGAGAAGGAGCAGCCCGTCGTCGAGCAGACGGTCACGCTCGGGAGCCCGGCGAAACCCGGCCCGATCATAGAGACGCTGGGCCACGGTCATGGGCGCCGTCGTGTGGAGGGAGATGCGGGCCTTGCCGCCGGCGAATGCCCGCCCGACGCACGCCGCCACCAGGCGGGCGCCTACCCCCCGGCCCTGGGCGGCTGGATCGACGGCCAGCATGCGAATTCCGGCCTCGTCCGGGCCGTGCAGCCATCCGAAGGCGCTGGTCGAGGTGAAGTAGGCGACTCCGCCCAGCAGCCGCCCCTCGTCATCGACAGCCACCAGCACGTCGGCGGACTCGGTCCTGCCGGCCACGTCGGCCAGCTCTGCTGCGTACCCGTCGTCCATGTCGGGGCCGAGGAGGGAGCGGTAGGCGGCCACGGTGAGATGGGCCAGCGCCTCGTACTCCCCGGGGCGCACCTGACGGACGTTCATGGGGCCCAGGATGCCAAGGTGTGTGACAGCGGTGCCGGCAGCGGTCAGGCTAGGGAGATGAACGAGCCCGAGGACCGACCGACCCCCAGCAGCCGGCCGGCGCCGTACGGCGACCCGATCGAGGAGCCGCAGGCGTCCGAGAGCCAGGGAGTTCCGCCCGCCGATCCCGCAGAGGCACCGGCCGAGCCCACGGATCACCCGCTTCCGCTCCCGCCGTCGCTGGCGAAGGCGGCGCCGCCGGCGGCAGAGGCGGAGCCCGAGGCCCGCTCGGAGGACGTGGTCGACCCGGCGCCCACGACGACGAGCGAGCCCATGGCCGACGACTGGCCCGAGCCGAGCCGGGTCAGGCAGGCTCCTCCGGCATCCCGACCGTCGGGCGCCCCGGTGGTCGCCGAAGAAGACGACGACGACGACTACTACGACGACGAGGCCGCCTCCCGGTGGGTGTCATTGCTGGCCACCATCGGCACCTCCCTCGTCGGCATCGTCGCAGTACAGGTTCTGACGTCGCTGGTCGAGGGCCTCACATTGAAGAGCGGGCAGCGCGTCGGCGTGCCCGACGACCTGCTCCACCGCCTGGGCTACCCCTTCGGCGGCCTGGGTGCCACCGCCCTGGTCTTCCTGGTGTTGGGAGTGGTCCTGGTCTCCATGCCCTCGGTGCTCGACGAACTCCTGTCGGAGTCCCAGGACCGGGTGGTGGGGGTGGCCCTCTTCGTGGCCATCGTCATGGGGGTGCTCATCGCCGTCGGCAGCCTGCTGGCCGTCCGGGCCAACCTGCACGAGTACTCGGCCAAGAACGTGCCCGTGCCCTCCTACGTGAGGGTGCAGTTCACCAACTTCCTCCTCGGAAGCCTGGGGGCCGCCGCCCTGGCCCTCTTCGGCTCCATCGCGTCGATGAGCGAAAGGAGCCGGGACCGCCTCTGAACCGATCCAGCTGCCGCCGGATCAGATGTTCCAGACCTCGGGGATGCCCACGCCCCGCTCGGCGGCCAACGTCTCGGCCACCTGGAAGCGGTTGCGGAAGCGGGCGGCGGTGGCACGCAGGGCGGCCTCGGGGTCGACCTGGGCCCGCCGGCACCGGTCGACCAGGGCGAAGAGCTCGCCACCCAGCCCGTCGGTGGTGTCGGCGACCGGATCGAGGCCCACCGACGCCGCCTTGCGCTGGACCTTGTGGGCGTACAGGAGCGAGGGCAGGCCCTCGCCGATGCCGTCCATGAGGCTGGCCCGGCCCTTCTCGGCCTGCTTGATCCGCTCCCAGTTCGAGACGACCTGGTCGGGGGTGTCGGCCTGCACGCCGGCGAACACGTGGGGATGGCGGTGGACGAGCTTGTCGTGGATGCCCCGGGCCACGTCGGCCAGGGTGAAGTGGCCCTCCTCGGCGGCCAGGGTGGCGTGGAAGACCACCTGGAACAGCAGGTCGCCCAGCTCCTCCTCCAGATGCTCGAACCCGTCGCCGGCCTCTGGAGCGTCGCCATCCCCGGGGAGGGCCTCGATGGCCTCCAGGACCTCGTAGGTCTCCTCCAGCAGGTGGCGGGTGAGAGTGCGGTGGGTCTGCTCGCGGTCCCACGGACAGCGCGCCCGCAGCGTGCGTACCAGCTCGTCGAAGCGGGCCACCTCCCGGGCCACTGCCGGCGCGGCGGCGGGGAGCCAGATCGACGTGAGGTGGTCGGGCTCGACCTCCTTGTCGAGGTCGGCCCAGGCCACGGTGGTCACCGACTCGTCGGGCAGGCCCAGGCGCTGGAGGACGGTGACCTCGCCCAGGTCGTCGGCGGTGAGCTTGATGTCGGACAGGACCTGGCGGGTGTCGCACTGGGCCACCAGCAGGGGACCACGCTCGCCGGCGGCCTCCACCGCGAAGCGTCGCCCGTCGACCACCCGGACACCCACGGCCACCGGGTCGACGCCCAGCGCGGCCCAGGCCAGGTCGAGGAACGACAGGGCGGGCACCAGGCGGACGGCGACGCGCTGGTCGGCCCGGAGGAGCTCCACCGTGCGCTCGGCCACCACCGGGGAGCCCGGCACCGCGTAGAGGACCGTGCCGTGCTCGGTGGCGGCCTCGGCCAGGGCATCGACGATGCCGGCGTAGACGTCGTCGATGGTGGCGGCCGACTCGTACAGGGAGTCGAACGCCACCGCGTCGACGACCGCGACTGCCGCCGGATGGCGGATGGTGCGCAGGTACCGGTGGGCCACAGTCGCCAGCGCCTCGACGGTGGCGGTGGTCAGCAGATCGGGCCCGGCCGGACCCAGCCCCACGACCACCACGGTGGGGCGCACCACGGTGGGCAGCAGGTGGGGGCCTACGGCGGGGTGGCCCCGCCGGCCGGGCCCGGGATGAGGCCGGCGACGGTGGTGGAGGTGGCGTCGGTCGGGCGGGCGGGGGGCACCACGCCGGGTGAGGCACCCTCCTTGTCGAACGTGCCGTAGCGGGGGTTGACCTCGATGTTGGCCTTGGCCACCGTCTCCTGCAGCCAGGTCAGGAGCTTCTCCTGACCTGTCTCGGCCAGCTTGGCCCGGGCCTGATCCTTGGCCTGGTCGAAGGGGGGCACGTCGCGGGAGGTCACCTTGATGAGGTGAAGGCCGAACTGGGTCTTGACCGGGGCGCCCACTTCGCCGACGGGCTGGCTGAACACGGCAAGGAGGAACTCGGGCACGAAGCCGGTGGCCTGGGTGATGTCACAGCCCAGCTCGCCGCCCTTCAGGGCGCTCTGGGTGTCGGAGGACTCGGCTCGGGCCAGCGCCGCATAGTCCTCGCCCCGGCCCACCCGGGCCTTGATGTCGTCGGCCTTCTCCTGGGTGGCCACCAGGATGTGGCTCACACAGGCCACGGCGAACTCGTCTTTGTTGGCGTCGTAGTACGCCCGGGCCGCGTCGTCGGCCGAGCCCGACAGGCCGTTGAGCGACAGGGTGAGGAGGTCGAGCTGGGCCTGACGGCGGACCAGCTCCTCCTGGTAGTCCTTTGGGAAGGCGTTGAACACGTCCTCGCCCTGGATCTGCTCGATCACGGTGGCCTTGGCCGCAGCCAGGTCGGCCGGTCCGACGGAGAGCTTGCGGGCGGCCAGCTCGGCGCCGATCAGCTGGTAGTAAATCTGGCGGGTCAGGGCCAGGGCGGTGAAGGCGGCGTCGAACGTGCCGGCGCCGGCGCCCTTGACCTGCTGGCGGGACTCGATCAGCTTGAGGTACGGGCCGTTGGCCCCGATCGAACGCAGCTCGTCCTCCAGGCTGTCCTGGCTGATCGAGGTGTTGTCGACCTTGGCCGCGTACTGGGACACCGAGCCGCAGGCGGTGGCCACCAGTGCCAGCCCGGCGGCAAGCGCGGTAAAGAGGACGGAAAATCGTTTCACGGTGCCTCGATGGTACCCGGTGGCTCGGGGCCTATTCCGTCGGCGGAGAGCCGACCACCTCAGCCGGCAGCAGCTGTCCGAGCAGGGCCAGGACGGCCGCCACCGGCTCCGCGCCCCGCATGACCGGGACGACCAGCTGGCCCAGGTCCTCCTTGTAGACGGCGTCGCGTGAGAGACGCTGCAGCCGGATCTGGGCGCTGACCTTGAGGACGATGGGCGACATGCGGATCACGTTGCGGGCCACGGTGACCTCCCTCACCCCGGTGCGAACGCACTCAGCCCGCAGCCGGGCCACGGAGATCAGGGCCTCGGCCGGCGGCGGCAAGGGCCCGTAGCGGTCGGCCCACTCGGTGGCCACGTCGTCCACCTCGGACTGGGTGGTGACCGCGGCCAGGCGGCGATAGGCCTCCAGCCGCTGCTCGCCGCCCGGCACGTACTCGGGCGGGAGGTGGGCGTCCACAGGGATGTCGAGCTTCACCTCGGCCGGCTGCTTCACCGGCTCGCCCTTGAGCTCGGCCACCGCCTCGCTGACCATCTGGACGTAGAGGTCGTAGCCCACCGCGGCGATGTGGCCCGACTGGTTGGCTCCCAGCAGGTTGCCGGCGCCCCGGATCTCGAGGTCGCGCATGGCGATCTTGAAACCCGAGCCCAGCTCGGTGTGCTCGCCGATGGTCTTGAGCCGCTCGTAGGCCGTCTCGGTCAGCTCCCGCTCGGGCGGGAAGAACAGGTAGGCATACGCCCGCTGACCGGCCCGACCCACCCGGCCCCGGAGCTGATGGAGCTGGCCCAGGCCCATGAGGTCGGCCCGGTCGACGACCAGGGTGTTGACGGTGGGCATGTCGATCCCCGACTCGATGATGGTGGTGCAGACCAGCACGTCGTACTGGCCCTCCCAGAAGTCGAGCACCACCCGCTCGAGTTGGCCCTCGTCCATCTGCCCGTGGGCGATGGCGATGCGGGCCTCGGGCACCATGTCGTGCAGGTCGGCGGCCACCCGCTCGATCGACTGCACCCGGTTGTGGACGAAGAACACCTGCCCTTCCCGCAGCAGCTCGCGTCGGATGGCCTCACCCACCGCCCGATCGTCGTAGGGGCCGACGTAGGTGAGGATGGGCTGGCGCTCGGCCGGCGGGGTGTTGAGGATGGTCAGGTCGCGGATGCCGGTGAGGCTCATCTCCAGGGTGCGGGGGATCGGCGTGGCGGTGAGGGTGAGTACGTCGACGTCGGCGCGCATCTTCTTGATGGATTCCTTGTGGGTGACGCCGAAGCGCTGCTCCTCGTCGACCACCAGGAGACCGAGGTTCTTGAACTTCACGTCGGCCGACAGCAGGCGGTGGGTGCCAATGACCACGTCGACCGTCCCGGCGGTGACGCCGTCGGCCACCTTCTTGGCCTGACCAGGTGTGAGGAACCGTGACAGGACCTCGACCCGCACCGGATAGCCGGCGAAGCGCTCCGAGAAGGTGCCGAAGTGCTGCTGGGCCAGAAGGGTGGTCGGCACCAGCACTGCCACCTGCATGCCGTCCTGAATGGCCTTGAACGTGGCCCGCAGCGCCACCTCGGTCTTCCCGAAACCCACGTCGCCGCACACCAGGCGGTCCATGGGGACGGGGGCCTCCATGTCGGCCTTCACGTCGGAGATGGCCTTGGCCTGGTCCGGGGTCTCGGTGTACGGGAAGAGCTCCTCCAGCTCCTGCTGCCACGGCGTGTCGGGCGGGAAGGCGTGGCCGGGGCTGGCGATCCGTTGGCGGTAGAGGGCGACCAGCTCCTCGGCGATCTCCCGGACCGCGGCCCGCACCTTCGACCGGGTCCGCTGCCACTCCGATCCGCCCAGGCGGGACAGGGTGGGGGAGTCGCCGCCGGTGTAGTGGCGGACGGCGTCGATCTGCTCGGAGGGGATGTACAGCTTGTCACCGCCCCGGTACTCCAGCAGGAGGTAGTCGCGGTCGGCCCCCCCGATGGCCCGCCGGACCATGCCGGCGTACTTCGCCACCCCGTGCTGGTGGTGGACGACGTAGTCGCCGGGATTGAGGTCGTCGAAGAAGCCGGCGGCGTCGGTGCGGCGGGGCCGGGGTCGGCGGTGCACCCGCCGGCGACCTGTGACGTCGCTCTCCACCAGCACGGCCAGTTTGATGTCGGGGAGGATGAACCCCCGCTCCAGCGGCTCCACGGTGATCCCCGAACCGGTAGCGGTGTTGCCGAGCGGCAACGAGACGCCGTTGTCCCGGAACGTCTCGGCGATGCGGGCGGCCGAGCCTGCGCCGTCGGCGGCCACCACCACCCGGTAGCCCTTGGCCAGCAGTTCGCCCACGTGGCTGGTCAGCCGGGAGCCGTCCCCGAACACCGGGTCCCAGCCCCGGGCCTCGATGGCGGTGGTGTCGGGGCCCTCGGCCACCGGGATCACCGACCAAACCGGCGCCGACGTGTGGGCCAGGAGGCGGTCGAAGGGCAGGTGGAGCCGAGGCCACTCCCGTTCCCCGCCGGCGCCCCACGTCTGGGCCAGGCTGGCGGCCAGCGCCGCCTCCTCCTCGAGCAGGTCCTTGGCCCGGTCGC
>JBBQRO010000178.1:0-6900 GCA_038214685.1 Acidimicrobiales bacterium
CGCCTTCCACAGAAGTCGTCGATCTGCCATCGGATGATTGTGCCGCATTCCCCCGCCGGCGAACCGTCCGTTTCCCCGGTTGCCCGCACCCGAGGGGTACGAGGCCACCCCCAACGGCCGCTGAGAGGGCGTCGCTCGTCCCGAATGGCCTCAAGACAACCGCCTACGGGGAGACAAGGCGGTCAAGACCGACCACAGGCCGCCCGTCGAGAACGTCTTCACGGCCCGCCACCATTGGACGAGAAGCCCGCCAGGCTTCCTGGGAGCGCCTCGGCCAGCCCGGCCGAGCACCCCGCCCGACGCCCCCAACCACCCCTGGCGCCCGTATCGTCCGTCTAGTACGGTAGACGAGTGACGAGCCGAACCTTGCTGCGGCTGCTGACCAGCCGTCGTTTCGGGTGCGTGGTGATCCGCCAGCGAGGCTCTCACGTCATGGTCCAGTGTGGGGAGTGCAGGACCGTCGTCCCGGCCCACAACCGGGATCTGGCTCCTGGCACCTGGGCTGATATCCGGTCGGCGCTGGCGCCGTGTTTGGGACAGGAGTGGTGGACATGAGCAGGCCTCGGCACAAGTTGGTCGTGCGGCGTGATCCGCAGGACGCCCGCTACTGGCTAGCCAATGTGGTCGGGGAGGCCGGCGCGCACACCTTCGGACGCTCACTGGTCGAGACAAAGCGCCACGCCCTCGACATGGTCGCCCTGTGGTTCGACGTCGAGCCCGACACCTTCGACATCGACTGGGATGTGCGCCTCGGCGACCTGGCGAGCGTGGTCAAGCGGGCCCACGCGGCGATCGCCCACGTCGCAGAGGACCAACGTCGACGAGACGAAGCGGTTCGGACACTCACCGACGCCGGCATCAGCTACCGCGACGTCGGCGAGCTGCTCGGGCTCTCCTTCCAACGGGTAGCCCAGATCGCCAAGGCGTCCTAACCCACCACCCTCCGCCCCGGGGGCGCATGAACCGGAACAGGGTTCTCTTGGCGCCAGCGGCTGAACATCCTCCGGGCCACCTCGGGGGCGGCGAGATCGGTCCTGGTCGTGGGGTCCTCGACCCCCGGGCCCTGCTCGACGACGCCGCCACCCTGGCCGCCCGCTACGGCGGCGGCCCCCTCATCGCCGAGACCCCTCGGCGTACGCCAGTTCTCTTCCTCCCCGTCATCGAGGCCGTCGGTAGCATCGACGGTCAGCCCCCTGGCTGCGGTGCACAGTGACGGCGTAGCCGTGGGCCAGGCGGTCCCTAGCGATGTCTTCGGCGGAGAACTCCTGCAGCCTCACCAGGGTGCGGGCCCGGGGAAAACGGAGACGCCATGGCAGCGAAGCCAGTTCACTGGCTAGTGATTGGGATTGGGGATCTGCGGCACGGGGTACGTGTCTGCCGTTCACCTCTCAAGCAGCGGGAGGAAGTGCCGATGGGACGACGGACGCGGGCGGGCGAGGACCTGAGTTGGCGCGGCCAGGCGAACTGCCTCGGTAGCGATCCCGGGCTCTTCTTCCCTCTCGGAGGAACAGGCGAGCCGTTGGCGCAGGCGAGTACGGCCAAGCGGGTGTGCGAGGGCTGCCTAGTGCGCCCGTCGTGCTTGCACTACGCCCTGGAAACCAACCAGGACACCGGGGTCTGGGGTGGGACTTCGGAGGACGAGCGGCGGACCATGCGCCGAAACTGGGTCCGGGCCGGTCGGCCGGCCCGTCTCGTCTGAACCCGGCCGGGTAAGCTCCCGTTCCATCGGACGGCGGACTGCGATCGCATTGGCCCTGCTGGTCGCCACTGCGTGCGGCGGAGGCGGGGCGTCGTCGGCGCCGCCTGCGCCGGTCCAGAACCGCCAGATCACCGTCGCCGGCCAGGTGCGTTCCTACCGGGTGTTCGTGCCGCCGACGCTCGACCGCAGCCGCCCCGTCCCCCTGGTGCTGGTCCTCCACGGCGGGGCCAACAGCGTCGAGGACACGGTCAAGATCACCCTCTTCGACCGCGAGGCGTCGGCCGGGGAGTTCATCGTGGCCTATCCCGAGGGCACCCGCCGGGAGTGGAACGCCGGCACGTGCTGCGGGTCGGCGCCCACCCGCCAGCCCGACGACGTCGGGTTCCTGACCAGCGTCCTCGATGAGCTGGTGGCCGACCATCCCGTCGACCGGGCCCGGGTGTTTGTCGCCGGCGTATCAAACGGGGCGATGATGGCCTACCGCTTCGCCTGCGAGCGGGCCGATCGTGTGACCGCAGTTGGCTCGGTGGCCGGCGCGGTCGTGGTCGACGGGTGCCAGCCGTCGCGGCCCGTGTCGGTGCTGGAGATCCACGGCACCGAGGACCAGCTCATCCCCTACGAAGGCGGCCAGCCGTCGGCCGTCGAGGCCCAGAACGCCCCGCCCTACACCTCGGCACCCGACATGGCCCGGCGCTGGGCCGAGATCGACGGCTGCCCGCCGCCGGCGCCTCCGAAGGTGGCGGGACCGGTGACCACCGACTCCTGGAGCGGGTGCGCCAACGGCGCGGCGGTCAGCTTGATCACCGTGCAGGGCGCAGGCCACATCTGGTTCTCGGCGGGCCTCGGACCGGCCAACGGAGCCCTCGACGCCACCGCCACCATCTGGCGCTTCTTCAGCGGGCTCCGCCCCACGCCCTGAGCGCTCAGCGGCCAGGCGTCTCCCGCCGTAGCGCAGGACAGGTGTCCCGGGAAGGGTGAACTGGAGGCTGTAGGCCATTTCGATGCGCCGGCGGTCGTTGCCAAGCATGGGCGCCAGTCGACGGCGGATGCCCCGCCCGTAGAGCTGCATGCTCTCCTCCGGCCCGAAAGCGGCGAAGCAGTCGGCCCGCTCGCGCTCGCTGAGCCGGCCGAGATCGACCCATGATCACCCGCAGGCCCCGGTTGGTGGCCTGGTGGACGAGCTCGGCGAAGTCGCCCAGGCTGCCCAGGCGGGGGTCGATCCCGAAGAAGTCGGCCACGTCGTAGCCGTCGTCGCGATTGGGGCTGGGGTGGATGGGGTTGAGCCACAGGCACGTCACCCCCAACCGGGCCAGGTAGTCGAGCCGGCTGGTCAGGCCGGCGAAGTCGCCCACCCCGTCGCCATCGGAGTCCTGGAACGTATCCACGTCGAGGCAGTAGATGACGGCCTGCTTGTACCAGCGCTCGTGCATCCGGCGTTCCTACCCCGCCGGGCACGACGACCGCTTCGGCGCCGGCCAGGCGACCGTCCCAACCCTCACCCTCGCCCCGGCCAGAGGACGCGACCTCCACCACCCAGCCTGCGCCGTCGCAGCCGACCTCCTCCTCGCCGAAGTTGGCCCAGGTACGGCGGACGTCGGGCCCGGCCCGCCGCTCGTAGGCCAGGACGCCTGCCGGTGCGTCGAGGGTCTCCCACGCCCCGCCGTGAAGCGCCGCCGAGGCTCGCCGGCAGGCCAACAGCCGCCGGTACAGGTGGAGGATCGAGCGCCGATCCCCGGCCAGCACGCCGGCATTGCGCACTGACGGATCCGGCGGCCAGGGCAACCAGGGCTCGGCGGGCCAGCCGTGGCCGGCCTGGTCGTCCCAGGGGATGGGGGGCCCGGCAGCCGTCGCGCCCGCCCGGGTCAACCCTGGCCGCCTCCGGCACCTCGGCGTCGTCGAGACCGAGCTCCTCGCCGGCGTAGAGGAACGGCGTGCCCCGCAGGGTGAGCAGCACGGTGGCGGCCACACGGGCCCGGTCCTCGGAGCCGCCGTGTCGAGTGCGGTGGCGGGGCGTGTCGTGGTTCGAAAGCACCCACACCGGCCAGGCGTCGGCCGGCGCCAGGGCGGCTTCGGACTCGGCGATCCGCTCGGACCAATGGGCCGCGTCCCACGGCGCCCACAGGAGGGAGAAGTTGAAGACCATGTGCAGCTCGTCGCCGGCGCCGTAGTACGGCGCCAGCTGGGCGGCCGAGCCCAGGTTCACCTCGCCGACCATGACCCGGTCGCCCGGGTAGCCATCGAGCACGGCCCTGATGCCGCGCAGGAGAGGGTGGACCCCTGGGTTGTCGTGCACGCCGGCCAGGTCGAGCTCGGCCAGCGCCGGCGGCTGGTCGGGCAACGTCGGATCTTTGGCGATGAGGTGGATCACGTCGGCCCGGAACCCGTCGAGCCCCCGATCGAGCCAGAACCGCAGCACCCCGTGCATGGCGTCGACCACCTCGGGCTCGCCCCAGTTCAGGTCGGGCTGCTGAGGCAGGAACAGGTGCAGGTACCACTGCCGGGTGCCGTCGTCCCACGTCCACGCCCGGCCGCCGAAGGCCGCCCGCCAGTTGTTCGGCCGTCCCCCGTCGCTCCCGTCCCGCCAGAAGTACCAGTTGCGCTTCGTCGAGCCCTGGGAGGACCGTGACTCGACGAACCAGGGGTGGCGGTCGCTGGTGTGGTTCGGCACCCAGTCGAGGAGGACGCGCAGGCCGCTGGCGTGGGCTTCGCCGAGCAGGGAGTCGAAGCCGGCCAGGTCGCCGAAGGTCGGGTCGACGGCGCAGTGGTCGCTCACGTCGTAGCCGAAGTCGGCCATCGGCGACGGGTAGATGGGCGAGAGCCACACCCCGTCGACACCCAACCAGCGCAGGTACGCCAGCTTGGCCCGCACCCCATCCAGGTCGCCGATGCCGTCCCCGTCGGTGTCGAGAAACGAGCGGGGATAGACCTGGTAAAGCACGGCCGTCTGCCACCAGGGCGGGGCCGTCGGCATCCCCAAGGACTACCCGGGACGGCCCAGGCGGTACCGTGGGCCGGTGAGCGGCATCCGTATCACCCCGGCGGGCACCCACGAGTTCGGTGTCGAGGTCACCGAGGGCGAGGAGACGACCTCGCACAGGGTGATCGTGCCCCAGTCACTCCTCGACGACTGGGGCCTCGCGGACTCCGAAGCAGAGGCGGTTGTGCGCGAGTCCTTCGCCTTCCTCATGGAGCGGGAGCCGGCGTCGTCGATCCTCCCCGAGTTCTCGCTGGCCATCATCCCCCGCTACTTTCCCGAGTACCGCGACGAGCTGCCCGACCGCCTCGACGGCTGACGATGCCCAGGGCCCCCCGGGTCGGTCGCCACCGCCACCCGGAACTACCAGATCGTCGTCGGGGCCTCACCAATCACATAAGGACCTCGGCCATCCTCGATCCCAGCTCGGTGGGATCGAGGACCACGATGGCACCCGCCGCTTCCAGGGCTTCGATCTTGGCCGCGGCACCGCCCTTACCGCCTGAGACGATGGCCCCGGCGTGGCCCATGCGCCGGCCCGGCGGGGCGGTGACACCGGCCACGTAGGCCACGACCGGCTTGTCCATCTCTTCGGCGATAAAGGCGGCGGCCGCCTCCTCGTCGGAGCCGCCGATCTCGCCGATCATGATCACCGCCCGGGTGTCGGGGTCGGCCTGGAACAACCGCAGGCAGTCGATGAACCCGGTGCCGGGGACCGGGTCGCCGCCGATGCCGACACAGGTGGTCTGGCCGATGCCGTTGCGGGTCAGCTCGTGCAGGGCCTGGTAGGTGAGGGTGCCGGACCGGCTCACCACACCCACCGGGCCCCCGGGTAGAGCGATCTCGCCGGGCGTAATGCCGAGGTTGGCCTGGCCCGGAGAGATGACCCCTGGGCAGTTCGGCCCGAGCAGACGGGTGCCCGGGCAGTTGCGGGCCAGGTGGTGAAAGGCCCGGGCCTCGTCGTGCAGGGGGATGCCCTCGGTGATGCACACCACGAGGGCGATGCCCGCTTCTCCCGCCTCGATGACCGCGGCCGCTGCGCCCCGGGCGGGCACGAAGACCAGGCTGGCGTCGGCGCCCGTGGCCGCCACCGCGTCGGCGACGGTGTCGAACACGGGGATGCCCTCGACGTCGGTTCCGCCCTTGCCCGGCGTCACCCCGGCCACCACCGCGGTGCCGTAGGCCCGGTTACGCAGGCCGTGGAACCGTCCCTGGCTGCCGGTGAGCCCCTGCACCAGTACCCGGGTCGAGGCGTCGACCAGGATGCTCATGGGGCGGCCAGGGCGACGGCGGTGCGGGCGGCTTCGAGCATGGTGGGCCGCGCCACCAGCCGGTCGGACTCGTGGGCGGCCAGGATGGCCCGTCCCTCCTCGGCGTTGGTGCCGTCGAGGCGGACCACGATGGTGCTGCGCAGATCGACCCGGCTCAGCGCTTCGACGATGCCGTTGGCCACCTCCTCGCCCCTGGTGATCCCCCCGAAGATGTTGACGAAGATGGCCCGTACCGCGGGATCGGCGTTGACCACCTCGAGGGCGGCGGTGATGACGTCGGCCGACGCCCCGCCGCCTACGTCGAGGAAGTTGGCCGCCCGGCCGCCGGCCCGGGCCACCACGTCGAGGGTGCTCATAACCAGTCCCGCCCCGTTGCCGATGACCCCCACGCTGCCGTCGAGGCCCACGTAGGTGAGGCCCTTCTCCCGCGCCGAGCGCTCCCGGGGGTCGAGGCCGTCGAGGTCGCGCCACGCCTCCCAGCCCGGGTGACGTGAGGCGGCGTTGTCGTCGAGGACGACCTTGGCATCCATGGCCAGCACCCGCCCGTCGGCCACCACGGCCAGCGGGTTGACCTCGACCAGCTCGGCGTCCTCGGCGGTGTAGGCGTCGTAGAGCTTCACCAGCAGGGCGGCAACCGGATCGGCCGGGTCCCCGGAGATGCCGGCGGAAGCCACGGCGACGGCGGCCTCGGCCTCCGAGAGGCGATCGAGAGGGTTGACGTGGAAGCGGTGGATGGCCTCGGGGAACTCCACGGCCACCTGCTCGATGTCGATCCCGCCTCGGGCCGACAGCATTCCCAGGTGCAGCTTGGCCCCCCGGTCGAAGGTGAACGAGGCGTAGATCTCCCGCGCCGCGGTCAGCGCCTCCTCGACCCAGACCTTGTGCACCACGTGGCCCTTGATCGACATCCCGAGCACCGCCTCGGCGGCGGCGGCCAGCTCGGCGGCGTCGGTAGC
>JBBQRO010000179.1:0-6861 GCA_038214685.1 Acidimicrobiales bacterium
CGCAGTCCGGGCACCGCTTGGCAATCCGGTCGCGGCCCGGATCAGCCCCGTCGAGCCGGCTGAGGCGCGATGGAACCCGGCCGAGTGGTTCCTCCTGGCGTCGGCGGAGAGGAGCTTTCGCTGGTGGCGAAGGGCGCTCGTCCATGGCGGCGTGCCGACGCCGCCGGTCGACGATCCAGCCGTCGCCGCCCACGACACAGTCGGGGTTCTCGACGCTGAGAGCCCGGTCATTACGATGAGCCGGGCCTTGGCCCGTGCCGGATCAGGCGAAACGGCGCCCTCCGGCCTGCCCGAAGCGTGGGCCAGTGTGCTTGGCCATCTGCACGACGACGACGGGAACGACGCCACCGCGGTGCTCGGCGTCGCCCTGCCCCGCATGGGTGAACGGGAGGTGTGGATCGATGCGCTGACCTCCGAGCGCGACGGTTGGCTGCTCCACCTCTTCCTCAGGCCGGGGGTCTGGCCGGGGCCCGGCGCCGGTCTGTCAGCGGACGATCTGTTGGTGACGGCCGGCGACGACCTCGGTGGCAGCTACATCAGCTTCTTGGGCACCGGCGGAGGCGGGTGGGCGGGGATGGCCATGAGCATGGAGTTCGTCCCCCGTCTCGACCCGAGAGCGTCCGAGCTACGTCTGGAGATCAGCGCCGGCGGACTGCGCACCAGCGTGGTGGCTCCCCTCCCAGCGCCGTGGGGAACCGGCCGATGACGCCAGCCGATCGGTTGTCAGGTATCGCCGCCGTCGTGGAAGTCATCGACTGCGGCGGCGCCCGCCACCGCCTGGAGTGGGAGGCCGGCGCCCTGGCCGCGCCTGATCACCCTGACCCTCACGGGGAACGGGTGCTCGCCGGGCTGGGGGCCACCCGGCCGCACTGCCTCCAGGTCCTCGACGCGTGGGCTGCGCACGACGACGACCTCCGCGTCCTCACCCTCGGACCGCGACATCCTGGCGATCAGGTGTCCTGCGCCGCAGTCGCGGTGGAAGGGGTCCGCCACGGCAACTTCGCCCGGCACCTTCAAAATCAACGGATCCAGCAACAGAGCATGCCCCCTGGTGTCGCCGGCGCACGGCCTGAGGGATTGCCGTCCTCTGAGGAACAAGGCGAGCTGTTGCGGCGTCACCTCGAGCTGCTCACGCTGTTCACGCTCCCGGCGTCGCTGCAGCGCCGCCTGATGGTGACAGTCGCTGCCGCCCACCTCGGCCCGCCCGGCGAGGCCAGTCCCGCCATGGTCGCCGCGCTGATCGGTCGGGCCGGCGCCGCCCTTCGCTCCTGGGCCGGCGAGGAGCTCGACGTCGACGTGCGCCTGGGCTCGGCCGCGATGGTCACGACGTTGGGCGGTCGGGTGTCGGGCGAGCTTCCCGCCGACTGGCTGGTGGCGGTGTGGGGAGCCGGGCTCGCGGTCGTCGAGGGCCACTTCGTCTGTGAGGTGCTGGAATCCACGCCGGAGGCATGCACGGTCCGGGCCATGTCGGCCGGGAGCGGGGAGGTGGTGCTGAAACTCTGCCGGACGACGCCGAGCGGACCCTGGGGCCTCACTGCGTCACGCCGCTGAACGCAGGAAGGGCGGCCGGGTCATGGGAGCTTCAGCCGTTCTACGGGCTGGCCAGTGAGGTCGGCTATCAGCTCGTAATCCTGATCAAGGTGGAGGACGGTGAGCCCGGCCAGCTCGGCGGCGGCGGCCACCAGAAGATCAGGGATCGAGGGTGCCCGATGTTGGCCCCGTTCAGCGAGGGCGGCCTGCACCGCCACCGCACGATCCTCGGCGGCGGGCGTCAGGTACTCGATCGGCATCGACGCGAGAGGCGGCCGTCCGATGCTGGCGCGCAGCTCCTCAACCGAGCGGGCCGAGAACCCGATCTCAAGGCGCGTGGCCGTCGTGATCCGCACCAGACCACGTTGGATCCTCGACGCCCACTCCGAGGCGTCGTCGCTCTGGGCAAGGCGGACCAGGGCTGACTTGTCGATCAACCAGGCCGTCACCGCCACGCTTGGGCCATGACCTCCCCGTCATCCAGATCGGCGAAGGTCTGCGCAAACATCGCCAGGTCGTTGACGGTCACGTCGCCGCAACCGTCGCTTCGTTCGCGGGACAACGCTCGCCGCAAGTACTCAGTGCGGGACAGTCCGGCTCGCTTCGCCTTGGCGTCGATGGCGGCTACCACCTCGTCGGGCACGTCTCGGATCAGTATGTCTGGCACGTGGTCAACCTCCGGTGATAGCAGATGATACCACCTGGCCGAGAGTCTCGAAGGCCGCCGACGACTTCGTCACGCGCCCTCACCGTGCAGTTCCAGGAGGAGGCGATTCAGCTCGTGAAGCTCCGACACGGAGCGACCCTCCCAGTGATCCTCAGCGTCGTAGCGGAACTCGCGTCCGAAGGGAGTCTCAACGAGCACTGCGGTCATTCCCGCCGACGTGGCGCCGGTCAGCTCGGCGCTGCTCCCGTCGCCGACATAGAGGCACTCGCCGGCGGCCACGTCGAGTTTCCGGGCGATGTCGTGGTACCCGGCCGGGTGAGGCTTTCGGTGGCCGATCTCGCAGGAGAAGGTGACGGCATCCACCGCCGTGGCGTACGGCAGGGTCGGCCACAGGTCGGGCGTCTCGGCCGTGCAGTCCGTGAGGATGCCGATTGCGTACCCAGCCGAGCGGATGTCTGCGAGCGCATCCAGGACGCCGGCGCGAGGCGCGAGCGTCTGTCGGTGTTGCGCGTGGCGTAGGGCCATGACCCGATCGAGGTCGTCCGGGGCGAGGTAGCGGCCGAGTCGGGCGGCCAGCGCCGAGAACGTGGCGCGTGCGTCTCCCAGCTCACCGGCGACGCGCTCGGTGAACGTGGCCCGCATCAGGGCGGAGAACTCCGGCGGATCGACACCGAGGGCGGTAGCCAGCTCGTCGGTGAACCGTGGCCGGCACCGCTCCGCGTCCCAGTCCGTCAGCGTGATGAAGAGGTCGAAAACCACTGCTCGCATGACGGCCCTCATCCGTAGGCTCGCGCCTGGATCTCGTAGAGGTCTGCGTACAGGCCCCGGGTCGCCATGAGCGAGGCGTGGTTGCCCTGCTCGACCACGCGACCTCCGGCGAGGACGATGATGTGGTCCGCCATCCGCACCGTCGAGAAGCGGTGCGACACGAACAGCGCGATCGAACCGCTGCGTCTGGCCGTGTCGGCCGCCACGCCGGCGAAGAGCTCGAACAGTGCATGCTCGGCATGTGGGTCGAGGCCCGACGTCGGCTCGTCGAGGATCAGCAGGACCGGCCCCGGCCGCATCATGGCCCGGGCCATGGCCACCTTCTGCCACTGGCCCTCGGAAAGGTCGACGCCGCCGGGCCACTGTGAGCCGAGCTGTTGCTCGAGATCGAGGGCCAAGCCGGCGCCCACCCGGCGGAGGGCCTCCTGCACCTTGTCGGCGTCCTGCACCGAAGGGATGCTCCCGATGCCGACGGACTCCCGGAGGCGCAGCTCGAAACGGGCGAAGTCCTGGAAGCCCGCCGAGAGGTGGCGGTGCCACTCGGCGGCACGAAAGGACCGCAGATCGGTGCCGTCCACCGTGATCGTCCCCGACGTGGGCTCGTAGAACCGGCAGAGCAGCTTGACCAGGCTGGTCTTCCCGGCGCCGTTCTCGCCGACGATCGCCACGGTAGAGCCGGCCGCCAGACTGAGCGTCACGTCGCTGAGCACGTCGTGGCGGTCGTCTCCCGGGTAACGGAACGACACGGCGCGCATCTCGATTCCCTGGTGCAGGGTGGCAGGCACGGGGACCGGGTGGTCGGGAGTGGAACGGGCGACTGCATCGCGTGCGTAGTCCTGCAGCCACAGGTAGCGACGCACGACACGTACGCCGGCGGCCGAGCGGTTGGCGACGTTGAGGAGCTGGGCCACCTGACCGTTCACCTGGCCGGCGAGCACCATGACGAGAAGGACGTCGCCCGGCGTCGCTTCCCCCCGGCCGGCTCGGGCCAGGACGAGGACTACGGCAATCAGGTACCCGGTCGCGAACGGGATCCAGCCGGCCGTCCGGACCAGGCCGGCCCGGAGCTGGGCCCGGGCGACGGTCTCGGTGACCTCGTCCCACGCCCGCCGTTGGCGGGCCACGATTTCGGGACCAAGCCCGAAGATCCGCACCTCCTTGGCCGGTGAGGCGGTGGTGGCCAGTCCGAAGAGGTGCTGCTCGAGCCGGCCCTGCTCGGCGGTAGCAACGTTCGCAGCGTCGACCTCCCGCTCGGCGCGGGTGCCGGCGTAGAGCGACGGCAAGGCCAGGATGGGCAGGAGGAGCAGGGCGGGATGCACGCCGGCCAGGAGGACGGCGGTGACGGCCACCCGCCCGGCCAACGCCACACCCTCGCTCAGGGCGGGAAGGAAGCCGGACACGTAATTGGTCTGCTGCTTGAGCAGGGCGATCCGGTCGGCGATGTCGGGGCGCTCGTAGTGCTCGATGCCCGGCGGACCGGAGCCGGCCCGCATGATCCCGCACACAACCTGTACGCCGCAGCCGAACTGGAGCTCGGCGAGGTACAGCCCCGAGAGGCTGGAGGCGGCGGCCTGCAACGTCACCGTGGCGCCCAGCACGGCGGCGATGATCGTCACCCGACCGACGTCGCCGGCGGCGGCGCGGTCGAGAATGAGCTTGAGCCACCAGCTGACGGAGACCGCCGCTGCGCCGGCGACCAGCGTCGTGGTCGCAGCGAGGACGGACCGGCGGATGCCCGCCCCCCGGGCGAAGTCCACCAGCACGCCGGCGACGCGCCCGATGTCAGTCACGGAAGCGTTCCGCCTGGAGGAGGAAGAGCTCGGCGTAGCGGCCACCCGCAGCCAGGAGCTCGTCGTGGCTCCCGCTCTCCACCACCCGTCCGCCGTCGAGCACGCAGATTCGGTCGGCGTGGCGCACGGTCGAGAAGCGGTGGGAGATCAGGATCGTCGTGAGCCCACGGGTGAGGTCGAGGAAGTCCTCGAAGAGCGCGGCTTCAGCTCGGACGTCGAGATTGGCGGTCGGCTCGTCGAGGACCAGGATCCCCGCACCCGCCTCCACCGCGAACAGCGCCCGGGCCAGGGCGATGCGCTGCCACTCGCCACCGGAAAGGTCGGCGCCCCCCGAGTACTGGCGGTTGAGCGGCGTGGCCCAGCCCGCCGGGAGCCGGTGGACGAGATCCAGTGCCCCGGCGCGCGCCGCGGCGTGGTCGAGCGCAACGGCGCCGCCCGTGCCGCCGACGCCACCGAACCCCACGTTGTCGGCCGCCGGCAGCTCGTAGCGGACAAAGTCCTGGAAGATCACCGCCAGCCGGCGGCGCCACGAGGCGGGGTCGAGGTTGAGCAACGGCGTCGCGTCGATGCGAATCGTCCCGGCCTGAGGTTCATGAAGCCGGGCCAGGAGCTTCACCAGCGTCGTCTTGCCCGCCCCGTTGGCCCCGACGATCGCCAGCGAGGAACCGGCGGAGATGGTGAGGTCGAGCCCGGCGAATACCTCTCGCCCGCTCCCGGGGTAGGCGAAGTGGACACCCTCGAAGCTGATGGTGCGGGCGGGCAGGCCGGCGGCGTCCAGCGTGCCCTGGTCGGCGGCGGGGCCGAGGGAACCCTCAAGCGTGTGGAGCGTCTCGAGGGCCTCGAGCCCGAAGTCGACCTGATAGGCGTCGTCCTGGCGCTGGTCGAACAAGAGGGAGAACAGGACGATGCCAGCCTGGAGGGCGATGGCCAGCGTGCGGGCGTCGACGCCTTCCTGTGCCCCTGTACGGGCCACGGCCACGAACGCCACGGCAACGACGGGGGCCAGGGCGACGATCAGAGCGGTGACGCGCGTGCTCGCCCACCGCCAAGGAACGAGGCGGGCCGAGCTCACGTCGTGCCACTGGACCCGGAAGCGTTCTTCCAGCCAGTCGAGGGCGCCGAACAACCGGACCTCCTTGGCGGGAGGTGGCGTGTTGGCCAGCCCGGATGTGTAGCGCGACGCCCGGCCGATGAGGTTGTTCTCACGGATGGCGCGTATGCGCACGCGGTTCCATCGACGGGACCGGTGGTAGGCGAGGAGGACCACTGTGGTCAGGCCCAGGGCGACGGGCAGGGAGAGCCGGCTCAGGAGCACGGCGGCGCCGGCCACCTGCAGGTAGCGCCCGCCGAGGGAGATGACGCCGACGGCCGCCCCGCCCGGGGACGCGCCCCAGAAAGCGTCGATGATCCCGCCCGCCACCTCAAGCCGGTCGAGCGTCGCGGGATCCTCGAACGGGGCGATGCCAAGCGACCCGTTGGCCACCTCCATCACCCGTGCCCGCACCACTCCGTCGACCCGGCGGGTGACCCGGTAGGCGACGGCCGCCCGGATCGGCCCGAGGACCTGCTGGAGGAGGAGGAGTGCGGTGACCAGGGCCAGTGGCTCACCGACGGACTCGTTGCCGGCGACCCGACCGACCACGATCCCGATGGCCAGGATGACGGCGAGCGGGACGAGTGCGACCGCAGCCTCGACCAGCACGAGGCGGATGATCAGCGACGGGCCGACATGACGCAACAACCTGACCGCATTCCCCGCCCTGCCCACGCTGGGAGCGTCGCACACCACGACTCATGGGCGCCCCGAATTGCCTGCGGCGGACTACGGACCGGCGATCCGCTTGCCCATCATCAGCTCACGCCGGCTGGGGCTCGTTGAAGTACACAGCCCCGGGATCGAGGCGTTCCCCGGTGGGGTGCGACCACGCCCCGGTGGCGATGCCGAGCTCACCGGCGGTGGCCTCGACCGGCCGCCCCGGGGGCACCGGTCGTCCGCAGCCGTTCAGTCTCCAGCCCCGCCCGTCGGTGAAGATCACCCCGTCGGGATCGTCGGCATCGCCGGCGATGCCCAGATGGCCGAGGTGGTGGAGCCGGTGATGTCGACGG
>JBBQRO010000180.1:0-6817 GCA_038214685.1 Acidimicrobiales bacterium
CTGCACCGCGGCCTCGGCCAGGCGACCGGCCAGGGTGAGGTCCCAGCGGTCGCGGGCCGTAGCGGCGGCGTCGACCATGAGGTCGGGCGCCATGGTGCCGCCGGCGTCGAGGCGCCAGGTGGCGAACCGCAGGGCGTCCTCTCGCCGGCGGGCACCCACCGCCTGAACGGAGTTGGCCAGGTCTTGGCGCACGGCCTGGGAGCGCATGGCCGGAATGCGGGCGCGGATCACCTCGCCGTAGAGCGGTTGGCTGAGGCAGGCCTCCAACCGCCGGCCGCTGGAGGCGGTGAGGATGATTCCCCGCCGCTCCAGGGATTCGAGCTGCTCGGCGCTGGCCAGCGTCAGCAGGCAGGTGACGCCCAGGGGCTCACCGAACGCCAGGGCGTCGAGCACCTTGCGCTCCGAATCCTCTACCCCGCCGAGCCGGGCCTCGATGAGCTCGACCAGGCGGCTGGACAGGACCAACGAGCGGGCCAGGCGCCAGATCCCGTCCTCCTCCTGGAGCTCACCCGACTCCACTCCGGCAAGCACCAGCTCGCGCAGGTACAGAGCGTTGCCCTTGCTGGCCTCCATGAGCTGGTGGAGGGTGCCGGCGCTCACCGGGCCGCCGAGGACGGCGACGAGCACGGCCTCGACGCTCTCCTGGCCCAGCGGCGGCACGTCGATCCGCTCGGCCAGGTCGTCCTTCCAAAGGGCGACGATGGGGTCCGGCGCCGGTTCCTCCGTCCGCACGGTGGCGATGACGAAGACCGAGCCGGTGGCGACCAACTGGTGGACGAGCGTGGCCGAGGCGTCGTCGAGCAGGTGGGCATCGTCGACCAGCAGGACAAGCGGCCTGCCCTCCCCCCGGGCGACGATGGCGTCGCGGGCCCGCCAGAGCATGTCGGCGCGCTCCAGGCTCGGTGCCGTGGTGCTGGGCAGGAGCGGCGCCAGGGCGCCGAAGGGCAACCCGGCGGCGGCCTGACCACCGGCCACCCGGGCGCTGACCTTTCCCTGGGCCTCGGCGGCGACCAGGCACTCGGTGGCCAGGCGGGACTTGCCGGCGCCTGTCAGGCCGGCGAGGACCACCGCCCAGCACTGGCCGCCCGCCAGCAGGCCGCGAACTCGCTCAAGCTCTCGGTTCCTGCCTACGAGGGGCCAGGGATGGCGCATTCCTCGTATTCTCTCACCGGCTTCCACTCCGGTCGACCCATCAACCACTTTGAGTAGCTCCTACTCATGCCGGAGGCCGCGCCGCCGTGATTTGCTCGGTGTAGTGATCGAGGAAAGGGTCGCTGCTGGGTAAGTGGGGGAATTGTCGAGTGCCGGGCGCCGCGACTTCGGAAGCAGCCAACGACGGACGGGCATTCGGCAGCACATGGTCCGGCGGCCGACCAGCCGCTGGCGGGCATGCTGGGGAGTCGCCGGACGGGCCCCGTGCCCTCAGCTCAGAGGCCCCACCGTGACTGGCCGAAGCGGTAGCCGACCGACCGCACCGTCTGGATCAGCGCGGCGTGTTCCTCGCTCAGCTTGGCCCGCAGTCGGCGGACGTGGACGTCGACGGTACGAGCCCCGCCGTAGTACTCATAGCCCCACACCCGTGACAGCAGCATCTCCCGGGTGAAGACCTTGCCGGGATGGGTGGCCAGGAAGCGGAGGAGTTCGTACTCCATGTAGGTCAGGTCGAGCGGCCGACCGTCGATGGCGGCCTGATAGGTCTCAAGGTTCAGGATGAGCGGGCCGTACTCGATCAGCTCCGGCCGGGTTCCCCGGCCCGTCCGCCAGAACAGGTGCTTGAGCCGGGCCTCCAGCTCGCCGGGCTGCAGGGGAAGGAGGCAGAAGTCGTCGAACAGGTCCTCGCGCGGCTCCAGACTGCCCAGGTGGCTGCTGCGGACCACGAGCAGCAGGGGCTCGAGAGGGATGTCGCGCTTGCGGAGGTGGCGGCACATGGCCGCCGCCCCCTCGGGGTCGTCGTCGGAGCAGATCAGGGCGCCGGCCCAGCCGTCCTCGGGTTCGAGCCGGGTGGCCTCGTCTGACGTGGTGGCAGGGCGGAAGGGGTAGCCGGCGCCGGTGAGGGCGTGGGTCAGGGCCGGCGGCGGCGGATCGGGAAAGACCAGAAGGGGCTCCATGGCCGCTAGAGGTTCAGGTACTTGTTGAGCTCGAACGGGGTGACTTGGGTGCGGTAGTCGTCCCACTCGGCGCGCTTGTTGCGGATGAACCACTCGAAGACGTGCTCGCCCAGGGCTTCGGGCAGCAGCTCGGACTGTTCCATGCACGCCACCGCCTCGGCGAGGGAGCCAGGCAGGGCCTCGACCCCTTCGGCCAGCCGCTCCTCGGCGGTCATCTCGTAGAGGTTGGCGGTGAGCTCGGGGGCCAGTTCGTAGCCTTCCTCGATGCCCTTGAGCCCGGCGGCCAGGATGACGGCGAAGGCCAGGTAGGGGTTGCACGCCGGGTCGGGCGAGCGGAACTCGATGCGGGTCGAGGCTGGCTTGTTGCGCTTGGAACTCGGCACCCGGAGGAGGGCCGAGCTGTTGTTGCGGGCCCAGGCCACATACGCCGGCGCCTCGAAGCCCACCACCAGCCGCTTGTAGGAGTTCACCCACTGGTTGGTGACCGCGGTGATCTCCCTGGCGTGGTGCAGAAGCCCGGCCAGGAAACCCTTGGCCACCTTCGACAGGTGGGCGTCGTCGCCCGGGTCATGGAAGGCGTTGGTGTCGCCCTCGAACAGCGACAGGTGGGTGTGCATGCCCGAGCCCTGCACGCCGGTGAGGGGCTTGGGCATGAAGGAGGCGTGGACTCCCCGCTCCAGGGCGATCTCCTTCACGACCAGCTTGAAGGTCATGACGTTGTCGGCCATGGTCAGGGCGTCGGTGTAGCGCAGGTCGATCTCGTGCTGGCTGGGGCTGTCCTCGTGGTGGCTGTAGCGCACCGGGATGCCGATGGACTCCAGGCCCAGGATGGTGCGGTGGCGCAGGTCGGTGGCCACGTCGACCGGGGTGAGGTCGAAGTAGCCGCCGGTATCGAGGGGGATGCTGGTGGGCCGGCCGCCCTCGGCCTGGGCGAAGTAGAAGAACTCGATGTCGGGGCCGACATAGAAGGAGAAGCCCTTCTCGCGGGCGATGTCGAGCTGGCGGCGCAGGACGTGACGCGGGTCGCCGGGGAACGGGACCCCGTCGAGGGTGGTGATGTCGCAGAACATGCGGGCCACGGGGCCGTCGTCGCCCCGCCAGGGGAGCAGCTCGAAGGTGCCGGGGTCGGGCTGGAGAAGCATGTCGCTCTCCTGGACCCGGCTGAAGCCGTCGATCGACGAGCCGTCGAACGTCATGCCCTCCTCGAAGGCGTTCTCGAGCTCCCCGGGCACGATGGCGATGGACTTGAGCTGGCCGAGGACGTCGGTGAACCAGAGGCGGATCAACCGGATGCCGCGCTCCTCGACGGACCTGAGCACATAGTCCTGCTGGCGTTCCATCCGGTTATCTTGGCAGGCGTCCGGCCGGGTTCCGCCTGGTTCACACGTAGTTCATGAAGGCGCAACGGTCGGGTAACCCGGCCCACGAGACCTAGGAGGACCGTGGAGGAACGTAGCCCGGCAGAAGTGGTGCGGCTGTGCCAGGACGAGGGAGTCGAGATCGTCGATTTCCGCTTCTGCGACCTGCCCGGGCTCATGCAGCATTTCTCCGCGCCGGTCCACCAGTTGACCGAAGAGGGCTTCGAGGACGGATACGGGTTCGATGGCTCCTCGATCCGGGGGTTCCAGGAGATCCAGGAATCCGACATGATCCTTGTCCCCGACCCCAACACCGCGGTGCTCGACCCGTTCCGCCAGCACAAGACCCTCAACATCAACTGCTTCGTACGCGACCCGCTGACCGGCGAGCCGTACTCCCGCGACCCCCGCTACGTCGCCAAAAAGGCCGAGGACTATCTCACCTCTACCGGCCTGGCCGACACCGCCTATTTCGGGCCCGAGGCCGAGTTCTACATCTTCAACGACGTGCGGTTCCACCAGGACCAGCACTCCGCATCGTACGCGGTCGACTCGGTGGAGGGCATTTGGAACTCCAACCGGGACGAGAAGCCGAACCTCGGGTTCAAGCCCCGCACCAAGGAGGGCTACTTCCCCGTCCCGCCCATGGACCATTTCCAGGACCTCCGCTCGGAGATGATCCTAACCATGGAGCAGATGGGGATCGAGGTCGAGCTCCAGCATCACGAGGTGGGCACCGCGGGCCAGGCCGAGATCGATATGCGCTTCGACACCCTGCTCCGGATGGCCGACAAGGTGATGCTCTACAAGTACGTGACCAAATCGGTGGCGTGGGCCCACAATCTGTCGGTCACGTTCATGCCCAAGCCCCTCTTCCAGGACAACGGCTCGGGCATGCACGTTCACCAATCGCTGTGGCGAGGCGGCGAGCCGCTGTTCTTTTCCGAGACCGGCTACGCCGGTATCTCCGACATGGCCCGCTGGTACATCGGCGGCCTACTGGCTCACGCCCCGTCGATCCTGGCTTTCGCTGCGCCGACCACCAACTCCTACAAGCGGTTGGTGCCGGGGTACGAAGCCCCGGTCAACCTGGTCTATTCACAGCGCAACCGGTCAGCCGCGGTACGCATCCCGCTGGTGTCGAAGAGCCCCAAGGCCAAACGCCTCGAGTTCCGCTGCCCCGACCCCTCAGCCAACCCGTACCTGGCGTTCGCGGCGATGCTGATGGCCGGCCTCGACGGTGTGCAGAACCGCACCGAGCCCCCCGACCCGGTCGACAAGGACCTCTACGACCTCCCCCCCGAGGAACTCTCCGCAGTCCCTCAGGTGCCGGCCTCGCTGGAAGAGGCCCTCGCCGCCCTGGAAGGCGACCAGGATTATCTCCTCGCCGGCGGCGTGTTCACCCCGGATCTCATCGAGACGTGGATCACCTTCAAGCGCCTCAAGGAGATCGACGAGGTGAGGTTGCGGCCCCACCCGTGGGAGTTCTACCTCTACTACGATATATAGCTCCTTGCCCCCTCTTCCAACGAGGTGTGGACTTTTTGTGGACTCTGCCGGAGTCCTCCGCCGGGGGGAGCGGTCAGAAATAGCCTGACCTGCACTTTCTCTAGTGCGCTGGGAGGGATTCGAACCCCCAACCTTCTGATCCGTAGTGCTCCTCCCGGGGTTATCCACAGTTGACCGCTGGAACCCGACAGTGCGTAATATGGCACCTGACCAGGGGTTTCGCGGCTTCGAGTGTCACCACTCTTGACCGTTGGAGACCGGCAGTCCCGAGTTTTCGCGGACGTATGGTTCTCACGGCGGTTCTCACGGGAGCGCTTTTTCGAACGCGCGTCTCCCAGAACCTGTGCGGTCCCGGTACACACTGCCTCGCCGTCTACAACACCGGCAGTATCTCAATATCGGGGTTCTGCTCGACCACCATGTCGGCGATCACCTCTCGGTGGCAGCGGTGATGCTCTCGCTCCACGCACAGCACAGCTATTCGCTGCTGCGACGCCAGGGCGACGACGCGGGCCAAGGCGGCGCCATCGCCGTCCAACAGCAGTGACCGCAGCCGCGTCCGCCCCTCGATCCCGTCGCCGTTGCGGAAAGACTCCCGGTTGTCGGGAGGGTTGCCAAGCTCCTTCTCGTGGATGTAGTCGATCCCGGCCTCCGCCAGTCGGTTGGACAGACGCTTGCGGGAAAAGCCCGGCTTCCGACTGCTGGGGTTCAGCCGCACGTCGATCACGACTGCGACACGAGCGCCGGTGAGGAGCTCGACCAGGCCGTCGACGGTCAAGCCCTCGTAGCCCACGCTGTAGATGCGGCCTGTCACGCGTCGATCGTCGTCGAACGGGCCCCGCTTAGGCAAGATAAACGGGCTCGGGCCGGCACTCACAGCGCCAGACGGGGTTGGTAGCCCACCAGCGGTGGCCAGAACACTCCCAGTACCAGGAAGGAGGTCGGGTACTGCTCCTGGTTCCCGACGAACAGCGCCGTGTCCCTGCCTTGCCACATCTCCTGCTCGAACTTGGCGCGCATCAACTCTTGCCAGTTCGGTCGATATCTGACGCGCCGCCATAGGGAAACGACCTCCCAGTCGACGATCGTCTGGGTATGAGTGTTGCAGTCCCTGCCGGCACAGCGGTAGCGATACCGGAACCTCCACGGGACGACCTCGAAGTCGGGCTTCGACATGTTCGAGTCGTCAAACAGGCTCATCCGGTTCTTGGCACCTTCGGCGAGCCGCCGCCACCTTGCGAGCTGGTCCGCGTCGCGCTCGGTGATTACCAGCTCCGGCCGTTCAGCGGGCCGTACTACGGCAAGCGATGAGGTCCCAAGTCCGGAACCGCTGCGATTCGCATCGACGAGGTCGCACATATCTGCCTCGTACAGCTTTGAAACGAGGTCTCGCCGATCAGCCCAGGCTCCATCAGTGCTCAGTTGCCGACCGAGCCGGATACTCCCAGCCAGGGGCGTCCACGACTCCGGCCGGCGATCAGTCTTCGGTCGAATGAGCTCGACCTCTATCTCTTGGTACTTGGCGAAACGCGCGTCCGTCGCCAAGTCGCGGAATGGCACCGGGTGAAGCCTGATCCACTCCACGCCGTCGCCGGTGAGACGAGCTCCCGCCACGCACATGGTCTCGTCAAGGCTCGCCGTCAGGGCAGGAGCCGCCTTCACGATGACGATCACAGTCGCGCTCATCGCCGCCATCGGCTCGAAACTAGACGCGGGCCGGGCGTCGCTGGGTGACCGCGCCCGAGCTTCCCTGACCGGTCACTCCGCCCGGAAGCGGCAGGTTACTGCAGCGTAGTGCTACGCGATTGGATGAGCGCGGGCATACTTCACGACTGCTCTTTC
>JBBQRO010000181.1:0-6777 GCA_038214685.1 Acidimicrobiales bacterium
CGGGCCTCGGCCAGGGCCCGGCGAAGTTGAACGGCTTCGGTGATGGAGGCCAGGGCGCCGGACCGGTGCCCGTTGTCGCTCTGGTGGTTCGACAGGTTGTTCAGCGATGTGGCCAGGTCGGGGAGGAACACCTCGGGGCGGGCCTCGGCCAGGGCCCGGTAGTGCTGGACGGCTTCGGTGATGGAGGCCAGGGCGCCGGACCGGTCCCCGTTGTCGCTCTGGTGGACCGACAGGTTGTTCAGCGATCCGGCCAAGTCGGGGAGGAACACTTCGGGGCGGGCCTGGGCCAGCTCCCGGTAGTGCTCGACAGCCTCAGAGGTCGCATCCAGCGCACGCTTGTGTTCGGCGGCCTCGGCCGCCTTGGCGCCGGTGTCGTCGAGCAAACGGGCAACATGCTCAACAGGGGTCGCCGGGTTTCCCCGGGCGGCTGACAGCGCGCGCTCGGAGAGATGCCAGCGCAGGCGTCCGAACAGCAGATGCTGACGTGGGACTATGTCGCCAAGATTCGCGGGGAGCGCTGCTTGTGCGTCGTTGGCGAGTCGTTCGAGGGCCGTCAATGCGGCTCCACCCTGAGCGGCGGCAACCTTCAGGAGCTCTGTCGCCAGGGAGAGGTCCACGCCCACGGCCTGGCGGAGGATGTCCGTCGCGGTGACCGGGTCCAGGCCCCCAGCCCGATTGACGATCTGCACGAGCGCGACGCGCTCGTCATCGGCTGCACTCTTGATGAGGTTGGTGATGAGCTCGTCACCGCGACCCTGATCGCCGAGCACCTCGAGGATGAGGTGGTCGGCGACCGGGTCGGGTCGAAGGGCGGTCGTTCCGTCGGGTTCGGTGAGACAGATCCGCATGGTGCGGGCCATCCGGTTGAGCGCGGCTCCGTCGCGGGCCAACGCGGGCACGGCGGCCAGGGCGGCGTCGACGCGAGCATGGCTAGCCCGGGTCACGGTGGCGCACACGGCGGCGGCTTGGAAGACGTGGGCCTCGGGCCGTTGCGCGTCGTCGCCGCCGAACGTCTTCGCCCAGTACGACCGCTCGTGGGTGAGCGCGCTGCGATAGAGATCCCGGCGGTTGTCCGGGAGCTCATCGGTTCCTCGCGCCGACATCCACGCCAGCAGGACGTAGTCGAGTGTCGTCCAACTGCCCCTCAGCTTGTCGATCTGGGGCGACGCCCCGGTGTGGCCGCCGAAGGCACGGCGGGTGGCGTGGAAGACGCCCAGCGGGTCGGGATGCTCACTGCCGAGGCCCATGTCCTCGACGACCCGGTAGGGGATGCCGTCGCTGCCCAGCTCACCCGCCAGCGTTTCCCACCATCCGGTCAGCGACCGGGCCGTGGTCACGACCACCGTCGGCTGGTCCAGCCGCAAGCGGAGCGCCTTGAACAGGGTGCGGAGCTGCGGCAGCCGGGCCTCGGCGTAGTCGACGATTACCACCAATGGCGACTCGACCGTCCCCAGCCACCCGATCTCAGCATCGGTCGCGTTCGCCCGGAGGAACCCTCCGTACCAGCCCTCGGCCAGCAGGCCTTTGGCCAGCTCGGCTGCCAGTCGGGTCTTTCCGGCACCGCCCACGGCATGGACCAGCGCCACCTTCACCGCCGGTCGCTCAAGAGGGGTTCGGCAGCGGTCATCGAGCACCGTCAGCTCGTCCCGACCTCGGTAGGGCACGACCTCGTAGTCGGCCCGCAACAACTGCAAGGGGGTGGGCGAGTCCTCCGGGTTGAGGTAGGGGCGGCGGAGAGGCGGGTCGGGTAGGCCGCCGGCCACCAGCAAGTCCTGGGCACGCCAGCCGTTGCCAACGTCGACTCCCAGCCACCACGACCACTGACCACCGGCCAGGTAGGCGGCACCGTTGGCCACGGCCTCCTCGAAGGTCACACCCAGCCCCCGGGTCGGGGAATGTGGCTGAGCCCCGGCGGCGCCGACGACGTCGACGGCCACGAAGTCGCCCGGGGGGCCGCCGAGGCCGGCCTGGAGCTCGTCGACCAACACCGGCGGCGCGGCCTGGTGCACAACGCCGTCCAGCGGGTAGTCGACACGCCGGTCCAGCCAGACGGCCACCACGGCGTGCGACGGGCCCGGCTTCGGCGGCTTCACCAGCACGATGAGCGGGCGCAGGCCCGCAGCCAGGCAAGCCCCGGCGAAGGTCACGGCCAGGTCCAGGCACGTGCCGTGGCCAGGGCATGACAGGACCTGGCCCGGCGGACGGATGATCTGCCGCCCGGCCTCGTCGCTCGCCTCCTCCCAGGCATACCGCACCTCGGCCGCACGGAACGCCGCGTAGATCTGACCGAGCCGGTCCAGGACCGGTTCGCTCGACGGGCCGGGCAGTCGCACCAGCGACCTCACGGCATCCGGCTGCACGTACTTCACCAGCCCGGCCGGCTCACCATCAGCCAGCCAGCGAGGCCAACGCATCACGTCGGCTCCACGCTGCAGAACGAGTCGGCCACCATCAGGTCCCCGGCCCCACCCAGCCGACTTGCGACCACCTCGATGTCTTGCACCCCCTCGGCCGGCGCGACAACCTCCTCGGTTCGGTACGCTCCTTCACCATCAGGCTCAAGCCGAACCTGGGTCTTGCCCGGCAGCCCGGGCGTGCGGACGGTAGCCCACACCTCGGTGCCAGCCGTCGGCTCGGCGTGGTGCAGTCTGACTGTCACCGGGACCGCATCGCCGGCGAGGTACGCCTCGTCAAGATCGAGGCCCAAAGCCGGCTGGTCCTCGTCTCCCCGGACGGCTGCAGTCGACCCCCGCTCCTCATACTGCGCGACCAGCTCCACCACCCCCGGGCTGTCGGTAAGCGGTGAATGCCGCTCCCGGACACGGAGGAGACCCCGCTCGGCGTCCGCCATCTCCAGAGGAACAGCGCTCACAGCCGGCACCGTCCCGTCACCGAGGTCGGACTCCCAGCCCGGTGCGTCGACCCAGTCCGGCACCCGCTTAGACACCTTGAGCCTGGTGCCGTCCCAGCGAGCGCCCAGCAGCGTCCTATGACTCCAGCCCACCAGCGCCACCATCTCAGGGCCCCCACGCGGCATCTCGGCCCACGACCGCTCGATCGCCTCGTGCACCCCGAACGCCGTCTCGGCCCCGGTCGTGAGCCCGGCGATGGGCAGGTCGTGCGGGTACCCGGCCCGACCAGTCGTTTCGTCCCAGACCGCCCGGTAGCGGGGCAGCAACTCGAACACCGACGGCCACCCGCGAATCAGCTCCGTCACACCCCGCAGATGGAGCGGGCCGACACGGGCGCCGTTCACGAGCCAGTCGAGCGCCTTCGGCGCGCCGCGGTGAGGAGTACCGAGCGTCAGCAGGGCCCGACAACACCGCCACCCCTCCAAGGGCCCCAACCAGTAACGGGCCACCAGGCCCCCCAACGAGTGGGCAACGATGATCACCCGTCGCTCCCCGGGACGGGCCCCCAAGGCCTCGAGCCGGGCTTCGACGTTCCGTCCCAGCTCCTCGGCCGCATCGGCAATGCTGCGCCGGAAGTCGTAAGGGAACGCGGCCACCGTCGCAGACAGCCGGCGACCGAACGGGTGCCCGTCGTCGACGACCGCCCCGGGAAGCGCGCCAAGGCCGGCCAGTAGACGCTCGTAGCCGCGGACGACCGTCCATCCCGGCAGCAGCCGTTTCGACGTGATCAACCCGGTCGGCACCAGGGAAGGAGCCGAGCTCAGGTCGAGCCGATCCGGGGCAGTGACCAAGCCTGCGATGTCATGGAGCCCCGCGTCCCAGACCGAACCACGGGCATCTTCGAGCACGCTCCCACCAATGCCAGGAACGACGATGACCAGATGCTTCATAGCCCCCGCCTCTCCTTGAGCCCACTCCCCACAGCGTTCGAAACCTAGCCGTCAGGGCCCATCACTTCGGTGCCGCGCCTGGCGGATGCTCCCCGCAGGTTCCGGGGCGCGTGTTCTGGGACACCCGGGCCCTCGGCGAGTGCCTCCCAAGCCGTCGTTCGAGGGTGCTCGCGATCGTTAGGGTCCCGCTCACTTCAGCGACCCTTGGGGCGCACCTAACGACGGCTCGGGCGCTCCAGTCGACCGGAGGCAAGCAAAGGGGTGCCGCTCATAACGCCGGCACCTCGCTGCCCGCGGCGCGCACGGCACGGCCGCTCGGTAACCGGCGCAGTGCGGCGGATCGAGCGCCCGATAACGGCCGGTCCGGCGGGGCGCACCGCGAGGCCCTCGCCATGTTCGAGCAGGTGGTGGCCGACAGTGACCGCCTCCTCGGTGTCGCCCCCGAGCACCTGGACACCCTCAGCGCGACGAAGCGCACTTGATCGCCTCACCCGGGCCTCCGTAGACGCGACAGGCCCGGCGACCAGCTGAGTTACCTTGCGGCTGGGGCCACCTTCGGGAGGACTGTCCTTCCCGCCGGCGCACATCCTCGGTTGTATAGGCGGGCCGTGGGTTCCGAGAAGCACACTTCTCGGTAGTCCAGCTCGTCAGCCGCCAAGCCCCTCCCCCATCCATCTGCCGGGCCTGGACGACGTACCGGCCTGTTCCGCCAGCCCATCATGGCGCCGCTCCTGCCGCCGAGCCTCAATCCAGCAGTGCAACTGCTCCTCACTGATGATCAGACGGCGGCGGTGACGGCGAGCCTCGATGTCGCCGGCATGGATGGCCCGCCGCAAAGGGTTCCTACTGATCCCGATGCTGGCAGCAGCGTCCGCCACCGACAGCCACCCAGCGGGCGGATCGTCACGCTGATTCTTGCGCGCAGCAGCCGCGTGCGCTGCGAGCTCGGCAAGCGCCCTCTCCTCAAGGACACCACCGACGTCATAGCGCCGACCGCGGATGGCCTGAGTCGCGGGGAGGCGCCCAGTTCTGGCCCACCTGGCCACGGTCGAACACGACACGCCCAAAAGCCTCACTGCCTCCTTCTGAGTCACCCAGCATTCCGCCACCGACGGACGATTGGCCGGCACCCCTACCCCTCGGCCGCCGCTTCAGCGGCTCCTGCGGCATGCGAGCGGGCCCGAACAGGGCCTTCACGGCGTGCGCGGCCGCCCGCCGGAGGGGGCAACGCGTTCACCCGTCGGCCCCAGCTACCCGCTGGGCCCGCCACCGCTCGTCGAGGGTGATCAGCTGCCTGCGCCGCTTCGCGTACTCCGCCTCGGTCTTGGCCTGCACAGCCTGGACCGCCGGCGACCGGTCCGGGTGCTGCCGCATGTTCATTCACGCCACGACCGGCGCCGATCCGAGCCCGCCGCCGGCCGACATCACCGCTGCGCTCACGTCCTACCGGGAGCTAGTTGACCGCTTTCGTTCGAGCCCCATGCGACGACGCTGCCATCGGCACGCAGGGCCAAGTTGTGAGAGCTGCCCGCAGCCAGAGCAACCACACCGCTGCCGGCCCCAAGCCCGCTTACCTCCACCGGCGTGGACCTGTCCCTGTTCGGGGCGCCATCTCCTAGCTCACCGAACTTGTCCATCCCCCAGGCTACGACGCTGCCGTCAGCCCGCAATGCGAGGCTGTGGTTGCCTCCGGCGGCCGCCACGCTCATGATCGAAGGACCCGCCACCAATCCTTCCACGGTGACCGGCAGAGGCTGATCAGCATTGTAGCCGCCATCCCCCAGCTGGCCGAACAGATCCCACCCCCAAGACGCGACGCTGGTTGCCATTGAACTCGGTGGTTTCGTGGGCGGAGGAGTGATCGCTTCCCTCTCTGTCAGGCTGATTTGAGACCAGCGGGTTGTTCCCCATCCCACTGAGGGCGAGACCGGAGCTGTAGACGATGACCATGCCGACCTTGAACGGACGCGCCCATGATGTGGTGGTGGGCGACGGGCCGCTGCCTGACCGACCGAGACGACGGAGGTTCTCCGCTGACTACAAGTTGGCATTCCTGGCCGAGTACGACCGCCTGACCGGCGACGGCGACAAGGGCGCCCTGCTCCGTCGGGAGGGCCTGTACTCGTCCCACATCGTCGAGTGGCGCCGAGCCCGTGAGGCCGGGGTACTCCAGCGCACCGGTGCGGCGGCGTCACCAGCGCAGCGGCGGCCGACGAAGGACGCGGACGCGGCGTTGGCGAAGGCCAACCGGCGGGCGGATCGGCTCGAGGCGGAGCTGGCGAAGACGAGGATGGCGTTGGAGATCGTGGGAAAAGCTCACGCGCTCTTGGAGATGCTTGCCGAGAGCGCGGAGCCCGACCCGAAGCCGAACGAGTGATGACCGCCATCCTCGTCGAGCTGATCCCGATCGTGGGTGCCCGCCAGGCGTGCCAGCTGACCGGCCGCAGCCGGGCCTCGCACTACCGCCACGCCAAGGGCCCCGTGCACGGCCCGCCGGCACCCCGGCCGGCGCCGGCCAACAAACTCACCGACGATGAGGTCAACGCCCTCTTGGCGGTGATGAACAGCCCAGAGTTCGTGGACCTCGCTCCCGCCCAGATCTGGGCCATCCTGCTGGACAACGCCACCTACCTGGCCTCGATCTCGACCATGTACCGGCTGCTGCGATCCCGGGACATGCTGCGCGAACGGCGACGGCAGGCCACCTACCCGGCCCGGGTCCGTCCCGAGCTGGTGGCCCGTGAACCGAACCGGGTGTGGTCGTGGGACATCAGCAAGCTGCGGGGCCCGACCAAGGGCGTCTACTACGACCTGTACGTCATCATCGACATCTTCAGCCGCTACGTGGTCGGCTGGATGGTCGCCCCCACCGAGACCGCCGAACTGGCCAAGTCGTTCATCAAGGGGGCCATCAAGGCTCAGGGCATCAACGGCGAAGTGCTCACCATCCACGCCGACCGGGGCACGTCCATGAC
>JBBQRO010000182.1:0-6755 GCA_038214685.1 Acidimicrobiales bacterium
TCTCCAGGATGACGGCCGAGGAGATGCGGCCCTGGCGCAGCAGGGTGATGTACTGGTCGAGGCGCAGCTCGGTACCCCCGGTGCGGGGGCTCGACCACCACAGCAGGGTGGCGTAGAAGCCGATGAGCACCGGCATGGCCAAGATTGCGAAGAGCAGGCCCTTCTTCTTGGCCTTCGCCTTCCGGGCCTCGTCGTCGGCGGGCGACGGCGCCTTGGGGTCTTTGTCCTTAGCCATGGATGCTCCTCGGTGTTCGCTGAGACTCGGGTCGTTTGTGTGGAATCGCTGGAGAGTGGTGGCAGACCGGTCGTGCTGAGCCGGCGGGAACTGCGGGGTCGGCAGGTTCAGGGGCGGTAGCGGTCGGCGCAGCCCTTGGGATCGGGCTGTTGGCCGGGAGCGGCGAAGTCACCGGCGACCACGAGCACACTGCCGTCGCCGAGCAGGGCTGACCCAGGCTCGCTGCGCGGACAGTTCATGTCGCCCGCCGACTGCCACTCCCGCTTCTCGATGATGAAGATCTCGGCGCTGGCGAGCGACCGCCGGTTTCCCCGGGTGACGGTTTCTCCGCCGGCCACCAGCACCCGGCCATCGGAGAAGACGGCGGCGGCGTGGCCGGTGCGGCTGCCGGTGAGGGTGCCCGCTGCGGTCCAGCTGCCGTCGCCGGGGTCGAAGACCTCGGCAGTGGACAGCGACGTGTCGCCGTTGGTGCCACCGACGCCGGCCACCACCATCACCGTGCGGTCGGGGAGCTTGAGGGCGACGTGGTTGTACCGGGCGTCGCCCATGTCGTTGGACTTACGGAAGCTGTCGACCGCCGGGTCGTAGATCTCGGTGGTGGCGAGCGCCGCCGTGGCCCCGGAGATCGGCGGGCCCTGGCCACCGGCGATCAGCACCCTGCCGTCGTCGAGGGCGGTGGCGGAGTGCTCGAAGCGGGGCGTGCTCATGGCGCCAGCCGTCTTGGTCCAACGGCCGTCGGCCACGTTGAAGATCTCGGCGGTGGCGTCGGGGCGGATGGTCTGGCCGCCGCCCGAGCCCGAAGCGGTGTCGGCCGCCGTGCCTCCGGTAACCAACACGTTGCCGTTGGTGAGGAGGGTGAGGGTGTTGCCCAGCCGGGCCACGCTCATGGGGCCCGTGGTGGTCCAGGTGGTGGTGCCCGGGTCGTAGATCTCCGCCGAGGCGAGAAGGTCGCCGCCGGCGATGCCCCCGGCCACCAACACCCGGCCGTCGCCCAGGACCACGGCCTGGTGACCGCGACGGGCCACATTCATTGAGCCGGTGGGCTGCCACACGCCGGCCTCAGGGTCGAAGACCTCGACCGCGGCCACGGCCTGCTGGCCGACGCCGCCGCCGATGGCCAGGGCCTTGCCGTCTTTTAGGACAACGGCCGCAGTCGTGCCCCGGATGTTGACCAGGTCGGGCACCGGCGACCACGTGCCGAGGGCGGGGAGCGCCGCCGTGGGAGTCTCGCCCTCCTCCCCCCCACCACGGGTGAGGCCGAACAGGACCAGGGCGACCAGCACCCCGATGCCGGCCAGCCCGAGGTAGACGGGCATGCGCGACGGCCGCAGGAGGGCGAGCGTCTCCTTGGAAAGCTCGGCCCCCTTGGCATCGGCCTCGCACTTGAGCCCCACATCGGTACGCACCGCGCACTTGGGGCAGATGGGCGTGCCGCATTGGACGCACGTGAGGCGGGTGGCCTCGCCGTGACGCTCGCATTTGAGTGCTTGGGTGGCCAACGCTCAGCCCCCTCGCCGGTTCTGCATGGCGCCACATTAGTCCGGAGGGCAAGGCCCCAGCGCCGGGGGAAACCCCGAGATCAACCCTGAGAGGGCTGTCCGGCCGGCTCGGGCTCGGGCACGGCGGTGGCGCGGTCCAAGTCGAGCGCGGCCTGAGGCATCTGGATGGAGTAGCGGGACCTGGTCCGGCGCAGGCGCAGACCGTCCCAGTGGCCGAACTCGTTCTCCGGGAGCCACTCATTGGCCCACGCTCCGGGATAGCGCTCGGTGAGCTTGCGCACCTGCGGCGAGCGCAGCATGCGCCGGGTGCCGGCCCGGCCGCTCCAGATGGTGAGCAGGTAGAGCTGACCGGGGCGGCTGATCCCGACAACCCCCTTCAGGTAGTCGGGATCACCACGCGCCTCGCGTTCCAGGCGGCGCAGGGCCAGGTAGGCCTGGCCGGTGCGGTGGGGCGACGTCTTGATGTGCACCACGCCGCCCCCCGCCCCTCGGACCTCGGCCCGGCGCCGCCGGGCGTAGGGGGTGGTGTCGTAGTTGACCTCGCCGTCGACGCTCATGGCCGAGCGCAGCGTGGGCAGGTGCTCGAGCGCCTTCTCCAGCGCCTCGGATTTCGTGCCCTCGGTCACGGAGTACGCCGGCTCGGGCCGACCCATGGTGATGCCCTTCCACTGGCCGAGCTCCTCGGGGCCGGGTCGCCAGCGCATCAGCCAGAACGAGCGGAGCCACTTGGAGAAGAGCCACATGATGTCGTCGTGGGCGCCCGAGCGCATGAACTCGTGCATGTCATCGCGGCTGTTCCAGATTGTGATGGTCCAGAACTCCGTGGGCCCGGCGATGATGCTGGCCCACCGGACCACGTCGCCCGTTCGCTTGAGCTGGCCCCGGACCCGCAGGGTGGCGATCAGCATGTGCGGAAAGAACCACGGCCCCTTCAGGCGGGAACGGGTGGTGACCGCGAACAGCTTCTCGGCGGGGTCCACAGCCGGCTGCCGGCCGTTGGTCTGACCCTGCTGGACAGTCTGCTCCACGTCGACGCTCCCCTGAACGGGTGCTGAACAGCCTACTTCGATGCGCACCGCAGAAGATTTCGGAGCAGGTCGGCTGTGAGGATGCCCTCGGCGCCGCTCTGCCAAGGGTCGGCAAGGACGGCGGCGAGGCCGGGGCCGGGGCCGCCGAAGCCGTCGAGCACCAGGTCGGCGCCGGCCAGATCGTGGCCGGCCGTGTAGCCGTTGACCACCACCGCGCAGCACAGGCCGGCCCCCCGTGCCGCGGCCAGGCCCTCACCGGAGTCCTCGACAACCACGACCCCGGCCGGCCCGCCGAGGCCGAGCCGGCGCAGGGCCAGGGTGAAAACCTCCGGGTCGGGCTTGCGGGCGGTGACGTCGTCGCCGGTGACGACCACGTCCCATGACACGCTCGGCAACATCCGGCGCAGGAGCCGCTCCACCCAGCGCCGGCTGCCCGTGGTTCCCACCGCCAAGGCGACGCCCTCCCCCGCCAGTTCATCGAGCAGGCTCTGGACGCCGGGCCGCACCTCGATGACCCCCTCGTCGACCAGCTGCTCCAGGATTCCGGTCTTGCAGGCGTGCAGGGCCGGGGCTAGCTCGGCCCGCTCCGCCTCGGGCACGCCCTGGGCGGCCAGGTACCCGTCGATGCGACGCTGGCCGCCGGTGGTGTGCAGCAGGTGGCCGTAGGTGATCTCGTCCCAGATGTAGGGGAGACCGAAGGCCTCGAAGGCCCGGTTGAATGCCACCCGGTGACCGTGGCGTTCGCTGTCGACCAGGGTGCCGTCGACGTCGAAGACGACGGCCCTGAGCTCGCGCACGCAGTCAGAAGCCCGGCGGGAGGCCGCCGCCCAACAGCATGTCGTCGTCGCCCCCGACCGCGGCCCGCCGCAGATCGGCGAACGCTTCGTCGATGTCGGCCCCCCACAGGTCCCAAGTGACGGTGCGGGCCCCGACCAGCTGCATGCCGACGGCCACTCCGAGGGCCGACTGCTCGTCGAGCATGGTGAGTCCCTCGCCGGCCAGGGCCGCAGCCGCCGACGCCCGAATGCCCACCAGGTCGTCGGGCAGGTCGTAGAGGAGCAGCACACTGCGGGGCCCGATCCACAGGGCCAGCGGCATGTCGGCGTCGACCCGGAGCACCCGGTCCTCCACGTGCAGGCGTTCGGAGTGCGGGGCCGGGCCGTGGTGGCGCAGAAAGGCCCGCACGACCTCCTCATCGGTGTCGCGCGGGCCTCTCGGTTGGTAGAGCGGGGGGAGCGGCCAATCAGACATGCCGCCCCTCCGGAAGATTGCGGTCTAGGCCAGGGTTTCGGCGGCGGCCGCGGCGCGGGTCAGGTCGTTGTTGACGTCGACCAGGTTGCCGTTGATGCGGTCGACGGCCGGGCCGATGACCCCGCACATGGTCTCCACAGCCCGCACACCCCAGGCGATGCGGGCCAGGTTGGCTGAGATCCGGTTGAGCTGCTTCGCCACGATGTTGAGGAACGTGGCCAGCACGCCGACGAGCAGGACGATCTCGAGAACGGTCAAGAAGATGCGAAGCGTCATTACCTTCTCCCCTCGGCTGCGGCCGCGGCCTCGAACAGCTCTGCGTGCTTCCGGACCTCGTTGCGGAGATCGGCGGTCAGCGAGCCGGCCTGGTTCAGCATCCATGTGGTTGCCGTGTTCTGCGCCACCCGGGTGGCCGTGTCCCACGCCTCACGCACGTTCTTGTCGATGTCGTCGACGAACGTGATGAGCAGCGACAGGAGCAGGATGACGGCGGAGATGACGACTGCGCCCAAGCCGAGCGTGACCCACCAGTACGTGATGTGCTCCCTCGCCACATCGGCGATCATGGGATCCACTACTGCCCACCTCCCAGTGCCGTGCGTGCCTCAGCAGCACTCTTGATGATTGACCTGACGCCACCGTTTACCTTGTCCACGTCCCACAGCGGGAGCGTGTTGATCCGGGCCTGGTCGAGGGCGCCGACGACGACATCGGCCTGCACGCCGATGCGGCGGGCCAGACCCAGGATGATGCCGACCAGGATGACCACGACGGTGATTAGGACAGCTGCGACGATGTATCCGACGATCCACCCGGATAGATCGACCGCGGCAAAAACTCTCATGCAAGCCCCTTCCGTTGAATGCGGAGTCACAATAGACTTCCCACAGTTACGCGGTCAACGGATCCGTACCCGACTTTTCGCCAGAACTTCCTCCCGGAACCCCGGGCACCCGCTTCCCCGAGATCGCACCGACCCCGTGCGACGAGACTGATCGCAGGCCCAACATGTCCTCCAGCGTGGACGAACAACCTCCCAGCCGGCCCAGTCGACCGCGCCCCCAGCCGGCCCGCCGGCGCCCGACCGGGCGCTCGCGCTCCGGCAGGCCGGTGCGGCGGCCCGTCAGCACGGGCGACGCCCCTCGCCGCCGTCAGCCGCCGCCGGCCCCGCCTCGGCGGCGCCCGCCGCTGGACGAGGAGGGCGGTGGCTCTGCGCCCGAACCCCGGCGCTCCCAGACCAAGCTGGTGGTGCTGCTCAGCGTGCTGAGTGTGGTGGCCATCGCTGCGGCCGGATTCGCCTTCACCCTGGGTGGCGACTCCTCCGACAACAGGCCGGCACCGGCTCCCCCCGACACACCCGAGCCGCTGACCACCTTCCGCGATGCCCAGACCGGCTTCACCGTGGACTACCCCCGGGCGTGGCGGAAGGTCGACGTGCCCGTGGCCGATTACCGCCTGGCCGTCGACGGCGGCAACAACGTGGCCTTCACCATCCGCGTGGTGCCGATCCAGACCCCGGCCACCGCGGCCAACCTGGAGAACTTCAAGGCGGTCACCGACGGCCTGGTGGGATCCAACAGCACGGTGCAGATCCTCAAGCAGCAGGCGGTCTCCCTCAACGGGATGCTCGGCTACTACTACTTCTACACCTTCACCGACGGCGGGGTGGCGGCTGTTCACGCCCACTACTTCCTCTTCTCGGGCAACAAGATGAACATCCTCGTCTTCCAGTCCCTGCCCGACGACTTCGAGGGCATGGCGGCCACGTTCGACAAGATCGCCGAGAGCTTCCGCAGCGACCCCAACGTCGCTACCGCCGCCGCACCCTCTGCGAACACCTCCACCACTCCGACCACCGTTCCGTAGGAGACCCGATGGCCTCTCTACCGTCGAGTGGCCGCCCGGGGCGGAGGGCCGGCGCCGACATCGGACGCATCCCCCGTTCGGTGGCGGCCGGCACCGTCGCCCTGACCCTGTGCTCCGGCGCGCTCGCCGGCTGCGGCGGATCGTCGAAGGCGTCGGGCTCCGGCGCCAACGGTGCTCCGCCCTCCGGCGCGCCGGCCGCCGCTGCGCTGCCCGCCGACCAGGCCCAGAAGCCGGCATGCGGGCTTCTCACCCAGGTCGAGGTGGAGGCCGCCGTCGGCGCACGCGTCAGCCCTGGCCGCCAGGATGGCCAGGAGGGGCGGTCGCAGTGCGGGTTCGCCCTGGCCTCGGCCGCGGATCAGAGCGTGATCATCATCTCCACGTCGTCCTCGGGAGTGCCCGCCGCGTTCGAGGCCGCTCGGAAGAAGGCGGTGTCGGCCCAGCCGGTGGGCGGGGGCGACGCTGCGTTCGTCACGGGCGGCCAGGCGCTGGTGCGCAAGGGCACCACCATGGTGGCCATCCTGATCGCCGTGCGCCAGGCCCCCGCCCAGCTCAGCGCGGCCGCCACCAAGCTGGCCCAGGCGGTCGGCAGCCGCCTCTGAGGCCTCACCATCACCTCCCCCGCGCCCAGATCTCGGTGCAGGGGCGCGGACAGGCCCGCCGGGTGCGGGCCGGCGGGCCTGTTCGGTACTTCGGTTGGAGCTGTGCGGGCTACGGGCCGATGGCCTCGGCGGCGGCCGAGCAGCGATCGCCGCCGGCCAGCATCAGCGCCGAGCTGTTGCAGATGGCCACCGCATGGCGGTCCACCGACACCAGGATGCCGAGGATGTTGGCCCGGCTCAGGTCGCTCTGGATGCCGCCCACGATGGGCAGCGCGGC
>JBBQRO010000183.1:0-6728 GCA_038214685.1 Acidimicrobiales bacterium
GACATCCGCGGCGAACGCTCGCAGGGCCGGGACCAGCTGGCCTCGGCGCATCCCGAGCGCCAGTCGCTCCACCTGGGGGCGGATCGGGCCTGGGGCGTGCACCGCCGACGCCTCGATCGTCTCCAGCAGCCCGTTCCCGCCGCGCAGGACGTCCCGCAGCTGGCCCGTCCAGGTGGCGATCGCTTCGGCCCGGGCGATCTCGGCCTCCCGGGCCGCCTTCCCACCGAAGATCGACGGAAGGCTCGCAGCGATCGCCCCAAGGAGAACGGCTCCAACCGGCCAACCCGTGAGGAGCAGCACGACCAGCCCGACGAGCAACCCGACCCCCACCTGAACAAGGCGGCGGTCCTGGCCCGACGACCGTTCCCGGCGGATCGCCCGGGTTCCCCTGGGCACCCTGCGGGCCCCCAGGACGCACACGAACACGCCGCAGCCGACGAGCATCCCGGCCAGCACCGACAGCCACCCGGTCATCGGTGACCCCACGCCGCGCTGTTGAACCCGACCTCCTCGAGGCGGCGGAGGCTCTCCGGTTGGAACTCACCGCACGGGCCGCCACGGCCGTCGCGGTCCCGGTGCCAGACCTCATTCGAGGCGATCCCCGAACCCTCGGTCCGGGGCACGACCTCCCGCACCGAGCTGATGTACCGCTCGATACCCCGGCTGGTCGTCCGCGCCTCGAGGTGGATGACGATGTCAACCGCGGAGGCGATGAGCTCCTCGGCCTGGTCCTTCGGGAGCCGCTCGGCCGACCGTGCACACATCAGGGCCAGCTTCGAGAACGCCGCCCTCGTCGACGGCGCGTGGATCGTCGTCATGCTGCCCTCGTTGCCGCACGTCATCGCCGTCAGCAGCGCCATGATCTCCCCACCGCCCCGGGCCTCCCCGACGATGAACCGGTCCGGCTCGGCCCGCAGGAGCCACTCCCCCAGCTCAGCCATGGTGATGCTGCCGGCCCCGTCCACGTTGGCTCCCCTCGGGCAGAAGCTCACCGCGTCCGGGTGAAGGTCGGGGAACCGATCGAGGGCCAGCTCCGGGGTGTCCTCCAGGACCGCCTTGCGCTCCCAAGCCGGGATCGTGTTGATCAGCACCCGGGCCAAGGTGGTCTTGCCCGTCCGCATCCCACCGCTGATCACCAGGTTGAACTTGGCCAACACCAACGAGCGGAGAAGGTTGACCTCGACGGCGGTGAGCATCCCGCCCTTCTGCAGGTCCTCCAGATGCACCAGGCCCAGGAAGTTGTGGCGCCGGATGACCAGCATCGGCCGGGACACGGCCATCACGGCGAAGACCCGGTCGCCGTTGGCCAGGGCGCAATCCAACCGGGGCGAGCCGGCGTCGAAGCGGCGCTCGATGCCGTCGGCCCGGAACGCTTCCTCGGCCAGACCCCTGATGATCTCGATGAGCCCGCCGTCGTCGGTGGCCAACGCCGGGCCCCGCTCCTTGCGGCCGTCCACGTAGGTGATCCAGGTCGTGCGGTAGTCGTTGGCCCGGATGCTCATGACCGTCGGGTCGGTCAGGTACGCCTGCAGCTTCGACGACGGCGTGAGCAGGTCATCCAGCACGGCCCGGCCCAGCCGGTCCTCCTCCTCCGCGCTCGGCACCGGCCGTCCCTGCTCGAGGCAGGTCCTCGAGTGCCAATCGACGGCCTGCAGGACAAGGGCGTTCGCCAGCTGCTCCTGGTCAAGCTCCCCCAGCCTGGTCCCGTTCTCGGCTTCCACCTTCGCGATCGACACACCCAGCCGGTCACTCACCGCCGCTCGCAACGACGCCTGCGCGGCGGCGAACTCCCTCGCGCTCAGGGTGCTATCCATGGTGCGGATCCCTCCATCCGATCGGGGCGTAGGACTCATAGGGCGGCGCTGCCGGGCCCGGCGGTGGCGGGGCCGCTGCGGCCTCGTTCGCCTCGGCCAGCGCCCACGCCCGGGCGGCGACCGTGGTCATCGACTTGACCAGGCGGCTACGACCGACACGGCCGACGACGCCGGGCTCCTCGGACAGGCGAGCCGCCGCGCCCGGGTCGTCGCCCATCGTGCCGAGGACCTCCGCACCTATCCCGGCGGCCACCTCCGCCGCCTCGTACCGCGGCCCCCGGCCGTCCGAGCCGAACAGCAGGACCGCCGGGGAGCCTCCGGCGCCCCGTACCAGCTCGACGAGCGGCGCCAGATGGACCAGAGCGGCAGCCGTCGGCGCGCTGACCAGGACGACCAGGTCGGCCTGGACCGCAGTAGCAAGGGCCGGCGAGCCGGGCGACAGGCGCCCGCAGTCGATCACCGAGTCGATCCCCACTTCCAAGCCGCTCTCGCCCGCATCGGTCAGGGCCCGCAGGTGAACCGCCAGGCGCGCACCGACCATCTGCAGGGCAGCCGCCGCCTGGTGGCCGGCAGCCGGCCCGACGACCACCTCCAGGTTCCCCACCACCTGCCGGTGCCGCAGGGCCTCGCCAGCATCGAAGCGGCGGCGGCCGGCCATGGCCAGGCTCACCAACCCGGGCTCGGGGGCGACACCTGGCCGCAGCAGCCAATCGCCTCCGGACGGGTCCGCGTCGACGAGCAGGCACCGGCGGCCGGTGGGTCGGAGCAACGTCAGCAGCTCCGCCGCGGTCGTCACGCCTCGACTCTTCGGTGAGGCCACAGCGATGACGGTCATGGCGCAGGGAGCACCACCAGGCTGACCCGTCCCGCAGCGCTGGCCGCCACCACAGCTGCGCCCTCCGGTTCGGGCAAGCTCAACGAAACCGCCGTGGTGCTCGTCGACGCCTCCGGCCGGCCCACCGCCGTCACCACGGCCGCCTCGGCGAGCACCACCGGCCGCGACTGGTCCGGCGCCCCACCCTGCCTTCCGGTGTCGACGACCTGAACCCGGGTCCCCGGCCGCAACACGGCCGGGAACTGGCCCGACTTGAGGGACATCCCGACCAGCGCGTCTCCCTTCCGCAGCGCCGCCGAACCGCCAACCTGGCTTGGCGCCAACAGCGACCCAGGCGCCAACCCCGTCGCCGCCGCCTTGCCGATCACCTCGCGCCGACGTCCCGCCGAGACCGCTATCGACGATCCGACCGACGCCTTTGCCTCGCCAAGATCCTCGGCGGTTATCAGGGCGCCGGCTGCCACCGGCCTGGTCACCACCAGCACCGGCCGGCGCCGATCGAGACCGACGTGCAACCCGGCGAACAGCAACGCCCCCATGACGATCGCCGTGAGCCCGGCCAGGGCCATCGGCGCCGACCGCTTCGCCGTCGCCGCGCTCGACGGTGCCGGCCGGGGCTTCGCGCCATTCGTCAGAGACGGGGCCGGGCGCTGGGTTGTTGAGGAAGCCATCGGGGATCTCCTATGGGGCCGGAACGTTGAGGGTCTGGATCTCGGCCACCTGAACCGCGGTGGTGCTGGACCGGCGCGCCGTGCCCAAGTTCCCGCCGCCAGGAGCCCCGACGGCCACCCAGGTGACGTCCCACTCCAGGGTGGCTGTCACCGTGAACGTCTCGTTGGCCGATCGCGCACTGGACCTCCGATAGGTGTGCTGGCAGTCCGACGGCTGCAGGTCATCGGCCACGCCCGGCACATAGGGCGTGCCCGGTCCGTCGCACGTCACCGACTCCCCGTCGCCCATGTCCCACACGACCCGGCTGGGCGTCGCCGTCACCGTCGACGTCACCCCACCCGCCGAGGCCGAAGCCGTTTGCGGCACCCACTGCGCTGAGCCGATCCACAGGAACACCGGCAGGTTGACCAGCTGGCGGATCGGCGGTGCCGGGCTCATCCCCGCCGTTGGTAGGGGGAGGGGCGTCTGCTGGACAGCCTCCTGGGCCAGCTCTCCGGGGGTGGGCAGCGGTTCCGGAGGCGCTCCTCTACCTGCTTGTCGGGGCGGGAGGATCACGAACCGGCCTGGCTGGCCTTCACACCGCTTGTATTACGCCCGTGAACCGTCGGCGGTGATGTTCGAGCCCCCCTGAGCGAGCTGCTCAGGGGTTGGCCCGCCAAGAGCCGGAGTGACGCCCAGAGAGTCGGCCATACCCATCAGCACAGCCAGTTCCCAGGGCACCTTCGTGTACGTGCACGTCGGAGCTGATGACCCTCCGTGCGACCCGCCGCCACCGCCCGATTTTCCAGGAGTCGCAGGAGCCGATCCGCCGACCGTCTCCGTGCCCCCGGGAGATCCCGCTCCCGCCGTGACACTTCCGTCCTGTTGCCCGCCGATCGCCTGTTGGGCATCGGCCCGCTGTGGGCGTATGACCACGAGGACCACCGTGAGCCCGACGGTCAGCAGCGCCATCGACGTCAGGACCCTGCGCACGACGCGTCCACGCTGGTGAAGTTGCTCTGCTTCCACACGTCACCGATCTTCTTCATGGTCACGGTCGCCCTCTGGACGACTCGGGTCGCGGGCTCGACTCGCGCGCCGGTGGTCGCGTTGACGGTCCCGGTGGCGTCCTCCACGCAGTCGATGATCGACGCTGTGCTTGGGGTCAGCTCGGACACCTGCGGGTTTAGGAGCTTGACCTCGCCGTCGAAGATCTCGTTGCTCGACTTCATCTTCACCAAGGTCAACTGCACGGCCGCAAGCGACGTTCCAACCCGATGCGCACGCAGTCGATCATCGTCCGCTGTCGCCTTGGAATCGCGGCCCACCGCCAGGTACTCGTCCCACGCAGCCCTGTAGGCGGCGATGACTTCGGCCTTGATGGCTGCCTGCGGATCGGCGGCCGTCGGTGCTGTTGCCGGCGTCGTCACTGGCGACGTGGCCGGTCCGCCGAGGGGGACCTGCTCCTTCCCGGGGTCGCCGCTGGTAAACACGATGGCTCCCGCGACCAGGGCGATCGCTGCAGCCAGGGCGCCAAGGACCAGGACGATGGGCCACAGCCGGCGGCCGCCGTCGCCCGCCGGCGACGGGCTTCCTGGGCCGGGTGGGTAGGCGCCCGGCCGGGGCGGCTCGATCGGCGATTGATCACTCATTCGGTCCTCACCTTTCCTTCGTTGACGTCCTCGATCAGGGCCGCCGAGGTCTCGAACTGCAACGGCATCACCACCGCGCCCTTCTCCTTCTCGCTCTGCATGCAATCCACTCGAGCCGCTCGGGGTAGCGGAGCCAGGGCCACGCCTCCACATCTGGCAGGTACCGGATCCAGACGCCGGCGGCCCGAGCCACGGGCTTGGGGAACTCGCACCGCCGCTTGCGCAGGCAGTCGTACACCCGCAGGATCATCGGGAACCGAAGCGCTCGCCGGTCCTGCGCGTGCCGACCAGGCTCGCGTATAGCGCCTCAGCTGCCGCCAGCGCCGGACCGCCCACATCCCGGCACGGTAGTTTCGTACGGGCCCGAAATGGCGGTTCTTGGTGTCCAGCGGCCGTTGAAGTCCAGCTCGGCCCTTGTCGACATCGGCTTCCCGTGGGGAGCGCGCGGGTCCACCGTTCAGCGCCCCGATGTTCGCCAACCCCGGCTCCTCACTGTGCCGCGAACTCAGCGGCGCGCCACGACGGGCGAACTCGACAGTGGGGGAGGGGCCGGAGTGCATCACCGGGGCGGACCGCGAGCCCCCGCTACATCCAGCGAGCGCACCCTCACCGCAGGCCGGGCCCGCCGACGCAGCGGACACCCCCCAGGACCACGCTGGGGCCCGGCGGTGAGAACGGAATCCACACGTACCGATGGGGGTCTGCGGCGTCGACCTCCCGGCTTCGGCGGCCGAAACCAGACGGCCGCGCAAGCCACACCAGACACCAGACACGTCGGATCGCCCAACAAATCCAGGGAAACGTGGCAGACCAGACAGCAGACCAGACAGCAGACCAGACAGCTCGCACGACACCCCGGGCGCACCGTCGCCCCCATGACGACGACCTTCGCCGAGGACTGGGCGCATCTGTGCCGGGGTTCCCGACTGACCATCACCCTGGCCGGCTGGGCTGCGGCCGAACCGGCCCTGGGCGGGCTCGGCCTCGACGACGTGATGCGCCGGGCCCGGGCCAGCTCGGCCGACCTGGCCGCCAGCGACGCCACCCTGGCCGCGCTCCTCCGCCTCGGCCGGGGTGACCAGCTGGCCCAGCGGACCGTCCTGCAGGCGATCATGCCTCGCCTTGTCGGTATCGCCGGTCGTCATGCCGGCCGGGGCCGGTGGAGCGTCGGGGAGGTGACGGCCGACTTGGCCGCTGTCGCCTGGGAGGAGCTCAACGGCGCCGAGGGCCGCTGGAGGGGTCACTTGGCCGCCCGGCTCTGCGACCTCGTCGAGTGGCGCTACCGGCAGGCTCGCCGCCACGAGCGGTACGAGGACCCGACCGGCGACATAGCCGGCGCGGTCGACCGCTCCCCTCGGGTCGGCGAGCACGGGGTCCGTGACCGGCTCGACGTGACCCGTCTTCTGAAGGGTGCGGTGGACCGGGGGGTGATCGGGCCGGAGGCGGCCCGGCTTCTCGAGCACGCCGCCTTCGACGGCCTCACCGACGTGGAGATCGCCGCCTGCCGCGGTGGGAGCGCCGCTGCGGGCAAGAAGTCCCGGCAGCGTGCCGCCGCCGCCCTGCGCGCCCACCCGGCCGCCCTGGCCCTTCTGGCCGGCTAGCACGGCCCCTCCTCGCCGTCGTCGGCGGCAGGGTCGCCGTCGATCAGGCTGGCTCGTCGCATGTGCTGGTCGGTGTTGACCACCGACTCCAGGTTCGGGGGGACCAGGTGCTTGGCCACCAGTGACCGGTCGCCCACCTTCCACACCGCACGGCCCCGCTTCAACCCACGGATGA
>JBBQRO010000184.1:0-6634 GCA_038214685.1 Acidimicrobiales bacterium
CTGCGGTGGCGGCCGGGGCGGTGGCGGCCCTGGCGGCCCGATGGGCGGTTGACGGACGGCTGACGCGAACCGGTGCGGGTGGTCTGGCCTCCCTCGCTGACCCCGGGCCCTTCCTGGCCGCGCTGGCCGACCGGGGGGTCAAGGCCGCCATCTTCGAGGGCGCGGGAGCCTCAGCGAACCAGGCGTGACATCCGACGGTCGGCCAGGATCTTGCCCCCGGTCTGGCACGCCGGGCAGTACGTGACCTCGTAGGACTCATACGACACCCTCCGCAGGCCGTCGCCGCAGGTGGGGCAGGGGGTGCCGTGGCGGTTGTGCACGATCCAGTGGTCGCCGACCTTGGTGGGTAGGCCGCCCGCCCGCCGGCGCTCGACCTGAAGCCCCTCGGTGAGCACGCCCCGGATGGCGTCGAGCAGGGCTTGGCGTTCAGCCAATTTGAGGGAGGTCAGGGACGCGTAGGGCGATACCCGGGCCCGGTGCAGGCTGTCGTCGGTGTAACCCCGCCCCATCCCGGCGACGGTGGACTGCTGGCGCAGCAGGGTGTGGACCCGCCGGCCGTCGTCGCCCGCGAGGACCAGATCGGCGAACTCGTCGGAGAACGGCTCGGGGCCGAGCTTCACCAGCGGGCCGTCGTCGCCCTCGGCCAGCACCCACCACCCGGCCTTGCGCTCGGTGCCGTACTCCTTGACCAGCACCGACGGCCGGCCGTCGAAGAGGAATCGGACGACGCCGAACTTGGGCCGTGTGCTCTTGGGCGGGCTCTCCACGTCGACTCGTCCGCCCTGGGACAGATGGAACAGGATGCGCGGGCCGCCGAAGTCGAGGATCACGTATTTGCCCCGCCGGCTCACCGAGGTGAGTGTCTGCCCGGCCAAGCTGTCGGGCGCGAGCGCGTACGTCTTCAGAGCCGAGAAGGAGATCGGTTGGGCCGCCTCGAACTCCGCGCCACCGACGGCGTCACCCAGCCGCTCCGCCAGGGCCTGCATTTCGGGCATCTCAGGCACGCAGCCAGGCTAACGGCGGGCCGGAGTAGAGCGGGTCAGGCACGCTTCCGAGGGGTGCTGACCCTTCCTGCCGCGCCCAGCGCCTCAGCCGACCTGCGCCGCCGCCCGGGCCGTCCGCTTGGCTGTGCCCTTGACTGTGGCCGAGGACTGCCTGGCGGTGCCCTTCATTGCGGTGGTCGACCGCCTCGCCGTGCCCTTGACGGTCCTGGCGGATTTCGTGGCCGTGCCCTTCACGTCGTCGATGCCGCCCTGCGCCTCCTGCTTCACCTGGTCGGCGGCCGAGGTGGCCACCGCCTTGACCTGCTCGGCGCGCTCCTGGGCAATCGGCTTGAGCTCCTCGGCCATGGTCCGGCCCGCCTCGATGGCCTGCCCCTTGAGGGGGGCGATGTACTCCTTGACCCGCTCGCCGGCGGGGGTGCCCATGAGGCGGGCGCCGGCGACGACTGCGGCCGCAGTGCCGATGATGGCCGCCCGGGGACGCTGGCGGACGACGCGCCGGGCGTCGGACAGCAAGCCCGCCGATCCCTTCTCATCGATGCCGGCGGCCACGTTCTGCAGCTCCTGACCTGCTCGCCCGACCAAGTCGCCCAGCGGGCCAGCCTGCGCGGCATTGCCCCGGGCCAGGGCCAAGGCCTGCCCGGCCAGGCGGTACAGGGTCTCGGCGATCTGCTCGAGCTGGGTCTCGGCCTGCGACTCGAGCTCGGTGCGGGTGGTGTCCACCAACTCCCGGGCCTCGGTCGCAGCCACGTGAGCCACCTCAGCTGTCTCCTCCTTGGCCATGTCGACCACCGCCACCGCTTCGTGCTTGGCCGAGGAGGCGACGTCGCGGGCCTGCGCCGTGGCCGCAGCGGCCACCTCCGCGGCCTCGTCCCTGGCTGCGGACGCCACATCGGCCACCTCGTCCCGTGCCGTCGCGGCCACCTCCGCGGCCTCGCCCTTGGCGTCGCTCAGGACCTCTTTGGCCTGCGCCGCCGCCGACCCGTTCCCACCCGTGTAATAGCGGTACAGCAGCTGCTCGGTCTCCTCGGTGACCTCGTTATCCAGCCCGGCCAGCTGAAACGGCGCGCCGAGAACCATGTCGAGGTCGAAGTCGACCTGCACGCCGCCTTTTCTGCCGGACGCTTCCGCCAGCGGCACCAACGCCAGCGCGTCAGGGCCCAGGCGAACTGCGGCCCACTCGGGGCTCCGCGTCACGTTGTCGAGGTAGACGCCCTCGATCACGCCGACCTCTTCTCCGGTCACGTCGTAGAGCGCCTGGCCCTGCAGGTCCTGCGGGTTGGGCACGGTCAGCTGCTGCGTCACGCCGCTCCTCCTTGAAAGGTCGTCGCCGGAGCTCCGGCATCGTCGCCCGTTACAGATCCCCAAGAACCGCCGTTCTCATGCACAGGCGGCCGACAATCCCCGTATCGTCACCTGCGCCTTTCCACTTCGCGGGGATGATCTTCACGGGATGGTGACGGTCCCGGACACACTCCGTTCATGAATCGCGGGCAGGATCAGAGGATGCACGTGCGAGTCGGATGTGAGTTCCGCTACCGGGCGCCGGCCGTCACGCCGACCATCTGGCAGGTGCGCCCGCGACCCGAGGGCCCGCACTGGCTGCTGTCCCACAGCTGGAGCACCACCCCACCACTCCCGGTGTCGACGTACCTCGACGTCTACGGCAACGTCTGCGATCGCCTCAGCCTGGTGGAGGGGGAGAACCTCCTGCGCTACGACGCCACGGTGGAGGTGTCCTCCGACCACGACCAGGCCGACAAGGGCGCGCCGCAGCTGCTCATCGAGGACCTGCCCGACGAAGCGCTCGTCTATCTCCTGCCCAGCCGGTTCTGCCTGTCCGACCTGCTCCACGACCAAGCCTGGGAGCTGTTCGGCTCTGTCGAGCCCGGGTGGCCCCGGGCCCAGGCCGTGTCCGACTGGGTCCACGGCAACGTCCACTTCCAGGCCGGCGCCAGCACGCCGACCACCACGGCGGTCGACATCTGGGAGAGGCGCACCGGCGTGTGCCGGGACTTCGCCCAGCTCGGCCTTACCTTCTGCCGGAGCCTGAACATCCCCGCCCGCTACGTCTTCGGCTATCTGCCCGACATCGGCGTCGTGTCGCCCCCCGACGAGCCCATGGACTTCTGCGCCTGGTTCGAGGCCTACCTGGGCGGACGCTGGTGGACCTTCGACCCACGCAACAACGTCCCCCGCACAGGCCGGGTGGTCATCGGCCGAGGTCGCGACGCCCTCGACGTGGCCATGGTCACCACCTACGGCGGGGCGGTGCTCGAGACCATGCAGGTCTGGGCCGACAAAGCCTGAAATGGCCATGACGCGGCTCGTCCTGCACCAGACGCTCCGATACGACTATCCCTCACCTGTGCGTCGCCTGCATCACCACCTCATGGTCGTGCCGCCTGCCCGTCACGGTGACCAGGTGCGCATCGCCTCCGCGCTCGAGGTCACGGGAGCCGAGGCCGGGGTCACCGAGTCGGTCGACGCCTTCGGCAACGTCACCATCGAGATCCGGGCCGGCGAGGTGCAGGAGTGCGTGAAGTTCGACGTGCGGGTGGTCGTCGAACGCGGCGAGGGGACGGACCGTGCAGTTGGGCCCGCGGCCGAAGCCCGCCGGCTCCGCGTCCCCTCACCCCTGACCGAGCCCGACGCCGCCCTGTGCGCCGCGGCCCGCCGCCTGGTCGACTCCGGCGAAGGTGGCCTGGCCCTGGCCGACAGGGTCAACGCCTGGGTGGCGGCGGCGATGACGTACCGCCACGACGTGACCAGTATCCACACCACTGCCGCCGAGGCGCTGCGCGTCGGTGCGGGAGTGTGCCAGGACTATGCCCACGTGATGTTGGCCCTGTCCCGGTTGTGCGGACTTCCCGCCCGGTACGTGTCCGGCCACCTGGTGGGCGAAGGCGGAAGCCACGCCTGGGTGGAGGTGCTGCTCCCGCTCGCCGGCGCCGGATCTCCGCTGGTCGCCGTGGCGTTCGATCCCACCAACGACCGCCGGGCCGGGTTGCAGTACCTCACGGTGGCCGTCGGACGTGACTACACCGATGTGGCCCCTACCCATGGCTCCTACAGCGGCGCGCCGGGCGGCCGCCTGACCAGCTTCAAGTTCCTCGAACAGCGTGCGGTCGAGCTGGTCGCCTACTGAAACCCCTTGGTGCGGAACGATCGACTGCGGTGATGCTGCAGCCATGTTGATCCGCCGAGAGGTCCCGGGGGCGAGTCAGGGATGTGAGCGGTCGATCCCGGCGTCGGCCAGCGTGCCGCGGAGGCGGGCCAGCCCGGTATGGATCCGGCTCTTCACCGTGCCTTCGGGCTCGCCCAGGACCAGGGCCACGTCTCGATAGGAGTGACCGCCGAAGTAGGCGAGGGTGATGGCCTTGCGCTGATCCTCCGACAACACACCCATCGCCTCACGCACCTGCTCCCCCACATTCAGGTTCAACGCTTCGTCCTCCAAGTCGTACGCCGGCGTGGGCGCGTTGGCGGCGCGTTGGTCGCGGCCCCTTCGGGCGGTCTCGGAGCGCACCACGTCGATGGCCCGCCGATGGGCCTGGGCCAGCAGGAACGGGCGGAGCCCTCCCCGCTCGGGGTCGAACCGTTCAGGACTGTTCCACAGTCGGACGAAAATGTCCTGGACGACCTCCTCGGCCAGCTCGCGGGCCCGGAGAACCCGGAAGGCCAGGGAGAACAGAGCCCCGCCATGGCGCCGGTACAGCTCGGCGAGGGCGTCGTGCTGGTGGCGGTGGAGCTCAAGAACGAGCAGGGAATCGCTCATAGGAGCCGGCGCAGGCCGATCGTGGCCGCTGGGGGCCACGATCCCAATCACCGACGAAGTCACGCCGTTCCGCCTTTGTGGAGTGCCACTGCGTTCCTCTCCCGTTGGCCAACTGCGTGACCGTTGCGCCTCCGGGGTCCGGGGAGTGCGTCGTTCGAATCTGTGCCACCGTATCCCCGACAAGGAGAAGCCCGGGAATCGTACCCGTGGCGGCGGCGATCCAAACCTCACCCACATGTGGGTGAGGCGTCCCGCAAGCCCGCCGTCCATAGCGTTCGCTGGGAGACGGAGCCGACCAGCAGGCACGGCCCCGGCCAAACTGTCCAGCGCGGTGTTGAGGGCATGACTGGCTGATCATCACGGCCGGGTGAACGGCGGCGCGCATCGGAACAGTGTCCCGTCTCATCGACCACTCCACCGTGCCGGTTACCCAGGAGCTCTGCACTGCATCTCCGCCGACGGCGACATCTTCGAGCGCCTCTACCGGGCGACGGAGTAGCGGGAGGGGGCCCCTTCATGGGTGAGGCGACGGGCGGAGCGGCCCGAATGCCCGACTCGCGGGGGGACTATCGGCGAGGACCACCCGCGCAAATCGAGAGGGAGTCGCGGCCCCGGCGCTACGCTCAAGGCGTCCTCTTCCCCCCAAACTGTCGTAATCCCCAAGTATTCCCCCAAGGATATGGACCAGTAGGGCAACATCTAGACACAGTGGAAGGAGGATGGCGAGGTGCAAGCGAGCAGGTCATGGAGGGTGTAGGGGCAAAACAGCAGGCGCCAGGGGACGTAGCTCAGTTGGCTAGAGCACCTGCTTTGCAAGCAGGGGGTCGTGGGTTCGAGTCCCATCGTCTCCACACAAAAGCCCAGCTCAGAGGGGGTGGGGGACCGGGAGTTTCGGTGCATGTTGAAAACGTAGCCAGTTGAACGTAGCCTTTGGGCTACTGGCTACGTCAGGAGGTCGGCGAGGTGGCGCAACGCCCCACGGTGCGCTGGAACGAGAAGGCCGGACGGTGGATGGCCTGGGTCCGGTTCCCCGACGGCACGCGCCGCAAGGTCGAGCGCGCCGACAAGGCCGACGCCCAGCGTGACCTCGACGACCTGCTCTCGGCGCGGGCCCTGTCGATCGACCCGGGCCCTCGCCAGATGCGGAAGGTCACCTTTAACGAGGTCATCGACGCGTGGTTTGCCGCCGGCTGCCCTAACGTGGCGCCGTCGAAGAAGTCCCGCCACGCGAGGACCAAGTCGCCGAATACGCTGGCCAACGCCCGCCAGCTCCTCGGCACGAGCGTGCGCCCGGTGATAGGGAACCTGTGGGTCGACCGCACCTCGACCGAGAGGCTGGAGAAGCTCTTCGCCGACATGGCCTCCCGTGGGTACGCGACGAGCACGATCGACCGCAACTGGAACTACCTCAACCAGGCGCTCCAGCACGGGTTGCGTCACCGGACGATCAAGACCAACCCTGCGGCCGATGTGCTGCTCCCGGAGAAGCGACCTTCGAAGACCCGCAAGAGCCTGAGCATTGAGCAGATGCAGCACCTCGTCGTCGAGACAATCCCGGCCGATCCCCGGCCTGCGATGTGGCTCACCGGCCTGATGTGCGGACTGCGTCCCGGCGAGCGCGCCGGCCTTCGGTGGCCCTTCGTGGATGTCGACTCCGACTCGCCGAGTGTCCACGTCGTCGAGCGGGCGATGGAGGTGGAGGACCGCTACGTCGGCCAGGCCACGCCTAAGACGCTGCGGAGTAAACGGAAGATCGGTCTACATCCGCTGCTCGTTGCCGCGATTCGCCGGCACCGCGACGACATGCGGGCGTTGGAGCTGTACGACGATGAAGGCTTCGTCTTCTGCTCGCGCA
>JBBQRO010000185.1:0-6530 GCA_038214685.1 Acidimicrobiales bacterium
GGCCCCTACGAGCAGGCCATCGTCGACACCCCCATCCTGGAGTCGGTCCCCGACGACCAGATCAAGGGCATCGACGTGCTGCGGGCCATCCGCAGCTTCGACCCCTGCATGCCCTGCACCACCCACCTGGACACCGGCAAGGGCATCATCACCCGGGAGATCAACTCCTGCGGCTGCACCCTCGAGTAACACCCCCACGTTCCTCGGCGTCAGCCGCAGCAGTCCGGGCCCCCCTCATGAGGGGGGCCCGGTGCTTTCCAGTCAGACTCCACCCCATGCTCTCCGAGGGTGACGTCGACCCGGATCCCATTCGCCAGTTCCACGCTTGGCACGCCGAGGCCGGCACGCCGGCGGAGGTGGCGGTGGCCACCGCGTCGGCCGACGGCGTGCCGGCGGTGCGAATGGTGCTGCTGAAGTCGGTCGACGATCGGGGTTTCGTGTTCTTCACCAACGCCGGCAGCGCCAAAGCCCACGACCTGGCCGCCAACCCCCGAGCCGCGCTGTTGTTCTTCTGGGCCCCCGACCGCCAGGTGCGGGTCACCGGCCCGGCCCACCCCGTCGGTCCGGACGAATCCGACGTCTACTGGCGCAGCCGGCCCCGGGGCAGCCAGCTCGGCGCCTGGGCCTCGCGCCAGAGCGAGGTGATCGCCGGCCGGCCGGCGCTCGAGACCCGGCTGGCGGCGGTCACCGAACGCTTCGCCGGCGGCGAGGTGCCCCGGCCCCCGTTCTGGGGCGGGTTCCGGATCGTCCCCGCCACCGTCGAGTTCTGGCACCACCGCCACGACCGCCTACACGACCGCCTGCGCTACCGCCGGGGGGCCGGCGACGGCTGGGTTCGCGAGCGCCTGTCGCCCTGACCCGCCCCAACTGGTGACACTTTTACACGCCAGGGCGTGTTCAACCGTCACCAGTTGCCTCGAGCACGCCGAGGATGTCGTCCCCATAGCGTTCGAGCTTGAGCGGGCCGATCCCCGGGCAGGCGGCCAGCTCGCCGAGGGTGGTGGGCCGGCGCTCGGAGATGCCCTTGAGGTGGGCGTCGCTCATCACGACATACGGCGGCACCTTGTCGCGGCGGGCGATCGAGGTCCGCCACTCCTTCAGCGCATCCCAGGCCGGTGACTCCCCTGCAGCCGGCAGCTCGGGCCGCGGTCGCACCTTGGGCAACACCGGCTCCCGCGCTGCGGCCATCGCCGCCGTGCCGGCCAGCTCGGCCAGGAAGGGCGACGGGGCGGCGGCGTCGCCCAGCACAACGACCGATCGGGCGGCCCGGGTGATGGCCACGTGGAAGACCCGTCGCTCCTCCTCGACGTCGTCGGCCAGCCGGTGGGGAAAGAGGTCGGCCGACGCGCCGAAGACCACCACGTTGGGCCACTCCCGGCCCTTGACCTTGTGGACGGTGGACAGGTGGACGCACGGGCCGGTGGCGGCCTCGGCGGTGAGCGCCCCGCGCAGCCAGGGCTCGAAGCCCGACGGGTCAGGGTGGAGGGTGGCGAGCTGCTCCAGGGCCCAGAGGTCGTCACCATGGGCCGAGCGGTCGGCGGTGCCCCGGGACGCGTCGAGGGCGTTCATGGCCCGGTCGAGACCGACCTTCCGCCTGATCACGTCGAACACCCCGGCCGTGGTGGCCCCGGCACGGGACACGGCCTGGCCCACCACGTCGAGGTCGTTGGCGTAGACGTGGACCCGCTCGGCGTCGTCGCCCGAAAGCCAGTCGCCCAGGCTGCGAAGATCGGCGATCGACGTCCGGGGCCGGCGGCCCATCATCTCCATCACGTTGCGGGCGATCTTGCGCGACGGCCGGCGCACGGTGGCGGCCACGTCGTCCCGGCCGATGTCGCCGGGCGCCAGCCCGATCCGCAGGTAGGCCAGGGCAGCGGCGATGCCGGTTCGGCCCAGGAGCTCGGTGCCGACAGCCCGGTTGCAGGGGATGCCCGACTGGGTCAGCAGCACCTGGATGGGCAGGAGCACGGCGTTGACCCGGGCCAGCACGGCGATATCCTCCGGCTCCACGTCGTGGTCCAGCCACGCCACCACCCGGTCGCGGGCGGCGCGGGTGAGGTCGTCGACCGGCACCGGCTGCACCACGAGCGCGCCGGGCTCGTCGGCCCGCCCCGCCGCCGGCGACACCTCCTTGACGATGCGCCGGCGGTTGTAGCCCAGCAGGGTCTGAGCCCCGCTGACGATGGCCGGCGGGCAGCGGTAGTTGACCGTGAGGTCGTAGGTGGCGGCGCCGGGGAGCCAGCGGTCGAAGTCGATGAGGAAGCCCGGGTCGGCGCCCGCATAGCCGTAGATGACCTGGTCGTCGTCGCCCACGCCGAACACCGACGCCGCCGGACCGGCCAGAAGGCGCAGCAGAAGGACGTGGGCGGGGGTGAGGTCCTGGAACTCGTCGACCAGAAGGGTTCGACAGCTGGCCCGCGCCCGGGCGCGGATGCCGGCGTCGGTGAGGAGCAGTTCCACCGCCCGGTAGATCTGCTCGTCGAAGTCCACCGCGGCCCGGGAGGCCAGGGCGGCCCGATAGGCGTCGAAGGCCACGGCCACGCCGGCGGCGTCGGGGAAGCGGGTCTCGGCCGCCGCCGGGTCGAGCAGGCCCAGGCGGATGGCCGACAACGCCTCCAGGTACGGGGCGACAGGGTCGGCGTTGGCCTTCCGGGGGATCTTGACCAGCGACTGGACGATGGTGCGGACGTCGCGCTCCTCGACCACCCTGACCGGCCCGGCCATCTGGCAGATGGACAGGCCGAGGGAGTTGAGGGTGCGGATCGTAGGCCGGAGCCCGCGGGTGCGCTCCCGCAGCTCGTCGGCCGCCTTCACGTTGTAGGCCACGGCCGTGAGCAGCTCCGGCTCGTGGTGGCGGTCGGCCAGCAGGTGGCGGAGCCGCTCGGTGAGGACCCGGGTCTTACCCGACCCGGCCGGGGCGATGATGCGGGCCGGCCCGCCGGCGTGGGCGACTGCGGCCAGCTGGTCGGCAGCAAGCGTGGCCGACGGCGGGGCGTGGCCGGCGACAGTGAGGCGGCCGGCGTCGATCGAGTCGCGGTGGATCACGGAGTGGTCGAGCGAGAGCTCCTGGCGGGGCCCGCCGTCGCACCAGGCCGGCGAGCCGTCGGCCAGCATCACGTCGGCCGGCCCGCCCACGGTCGCGCCCAGCCGCCCGGCCCGTACGCCGTGCCACCACACCGGCTGGTCCGACCGGCCGTCGTAGGTGTTGGCCCACACCAGGAAGTGCAGTCGCTCCCGGACGAACTCGAACCCCGGGCCGAGCTGGTACGGCGGGCGCGAGTCGGTCTCCGGAACCTTGAGCTCGCCGGCGTCGATGCCCAGCTCGACGACCACCGGTCGCCGCTGCGCCCACGCCGCGTGCAGGGGCGCCGCCGCCGCCTCGTCGTCGACCCGGATGCGGTCGACGTCGGCCCACCCCGCCGGCAACTCGGCGCCGGGCATGACGACCAGCCCCCGACCCAGGGCGGGAGGGATCATTCCGGCTTCGTGCCGACCAGCAGGTGATGCGGGTGGGGATAGCCCCGGTGCACGGGCCGGTCGCGCACGGTGAGTCCCCCGGCAGCCATGGCCGCCGCCATCTCGGCCGGCGGGAGGAACGTGAGCTCCTCCCCTTCGGTGATGCCGAGGACCTTCACCGAGGCGGTCTCCTGGACGGCGTTCCACCTGGCCTTCCAGCGAGGGACTAGGGCCATCTCCTTGACCGCCAGCACTCCGCCGGGCGCCAGCAGCCCGCCACAGGACCGCAGCAGGGCGACCTGGTCGTCGGCGGCGAGGAGGTAGAGCACGTCAACGATGGCGATGCCCTCCCATGGGCCCTCGGGCAGCTCGGCCCCAGCCACCGCGTCGAAGGTGGCGGCCAAGCCCGCTCCAGCGGCGGCGGCCCGGGCGGCGGCCAGCTTGTCCTCGTCGACGTCAATTCCGGTGATGCTGCGCTCGGGCGACTCCAGAGCGAGGTACAGCGACAGCAGGCCGTGGCCGCAGCCGATCTCCAGGATCCGCCCGGCCAGAGGGAGCTGGGCGGCGACGGCCGGGAACGGGCAGGTGGCCCAGCGCACGCCCACGTGCGCCCGCACCGTCGCCGGCGCTCCCCGGTAGAGCGACACCACCCGCCGGCGCGAGCTGTCGATCACCATCCGCCCGTAGGTCACTGGTCCACCATCTGACGATGGTCGACCAGTGAGTGCTTGTAGGACCGGCCTTCCGGGCCGGTCACTGGTCCACCATCTGACGATGGTCGACCAGTGAGTGCCTGTTGGACCGGCCTTCCGGGCCGGTCACGGAGTGACCAGGTGGTCATGATCGGCGAACTGGTGACACCAGGTGTCGTATATCGCACCAGGTGTCACCGGTTCGACGGGAGCGGGGCGGCTCACGACAGGTAATAGCCGGTGCCGAAGATGGCGGTCAGGGCCACCAGGGCGACGCCGCTGGCCGGCAGCGCCACCCGGCGCAGGGCGGGGCGTTCGACCAGGGCCTCGCCCATGACAGCGAACACCGGGAAGGCGGCGAGCAGGTACCGGGCCATCCCGAAGAAGTTCTTCGTCGAGAGGGCGGAGAGCCCGATGAGCAGGGTGGCGTAGACGCCGTAGCCCAGCCCGAAACGGCGGAACACCCGGGGCAGCAGGCATGCGGCGCCGACCGTGAGCACCGGGTGGGCCATGAACAGGACCCAGGCCCGGGGGCTGCGGAGGTCGGCGATGTCGCGGAAGAACTGGAACTTGAGCCAGGTCTCCGGGCCGGCTCCCTGGTTCCAAGCCGCCTGCGCACTGGCGAAGGCCAGGGGGTCGCCGAAGCGCGACCACAGGTACACACACCACGCCCCCAGCCCCAGCAGCGAGACGAGAACGCCTACGTCGGCCCACCGGGCCCGCCGCCAGTCGACCCGCCCGTCGCCCTCGAAGGCGCCCCGGCGCTCCAGCGCCCGCACGGCCAGGGCCAGAACCAGCACGACGCCCACCGGGCGGGCGGCGGTGGCGACGGCGCCGGCCATGCCGGCCAACAACGGCCGGTCGGACTCGAGCAGGAGGAAGGCCGCGAGCAGCGCGGCCACGAAGAGCGCGTCGGCGTACACCACGCCGTAGAGGTAGAAGGCATAGGGGAACAGGAGGAAGGCCAGGAGCGCGGTCCATGCCGCCTCCGGCGAGAGCCGCGACCGCAGCCAGGTGATGAGCAGGACGGCGACGCCCAGGCCGGCGAGCAGGGTGACGGTGATCCCGGCCAGGTAGACGTCGCCCACCACCACACCGACCGCCCGCACCAACAGCGGATAAGCGGGAAAGAAGGCCACGGTGGACTGCTGGCCGGCGACGAAGGAGTACCCATCGGAGGCGATGCGGTGGTACCACCCGGAGTCCCACTGCGCCCATCCAGCCAACCACGACGGCCCGGTGAAGCGGGGGGTCAGGCCGGGGCCCGAGACCTCGGGCAGGTGAGGCGTCAGCGCGCCCATGACGACGAAGAGCGCAGCGGCCACGCCGAGGAACACGGCGGCGGCCGACCGCCAGGAACAGGGCGGCGCGGCCCGCGTGGGGGCTTCCGGGTCGACGATCCGAACGGGGGCAGGTCGGTTGGAGAGCATTCGTTCCAGGGTTCTCCGGGCGGCGCGTCGGAACACTGACCGGCGCGCGGAAACTACCACGGGCTGTTCAAGGTGCCTGGTGTGAAGCTGCTCAATTGCCGGGTGGGCGGCACCAGGATCGACAGGCCCGAGATCATCCAGCAACTCCCGGGGCCTCCGTGGCCAGCGTTCGCCGCGGGAGCCGATAGCACGCCCCGTCACGATGCTGCAACTTTGAGCAAAAAGGTGTTGCGGTGAGTGTTCGGCGCAGATACCCTATTTCCGTAGTCAACTGCGGACAGCTCCCCGACCACAGCACCGGCAGGACGCCCCAGCGCATCTCGCAGCCCGGCCGCAGATAGCAGGACCGCGCCACCGCGAGCAGCGCGGCCGCGGCATCGGAAAATGGCATCGGCGATCGGTCACCCGGGGGTGACCAGGGGGGCACCATGTGCTTCAAGAACCTGCCCATTGACTTCGATGATGGCGGCAAGGCCCGCCTGAAGCCGGGGGTGGTCGACCCATACTCGGTCACCATCGCCGAGCCCAAGGGCTACGTCCGCCGCAAGGAGGGCCCCGGCGCTCAGCTGGCCGCCCCGCCCCGCCTGCGTGACTGGAACATCGACCCCATGACTCGCGTCGCCGGGGCCCTGGCCGTGCACACCGTGCTCGACCTGGAGAACCGCCGGGCCGTCGACGCCCACTCCCGGGCCATGCTCTTCCGGGGCTATGAGGTCATCCTCGAGGGCCGTGACCCCCGAGACGCCATCGATATCTCCTCGCGGGCCTGTGGGGTGTGCGGCGGCGTGCACGCGTGTTGCTCGGCGCTCACCATCGAGATGGCCTTCGGCGTGTGCCCCCCGCCGCTGGGCGTGGAGGTCCGCAACCTGGGCGAGGTGGCGGAGATGTTCTATGACCGCCCCCTGCACCTGGGCCTGCTGGCCGGCCCCGACTACTCCACCGCCCTGGTGTC
>JBBQRO010000186.1:0-6403 GCA_038214685.1 Acidimicrobiales bacterium
GTGCTCGTCGCCGTCGCAGTCGGTGCCGGCTGGTTGTACTCCGTCGGCGTCACGCTCACCGGCGGAGGTGAGGTCTTCTACGAGGCCGCCACCGTTCTGTCGGCCTTCGTCCTCTTGGGTCACTGGTTCGAGATGCGGGCCCGGGGTGGCGCCAACGACGCCATCCGGGCCTTGCTCGATCTGGCCCCGCCGATGGCGGTGGTGCTGCGCGATGGTGAGCCGGTGGAGATCCCCACCGCCGACGTCGAGGTCGATGACCTCCTGCTCGTGCGGCCCGGCGCCAAAGTGGCCGTCGACGGCGTAGTCGAAGAGGGGGAGAGCGAGCTCGACGAGTCGATGGTGACTGGCGAGAGCCTGCCGGTGCACAAGGCGCAAGGGGACGAGGTGATCGGCGCCACCCTCAACACCACCGGCACGCTGCGGGTGCGGGCCACCAAGGTCGGCTCAGACACGGCGCTGGCACACATCGTCAAGCTGGTCCAGGAGGCGCAGAACTCCAAGGCCCCCGGCCAGCGGCTCGCCGATCGGGCCGCGTTCTGGCTCGTGTTCGTCGCCCTGATCGGCGGAACCGCCACCTACCTGGTGTGGAACGTGCTCGTCGGCCGGCCTGCGAACGAGGCGATCCTGTTCGCCATCACGGTGGTGGTGATCACGTGCCCCGACGCCCTCGGCCTCGCAACTCCCACCGCGATCATGGTCGGCACCGGTCTCGGCGCTCAACGTGGGGTGCTGTTCAAGAACGCCATGGCGGTCGAGAGCAGCGCCCGCATCGACACGGTCGTCATGGACAAGACCGGTACCCTCACCAAGGGCGAACCCGAGGTGACCGACGTCGTCGTCGACGGGATCGACGAGGCCGACCTGCTCGCCTTGGCCGCCGCCGTCGAGCGGGAGTCCGAGCACCCGTTGGCCGAAGCGATCGTCACCGCTGCCGAGACACGCGACGTCGCTCGCCTTCGGGCCGATGGGTTCGACAGCGTCCCCGGCCACGGCGCCCTGGCCACGGTCGACGGACAGCGGGTCGTGGTCGGCAACCGCCGCCTCATGGACCGCGAGGGCATCGCCCTCGGCCCGCTTGCCGAGCGGCGCCAGCAGCTCACCGAGGGCGGCCGCACCGCCGTGATCGTCGCAATCGACGGCCGGGCAGCGGGGCTCATCGCCATGGCTGATGCCCCACGGGAGACCGCCGCCGCAGCCGTCGCAGAGCTGCGCAAGCTTGCCATCGAGGTCGTGATGCTCACGGGAGACAACGAGGCAACAGCACGGCGAATCGCAGGCTTGCTCGGCGTCGACACGGTGATTGCCGAAGTCCTCCCCGGCGACAAGGCCAGCAAGGTCGCCGAGCTTCAGGCAGCCGGGCGCAAGGTGGCCATGGTCGGCGACGGCGTGAACGATGCCCCGGCCCTCGCCCAGGCCGATGTCGGCGTCGCCATCGGCGCCGGCACCGACGTGGCAATCGAGACCGCCGACGTGGTGCTGATGCGTTCAGACCCCCTCGATGTGCCGGTGGCGCTGCGGATCGGGCGGGGAACGCTGCGAAAGATGCGCCAGAACCTGGGCTGGGCCATCGGGTACAACGTCATCGCCCTCCCCATCGCTGCCGGGGTGTTCGAGCCGGCGTTCGGGCTGGTGCTGCGTCCGGAGATCGCCGCGCTGTCCATGTCGGGCTCGAGCTTCATCGTGGCTGTCAACGCGGTGATGCTCAAGCGCCTGCACCTTCCGGCCGCGCCGCCCCCGCCGCCAGAGGAGCCAGCCGGGGCCGATGCGCAGCCAACGACCGTGTCCGCGTGAGGGAGCCGGCGGCGATAGTGCAGGCTGGCAACCGGCCCCGAGCCGGGCGGATGCTGTGGGTGACCCTGGCGTGGGGCGCCTGCTTCGTCGCCATCCGCTGGGGCCTGCGCGACGCCTCGGTGCTGTGGTTCGCCGCACTGAGAGCCGGGGTCGCCGGGGCTGCGCTCCTCGCGCTCGCCCGTTGGCAGCAACGACCGGCGCTGCGCGGCGCTCGGTCCTGGGGGCTCGTTGCCACCCTCGGCGCGATCAACGGCGCGATCGCGTTCGCGGCCATGTTCGGTGGCGTCGCCGGGCTCGCCACGGGGACCGCCGCCGTGCTCGCCAACGCCCAGCCACTCCTGATCCTGCTGCCCGCCTGGTGGCTCTACGGCGAGCGGATCACCGGCCGCACCGCCGCGGGCTTGGCGGTCGGTTTCGCCGGCCTGCTGGTCGTCGCCATCCCCGGTGGCGGCGGTGACGGCGCCGCCCTGTCACTGGTGGCCGCCGCCGCGATCACCGCCGGCACGCTACTCGCCCGACGCCTCGGCTCCCTCGACCTCGTCGTGGCCAGCGGCTGGCACTTCGTGATCGGTGGCGCCGCCCTGATGGTGTGGGCCGCCGCGGTCGAGGGCTGGCCCAGCATCGACTGGACGCCGAGGTTCGTCGTCGTGCTGGCATTCCTGTCCCTCGTCGGTACGGTCGCCGCGTTCTTGGCGTGGTTCACCGAGACCCTGCGTTCCCCCCTGGGACTCCTGGCCGCATGGACCTTCCTGGTCCCCGTCGCTGGCATAGCGTTCGCCGCCGCTCTGTTGAACGAAGCGCCTACGGGTTGGACCGCGATCGGGATCGCTCTGGTGCTTGCGTCGATGTGGGTCGTGCTCCACCCAGGACCCGACGCGGTCAACGCCTGAGGCCCGTCGGCCGTGACGCGGGTCGCTTCCTCCCGGAGCTGCGTGCCGAAGGGTCGCCCGGACGGCATGGATGCCGGGTTGGGGCAGCGTCGCGTTCGCTGAAGCCGCGCTATCGGCTTACGTCGTCGCCGGCAGGAAGGTCTTGGTGATCCCGAGCGAGGCGTCGGTCTTGGCGACCGACGCGGCCCCGTCCGGTTCGATGCCGGTGAGCGCCCGGATGCAGTCGATCGTCTCGGGCACGACGATGGCCTCGTTGTGCACCTGGAAGGTGAGGTACACGTCGCGCCCGTCGCTGGCCAGCGCATCCTCCCAGACCGCCACTTCCCACATGTCCCCCCGGGGCCGGCCGAGATCGCGCATCAGCTCGATCACCGAGTTCAGCGCTACCAGTCCGTCGGCGGCACGGACGAAGGCGATCCGGGGCTCGTCCCACAGCGCGTCGCGCAGTTCGTCGAGGCTGACGGGGCGGGTCGTCTCGACCATGGCAAAGTGGATGTGACTCAGGTTGTAGGGGCCGGCGCCGGCGAGGGTGGTGATGTCGAGGTCGGGGATCACCGTCTGGGCGTCCGGGCCCTGATGGCTCGGTACGTTCGTCTCCGGGACCACTGTGTTGATCATCCCGTTGGTGTGGGACTCCCACGGGTCGGTTCCCCGCCGCAGCAGCACCACCCGGGCCCGCTTCACCCAGCCTCGGCGGTGCAAAGCGTGCATGGTTCGGCTCAACGCGGTCGTGTTGCACGACACGACTCGGGCGAAGTCGCGGTTGAGCGCGCCGGCGTAATTGATCTGAGCGCAGAACGAATAGCCGGTCAGCTCGTGCTTCTCGCCTCCCTGCCAGATGCCTTTCACACCGGCTGCCTGGTAGCGGTCCTTGTTCGCCGCCGCCAGCTTCTTCGGGGCGCAGTCGGCGACCACGTCGACCCGGCCGAGCAGATCATCCAGCGTCCCCGACACCGGGATGTGTGCCGCGTCCATCTCGACGCGCGCCGCGAGGTCAGACGCGAACACCGCATGGCCCCGTTCAACGGCGACTCGGATGCGGTAGTCGGACGCCACATCGGCCACACCGACCAGCTCCATGTCGTCCTGCAGCGTGACCGCGTCGGCGACGCGCTTGCCGATCACGCCATAGCCGTTAACCGCAACCCGCACCTTCGCACTGGACATCGCGCATGCTCCTTGTCGGATCGACGTCCGGTGTGCCCTGGCTCGGCGACGACAACCGGACTGCTCGGGCACAGCCCGACACTCCTGCGACAGACTGTAGGAGTCGGATGCCCTCCCCGCACGAGGGGAGAGGAAACGCAGGTCTCGACGATCCAGGCCCAGTCGCTGCGATCAGGGTTCCGCCACATGGCGAAGCCGTAGCGGCTGCGGATGGCACGAACCACGGGCAGGCGCACGATGACTCGTGTACTGGCCCGGCTCTCGACGAGCCGGACCACCGACGAAGGAGGACTCACGATGACCACAGCTACTTCCACCCGCGCCGAGCGGGCCAGCACCACCGTTGGCAGTCACAACGGAAGCCAGGCCCGGCCCGGACCGTCGGCATGGTTCGCCGGCCTGCGGATCGCAACCGGGTTCGTCTTCCTGTGGGCCTTCTTCGACAAGCTGGTCGGCCTCGGGTACTCGACGCCCTCAGAACGCGCCTGGCTCAATGGCGGCTCCCCGACCAAGGGGTTCCTCGGCAACACCGACGCCGGGCCATTCGCCTCCACGTTCCGCTCGATCGCCGGTGACTGGTGGGTCGACTGGCTCTTCATGGTCGGCCTGCTCGCCATCGGCGTCGCGGTCGTGCTGGGCATCGGTCTGCGCCTGGCTGCGGTCAGCGGCACGCTGCTGATGGCGCTCATGTGGATCGCCGAGTGGCACCCGGCGCGCTACACCACCGCCGGTGAGGCGACCGGGTCAACCAATCCGCTGGTCGACTACCACGTGATCTACGCGCTGGCGCTGATCGTCGTAGCGGTCACCGCCGCCGGTCACCGGTGGGGTCTGGGCCAGGCGTGGGGACGGCTGCCATTCGTCCGTCGCCATTCCACCGTCCTGTCCTGAGCCATCCCTACACGAACGCCCCGTCCCGCTTCGTCCGCGGGACGGGGCGTTCCTATTCGCGGGCAGACGTCTCCGGTTGGCGGGGACTGGCTCCCGACGTACCGGCAGGCCGTCACGCCAGCGTGGAGCCGTCCCAGTCGGGACGGAGCCCCATCCTGCTGTGCCCACCGTCGGGTGCTACGGCCAATACCTGGTGCACCTGGGTCCGACCGGCCTCGAACTGCAGCGCGCATCCCGCCATGTACAGCCGCCAGATCCGGGCGCGGGCAGGGCCGGCCTCGGCGACCGCTTCGTCCCAACTGCGCTCCAGGTTGGCTACCCAGGCCCGCAGCGTGAGGGCGTAGTGCTCCCTGAGGCTCTCAACATGGCGGACCTCGAACCCTGCGGTCTGCATCCGGGAGACAACGGCGCCGATCTCGTGGAGCTCCCCGTCGGGAAAGACGTAGCGGCCGATGAAGCCGCGGCGCGACAAGCGCTCGCGCTCGCCGGGCAGGCGGCTGATGCCGTGATTGAGCAGTCGCCCGCCCGGCTGCAGGAGCTGGCCGAGCCCTGTGAAGTATTCGCCCAGGCGTGCCAGCCCGACGTGCTCGAACATGCCGATCGAGCTGATGGCGTCGTACGGTCCGTCGGACACGTCCCGGTAGTCCTGCACCCGGATCTCGACCTGATCGCCGAGACCAGCGTCGGCCACGGCATGCGACGCCCACTCGCCCTGTCGGGCCGACAGCGTGATCCCGACGGCGCGGACGCCGTGATGGCGGGCGGCATGCAGGACCATGCCACCCCAGCCGCAACCCACGTCGAGCAGCCGCATTCCCGGCTGGAGCCCGAGCTTGCGACAGACCAGCTCGTACTTCGCGGACTGCGCGTCCTCGAGGGTCGAGGCTGCCGAGGGCCACACGGCGCACGAGTACGTCATCGACGGGCCGAGCACGAGCCGGTAGAAGGCGTTGGACACGTCGTAGTGGTGGGCAATGGCGGCCGCATCCCGCCGAGGGGAGTGCCGCCGGCCCCGCAGGCGCGCCTCCTCGGGCGGAACGGGGAGTCGCCGGAGACCGGCAGTCCCAGCCAACCGCAGCAAGGGCAGCCACTGCCGCAAGGCCGTTCGAGCGACTCGCATTTCGTCGGCCAGCGCGAACACTGCGTAGATGTCGCCCTCGACGTCGAGATCGCCGGCGACGTAGGCCCGCCCGAACCCGAGCTCGCCAGGCGCTGTCAGCGCCCGGCGGAACGCGTCGGGAGATCGCACGAGCAGCGTCGCCGGCGCCTGTGCAGGGCCGGCCCGGCTGCCGTCGTAGCAGGTGACGACGATCGGAAGGTCACCGCCCACTAGTGCGTCGATCACGCCGGCCACGCCCGCCGCCGAGCGGATCGGCTCGAGGCGATTCGTCGGGCCACGTGGCGCGGCGGGTTCGTCGGGGGTGGCTGGCCGGTCACGGTCGTCGCTCACCTGTGTCACTCGTGCTGCCCTCCTTCTTGGTCGTGACAGCTCGTTCACACCACGACGACCGAGTCCTCGCCTCCGAACTCGTTGCGGGCGTAGTCGTCGGCCGTCCGGTCGTTCTCCCACTGGCCGTTGCCGAGCAGGTAGCGGAACCGGTATCGCCGCCCGGCTTCCAAGGCGACGGTGGCGGCGAAGGTGCCGTCCTTGCGACGTGTCATGG
>JBBQRO010000187.1:0-6330 GCA_038214685.1 Acidimicrobiales bacterium
ACGAGCCCGACGAGGGCGGCCACGGTGAGGACGAGCACCAGACTGGCCTAGCCACCCTCAGCCCAAGGCAAACCGCGGGGCCCGTTCCAGCCTCCCGCCGCTAAGGTGGCGCCCACCCCGGGGACGTAGCTCAGCTGGCTAGAGCACCGCCTTTGCAAGGCGGGGGTCGTGGGTTCGAGCCCCATCGTCTACACTGACAAAAGCCCATGTCAGAACCGATTCTGCGTCCGCCTCTTTGCCGCCGGAGGTCCGCGGGGACAAGGTTGGACAGAGTCTGGACACGCTAGAACGCGTGTGGAGGCGGTGAACACCAGGTCAGCGGGGGTCGAGGACGGGACGCGACCGCCGGAGGGGTCTCAGGATCGCCCGTGTTCCAGAGCTTCGTTCACCGAGCCCCCCAGGAGGTTGAGGCCGAACACGGCCAAGGCGATCGCCAGGCCCGGGAACAGCGCCATCCACCATGCCAGCTGGAGGAAGTTCTGGGCGTTGTTGGCCAGCGCTCCCCAGCTGACGCGGTCCTGGTCGCCGAGGCCCAGGAAGGCCAGGCCCGCTTCGATGAGGATGATGCGCGACGCCAGCAGGGTCAGCAACACCACGGCCACGGGAAGCACGTTGGGGACGATGTGGGCCACGAGCACCCTGGGGCCCGAGGCGCCGGTGGCGACGGCTGCGGCGACGAACTCCCGCTGCTTGAGGGCCAGGACCTCGATGCGCACGACCCTGGCCAGCAGGGGCCACGACGTGAGCCCTAGCAGCACGATCAAACGGTCGATACCCGGCCCGAAGGAGGCGATCACCAGGAGCGCCAGGAAGAACCTCGGCACGACCTGCACCAGCTCGCCGATCCGCATCAGGAGGAGGTCGAGAACCCCACCCCGAAGGCCTGCGACCGCGCCGACGGTGATTCCGACGACGGCTGAGATGGCGACAACGGCTATTACCACGGTCAACGAGGTCCTCGTGCCGTGCACGATGCCGGTGGCCAGGTCCCGCCCGAGGTTGTCGGTTCCCATCGGGTGACGACCGGAAGGTGACGAGAGCGCGGGGCCCGTGGTGTCGAAGGGGTCAGCCGGGGCGATCCTGTCGGCGAAGAGAGCCACGAGGCCAAGGGTGGCGATGAACGCCATGCCCACGAGCCGGGAAGGAGCGCGCATCAGGCGCTTCGAGCTCGCACTGGCCAGGCCGTGCACCTCGTTCTCCACCACGTGCCGCCCGATCCGCATCAGCTGTACCGGATGCGGGGGTCGATCCGGGCGGAGATCAGGTCGCTCACCACACTGACCAGGAGCACGCTCACCGCGACCAGGGTCACCAGTCCCAGCGCCAGCGCCCGATCCTTGTTGTTGACCGCATCACGCAGCAGGAGGCCGATGCCGGGCCAGGAGAAGACCGTCTCCACGACCACCGCACCGGAGAAGAGGAAGCCGACCCGCGCACCGATCACCGTGACGAGGGGCAGCGCCGCGTTGGGGAAGGCGTGCCGGGAGAGGACCTTCTCCTTGGAGACGCCCTTGGCCGCGGCGGTCCGGGCATAGCCCTCGCGCATCTGCCTGAGAAGCCCGGAGCGCGTCAGCCGGGCCAGGAGAGCGACCTCTGACACAGCGAGGACGCAGGCCGGCAGGACCAGGTGGGATGCGACGTCACGAACGTGGGCGAGCCCGGTGTACTCGATCCGGGTGTCGGTCATGCCGACCACGGGGAACACGTCGTAGCGGATGCCGAGGAACAAGATCGCCAGCTGGCCGAGCCAGAAGCTGGGCATGGCGTACCCGACGAGCGTGGTGGCCGTCACCCCCCGATCCAGCGCGCTCGCGGGGCGGCCTGCGCCGACCCGGCCCAACAGGATCCCGAGGGCGCAAGAAACAAGCTGGGCCGACGTTGCGAGCAGCACCGTGGCCGGCAGGCGCTCGGCGATGAGGGTGGTCACGGGGCGACCGAAGAACGAGCTGGTGCCAAGGTCACCCCGGGCGACGTCAGCGCCGTAGCGGACAAGCTGGGCCCAGAGGGGGCGATCTAGGCCGAGCTGGGCCCGTACGGCCTGCACGGCCGCGGGATCGGCATCCTCCCCGACGATGGCCGCGACCGGATCGCCTGGCGACAGGTGCACCACCACGAAGGTGATGACCAAGATCGTGAGGAGCGCCGGGATGACCTGGGCCAGGCGAAGCGCGGTGTACCGCCAGCTCATCGCCCTCCTAGGTTCGCCTTCGGAGGTCCGCAGCCATGCAGCCCGCGCTGCGCTTCGGCACGTGGGCCGAACGACGGTGCACCGCGGTCAAGGTAGCGCGCGACGGTCGCCCTGCTGCCGAGCCCACCAACCCCTTTGAACCCTTCAGGGCTTCTTCAGGAAACCTTCAGCCTCGCTTCAGACTTATCTGCGAATGTCCTGCCAAACAAGCAAGAGAGCAAGAGAGAGTGGGATCGCGTGCGACGACGAGCTTCGCGTTCGGGGCGGCTGGTACACGATCGGTCGGACAGCCAGGACGGGTTCACGCTGATCGAGCTGTTGGTGGTGATCATCATCCTCGGCGTCTTGTCCTCGGTGGTCGTCTTTGCCGTCCGTGGCGCCGGGGACAAGGGGAAGGCGGCCGCCATCGGCATCGACGCCCGGACCTTGAGGACCGCCCAGGAGGCCTTCTGCGCTCAGAAGGGCTTCTACGGCACGGAGCAGCAGCTCATCGACGAGCGCCTCCTCAGCGAGCAGTCGTCGACCCACGACGTGACCTTGACCTCCGACGGAGCCTGCAAGGGCGCCGGCATGACCGGAGCCACCGGATACCGGATCAATTGCGCAGTGGATTCGAGCTGTGGCCCGTCCTCGACCCCGGTACTGGGCGGCACCCTCGTGATCAACAACGGTTCCGGTGCACCCAGCACGGCCCTGAACCACGCAATCAGCAACAACAGCGACGTGGTGAACAACTCGGCCGACCTGTTCAGCAGCTTGCTTCGCTACGAGTTGGACGGCAGCCTCGGGCCCGACCTGGCCCAGAGCTACACGATCAACAACTCGGTTCCGGCCGCTTCGAACCCCAACTGCGCCGCTGCCCCTTGCGACCCCGCCACCACTGTGGCCACCTTTGTGCTGCGGCCCAACGTCAAATTCCATGGCGTCAGCTCCAGTGTCCCCGGCGACGGCGACACCCTCGACCCCGACGACGTCGAGTTCAGCTTCTCCAAGGCCATCCTGGCCGCCAACAGCCGCACCAGGGCTATCAACCCGCCTCTGGGTGTGACCGGTCAGACGACGACGACTTCGGTGCCGGTGGACGCCATCCAGACCTTGCCACCCTCGGCAGGCAATGGCGGCACGGTGGTCTTCAACTTCCGGCAGGTCTTTACCCCCTTCCCGTTCGCCTTGACCATCACCGAGGCGCCCATCCTCTCCGAGACGGCCTACGGACCCTGCGCCGCCAACGGGTCGCTCTTCAACCTCGCTCCGGCCACACTCCTGTGCCCGGCCAATACCAGCCCTGTCGGGACCGGGCCCTTCCGGTTCAAGTCGTTGGGCCCACAGGGTGTTCGAACCGTCAAGAACCCCGACTACTTCCGCTTCGACGGGAACGGCACCCGCCTGCCCTACCTCGACGAAGTCTTCAAGAAGGTCGTGACGGGCAACGCCACCAGCTCCCTGGAGAGTGGCGAAGTCGACGTAGTCGGAGTCCCGGCCAGTGACGCCGCCCGCTTGAGGCGCAACTCGACCATAAGCCAGGCCGCAACCCGCAGCACCGATATCACGACCCTTGCCTTCAACCTGACCAAGCGTCAGGCCGGTTCGGCCACCACGGCCACCCCGCCGCCCGGCGGCTCGGCGGCTGTCGGCCAGCAGCCGCCCAACGGCTACTCGGCCGACAGCCCCTACTACGGGCAGAACAAGCCCGGTTCGAACGAGAACGCTCCACCTCACAAGATCCTTGGCGACAGCCGGGTCCGGGAAGCCATCTTCAAGGCCCTGGACCGCAACAAGTTCGTGACCGACCTGCAGTTCGGCACCGGGCGGGTGGCCACAGCCCCCATCCACAGCAGCTTCGCGCTGCCCAACGGTGGGGCCTACCAGGGCCCACAGCCGCTGCCCACCTTTGACAGGTTGGGGGCAGGGAACCTGCTGTCGGCGGCAGGATGGTCCGACACCAGCAACGGCGACGGTTTCCGCCGGGCCGTCAACCATCCCAACAAGAACAATGCCGACCCGGAGCTTCAGGTTCCGGACGGAACAAAGCTGGCCATGGAGTTCCTGCACGCCACCGGCGGCGAAGACCGCGCCGCCCTCATCAAGTCGCAGTTGAAGGAAGTTGGCATCGACGTCACGACGATCAGCGGTAACAACACCAGCATCGTCACCACCCGCATCTTCGTGGCCCGCACCTTCGACCTCGGTGGTTACTCCAACAACAACGGCGCCGAGCCTCAGTTCGGTGCCCGCCGGCTCGTCCACACCGACCAGGTTGTCCAGACTGCTTCGTTCGCCAACGGCTCCGGATACAAGAGCGTGATCATGGACAAGCTGTGGGCGGACGCCAGCAAGGCTCCCGACACCGCCACCTACCAGGCCAAGTTCCTCCAGATCCAGCGGATGATCCTGGGCCTGGACACTCCCGGCGGCCCGCCCCTGACCCCGCTCGAGATCGCCCAGAAGTTCCCGGTCGTCCATCTGACCGAGTCGGCTCCGATGCGAGGCTTCCTCTCGGCCTGCACGGGCTTCAACCACCTCCAGAACGGGCAGTACTTCGAAGCAGTGCACTGCAAGCGCTAGGCCAGCTGATCAACCTGAGGAGACGACACCAGACGTGAAGCACCGGGAAAGCACTCGACTTCGAAGCCTGCGAACTCTGATCCTTTGCCTGGCGCTAGCCGGGGGTTGGGTGACCGCATGCAGCGACGACTCGTCCGATCCGGCCGATTCCAAGCCTTCTGCCCCAGCTGACCTGCCGGGCGACTGACCCCGCCCTGAAGCGCAGCCCGAGCGGGCGTACCTACTGAATCGTTCGATACGCTCCGGATCCTCCGTGGTCAGGGCCTAGATTGGCCCGATGGGGTCAAGGCTGCTGGGGAGAACGTTCGTGGTGCTCGGCACGTTGCTGGCCGGAGCATGCGGCGGCAGCGACGACGGCGGGGCGACCAGCCTCCCGCCCGCGACCACGACGACGTCTGCGGGTGGTGACACCACGACGTCCGCACCAGCGGCGTCGACCACCGCCCCGCGCGTCCCCATCCCGGCGGCCGATCCGGCGGCGGTCACCCGGGCCGAGAAGGGGCTCATCACCCAGGCCGACTTCGGCGGCGACTGGGTCCAGTTCGAAGCCGGCCGCGGCGGCCCGGGTGACCTCACCCCTACCGGCGCCGTCCTGCGTGACCTCAACCCGACCTCACGCATCGGTTGCGCCCTGTCGCCGGCTGGCTCCCTGGCGCCACAGGCCATAGCTGCTGTCGTCGACGGCGCGATCCTGCAGAAGGGCGCCACCAAGCGGTACGCCACCTCGACGGCGCTCGCCTTCGCCGACGAGCCGGCGGCCCGGGCCGCCATCGACGCCTACCGAGCGCCGGCGTGGAGCACCTGCCGGACGGCGGCGAAGACCCGCGATGCCCAGGCCCAGCCTGGCGAGGCCGTCGACCCACAGTGGAAGGCCGACCCGATCGACGACAACACCGGTCGGGGCAAGGGAGGGTTCGAGGGGGTCGTCCGCCTGCAGTACCAAGCCGTCGTCGACGGCACGCTGACCGACGCCAACGGGTACGAGACGCTGATCTTCTACCGGGTCGGCCGCACCCTCCTCATCGTCGCCGTCGAAGGCCTGAACGATCCGGCCGACCCCCCCAACCTCGTCAAGGCCCTCAACGATGACCTGAACGCAGCGACCACGAAGGCGCTCGCCCGGCTGGCGTGAGCAGTCACCCGTCCTCTTGTTGCGGCAGGTTTCGCCGGTGCTGCTCGATGACGGGTGTTGTTCACCCTCGCCGTGGTGGCGGCTCCAGCACCGCGACTTCGGAGGGGGTGAGGTGGTAGCTCTCCGCGGGGGTCGGGAAGCGGCCGGTGCGGACATCGGCGGCAAAGGCGGTGAGGGCGTCGATCCCAGCCCGCTGAAGCTCGGCGTAGCGGCGGACGAAAGTTGGGGTGGCGCGGTCCTCCAGGCCGAGGACGTCGTGGTACACCAGGACCTGGCCGTCGCACCCCGGGCCGGCGCCGATGCCGATGGTGGGCACCTCCAGGGCGTCGGTCACCAGGCGGCCGACCTCCTCGGGCACGCCCTCGATCACCACGGCGAAGGCGCCGGCGCCCTCGACGGCGAGAGCGTCGTCGACCAGGACCCGGGCGCCCTCGGCCGTCCGGGC
>JBBQRO010000188.1:0-6292 GCA_038214685.1 Acidimicrobiales bacterium
CGTGCCCGGCGTCCTGGATGGAAGTTCGTCGACTCGAGCACCGCTCCGACGTGGCGGAACGGGTCGGCGAGCTGACGGTAGGGCGTGCCGTTGATGGTCGCCGATCCTGCTGTAGGTGCCATCAGACCGAGCAGCATTCGCAGGGTCGTCGTCTTTCCTGAGCCGTTGGGCCCGAGGAAGCCGGTGACGCTGCCGTGAGCGACCTCGAAGCTGAGGTTGTCGACGGCGACGACGTCGCCGAAGCGTTTGGTCAGGCCTTGTACCTGGATGGAAGTCATGCCGCCACTGTGGGCCGACGTCGTTCGCATTACATCGCCGGTCAGAGGGGTTCCCATCTCTGCCGCAAGGTGGATGCATTGAGGCCCGGCTCCGTCTCGCGGGGGATGCGCGTGCCCCGAGGCACGCCGATCAGTGGCTATGCGGTCGGAACTGGCTACCGTCGTCAGCGTGAACCGGTGGCGGCGGGTCTGGGCGATGATGGGGCTCCACCCCACGCTCGCCGATGGGCTTGTGAGCCTGCTGCTCCTGGCCGCGGCCCTGCTCTCCATCCGGGTCCAAGTGCAAGCGGAGCGGCTGTCGGACCCGTCGTACCGGCTTCCCGACATGCTGCTCGTGCTCCTGGTCACCGTGGCCGCCATGTTGCCGTTGGTGGCCCGACGCCGCTTCCCCCTGGTCGTCCTGGGAGTGACAGCTGCCGCCCTCGTCGTCGCCCGGCTCGTCGACAGCCCCGAGGACGACATCGGCTTCGCCGCGGTGCTGTTGGCGGCATATACCGCCGGCGCCTACGGGGCGGTGCGGCGCCGGTCATGGGTGTTCGCCCTCGTCTTTGGCACGCTGGCGGTGGAGCTCGCCCGTCCATTCCTTCCCCACCTCGCCGAACACGGCGCAGTGCTCGGCCTCGCCTTCGAGCTGGTGTTCAACCTGTCCATCCTCGCGGTGTTCTGGGCGTTCGGTGTCACGATCCGGGCCCGGCGGGAGAACGAACGTGAGCTGGAGGTGCGCGCCGCCGAGCTTGAGCGCCAGCGGGAGGAGAACGCACGTAGAGCCGTCTTCGAGGAGCGGGTGCGCATCGCCCGTGAGCTACACGACGTGGTGGCCCACCACGTGAGCGTCATGGGGATCCAGGCCGGCGCGGCGCGCACGGTGATGATCGCCCAGCCCGGCAAGGCCCAGGACGCGTTGACCTCGATCGAGTCCGCCAGCCGTCACGCGGTTGTCGAGTTGCACAGGATGCTCGGCTTCCTGCGCCAGGAGGGCGAGGCCGACGACCTCGGCCCGCAACCGACGCTGCGGGAGCTCGACGAGCTCATCGATCAGGTGGTGCACGCCGAACTGGCGGTCGAGGTGGTCGTGGAGGGTGAACGCCGGTCGCTTCCCCCGACGCTCGAGGTCTCGGCCTACCGACTGGTCCAGGAGGCTCTCACCAACACCCTGAAGCACGCCGAGGCGTCGAGTGCGACGGTGCGACTCAGCTACGGGCCCGACGCGCTCGACCTGAGGATCGTCGACGATGGCCGAGGCGACGCCGGCGCCAGCCGAGCGGGAGTCGGCGGCCACGGGCTCATCGGCATGCGTGAGCGCGTGTCCATCCACGGCGGCCGGCTCCGAGCCGGGCCCCGTCCGGAGGGTGGTTTCGAGGTGTGGGCGACATTCCCACTCAATGGAGCCGGGAAGTGAGCATCCGAGTCGTGCTCGCCGACGACCAGGCCATGGTGCGGGCCGGGTTCCGGCTCATCCTCGAGGCTGCGGCCGACATCGACGTCCTCGGCGAAGCCTGCGACGGGGAGGAGGCGGTGAGCATCACCGAACGCCTGCGCCCTGACATCGTGCTCATGGACGTGCAGATGCCGAGGATGGACGGGCTCGAGGCCACGCGCCGCATCACCCAGCGGCCCGAGCTGACCAGCCGGGTCGTCATCCTCACCACCTTCGAGCGGGACGACTACGTCTTCGGTGCCCTGCGGGCGGGGGCCAGCGGATTCCTCCTCAAGAACGCGCCACCCGAGGAGCTGGTCCACGGCGTGCGGGTGGTGGCCGACGGTGACGCTCTCCTTGCACCCTCGGTCACCCGGAGGATCGTCGAGGAGTACGCCCAGCGACCAGCGCCGCGCGCCCGGGACGGTGGCCTCGAGAGGCTCACCGAGCGCGAGCTGGAGGTGATGCGCCTCCTGGCCGGCGGCAAGAGCAACGCCGAACTGGCCGCTGAGCTCTACGTTGGAGAGGGGACCGTGAAAACCCACGTCTCCAGCGTGCTGACCAAGCTCGGGCTGCGGGACCGGGTCCAGGCCGTTGTGTACGCCTATGAGAGCGGGCTGGTGACGCCCGGGTCCTAGGCGCCCTGGCGCCGGCAGGGTCCCAGACCGGAACGCCTTTCCAGTGCCCGCTCCCCTGGAGTAAGCGCATCTCCGTCCTTCGACAGAGCCTCAGCCCATCGCAACCTGTCCTTCGACGGAGCGACGATTCACTCCCCGTGGCGATGACCGAGTCGCTTCTTTGGCGCACATTGAGGTCGATGACCTTCGATCAAGGAGCGTGACATGTACAAGCCAAGCATCAAAGAGTTCAGCGGGATGTTCGTTGTCGTTCGCCAGTCGACCGCCTGGTCGCCGGTGCCAGCGCCTCGGTGTACGAACAAACCAGACCACAGCTCAAGGCTCAGGCCTCACTGACCGAGGTGGAGCGAGCCTTCGCCGCTGAGCGAGCCCGGGCATTCCTGGGCAGTGTCGCCATCAAGGATTGGCCGTGGCACGGCCAATGCGCCGAGAAGGTCCGGGGGGACGGACCTGGCATTTGCTACGGGCGACGATCGCGCACAGCAGACCCAGGACCAGGCAGAGGGGTGAGAAGAGCGCCAGCTCCCAATCTGCGTTGATGGCGTCGGAGCCAATCGACGCCGGCCAGTAGAAGATCGTCCGCAGGAACAGGACAGCGGCCACAGTCCAGGTGCCGGCCGAAAACACCCATCGGGGCACCCAGCGCCCCCACACGCCGCCGCGACCGAGCACCAACAGCGCTGCAGCCCCGAGGAGCACGGTCACGGCCAGCGTGGCCGCAGGTGACGGAAACGTCGAGACTGCGTCGCCCCAGACCACGTCGGCCATACCCTGCCTGTCGCGAAACGGCCACGCGCCCCCCGCAGCCCAGACGGCATGGAGGGCGGCAATGGCGCCGAAGACGGCGCCGGCGGCGATGGCGGCCACTCGGGCCAACAGGAATCGGTCGGGCGTCGTCACTCGGTCGTTCGTCATGGCCTCGACGCTACGGATGGGACGGGTGTCCGTCATGGGGGCTATCCCTGATCGCGCCCCATACCTGAGCGCCCGACCCCGGTGTGCAGGTGGGTGAGCACCGCCAGCACTCGCCGGTGATGGTCGGGTTCAGGGAGCAGGTCGAGCTTGGTGAAGATGCTGGCCACGTGGGACTCCACTGTCTTCGGGTTGAGGAAGAGCTCCTGCGCCAACGCCGCGTTCGACCGGCCCTGGGCCATGAGGCAGAGCACCTCCCGCTCTCTCGGCGAGAGCCGGTCAAGGGTCGTTTCCCTGCGCTTGCGCTCCAGCATGCGAACCACCACCTCCGGGTCGACGGCCGAGCCACCGTCTCCCACCCGGCGGACGGCGTCGGCCAGCGCGTTGGCATCGGCCACCCGCTCCTTCAGCAGGTAGCCGACTCCCGCCCCGCCGGCGAGGAGCCGCAAGGCATACCGGGACTCGATGTGCTGGGAGAGCACCAACACTCCGACGCCGGGGTGGCGCCTCTTGATCTCGAGGGCGGCCTCGAGGCCCTCGACGGTCTGGGTCGGGGGCATCCGGATGTCGACGATGACCACATCAGGGCAGTGTTGATCCACTCGCGCCAGCAGCTCACCGGCATCATCCAGCTGGTCGATCACCTCGAAGCCCTCGTCCTCGAGCAGCCGAACGACTCCCTGGCGGACCAGGACAGCGTCGTCGGCGATGATCACCCGCACGGGATCTCGGCGGTCAGACTCGTGCCCCGGCCCCGCGGGCTGGCCACGTGCAGCCACCCGCCCAGGGCCTCCACCCGGTCGTTCAGGCCCTCCAGCCCCGAGCGAGGCCGGATCGAGGCGCCGCCGACGCCGTCGTCGGCCACTTCCAGGCACAGCCGCCCGTTGTGGCGGGCGGCGCGCACGGTCACGAGGGAGGCGTGCGCGTGCTTGGCCGCGTTGGCCAGCGCCTCCGAGACGACGAAGTATGCGGCCACCTCGACGGGGGGAGGGAGGCGCTCGATCGTGGTCACCGAAACCTCGACGGCGACGGCGGAACGCTCGGCCAAGGAGTCCAGCGCCGCCTCCAGACCCTCCTCGGCCAGGATGGCGGGATGCAGTCCGCAGGCCAGCTCCCGCAGCTCGGCAAGGGCCAACCGCAGTTCCTCCGAGGCCTGGGCCAGGAGGCCGGCAACGGCGGGGTCCGCGTCGCCTCCCAGTCGGTCGCGGGCCATACGAAGGGCAAGGGCAAGCGTCACCAGCCGTTGCTGGGCGCCGTCGTGAAGGTTGCGCTCCACCCGCCCTCTCGCCGCGTCGGCCGCCTCCACGATCCTGGCCCGGGACGCCCTGACCTCCGCCAGCCTGGCCCGCACCTCGGCCTGGAGACGTTCGTTCTCGAGGGCAAGCCCGGCGGCGGCGCACACTGATTCCACCAGCGCGGGCTCCTCGGCCAGCGCAGGATCATGAACCAGGGCGCCGACACGCTCGCCCGCCTGTTCCAGCACCGTCACCGCCCGGCCGTCCTCGGCCGCGGGAAGGGTCATCGGGCGGCCATCGCCATCGACGTAGCGCTGGGTATCGCGCGCCCACAGCGCGACCTCGACGGTCGGGTCGCCCAAGGCCCGGGCCAGAGAGGCACGCAGCTGGCCGTGTATGGGCCCGGCCCCGATCTCCACCACCAGGCGGCCGACACCCGCTCCGGCCAACCGGCTGCGCACCCGCGTGCCCAGGTAGGCGATCGGCACTGCTGCGGTGGCGGCCAGTATCACCAGCCACCACGCCCAGTCAGGACCGAGAGGGACGCCGAGCGCCACCAGCAGGAGACCGGCGTTGGCCATGGCCATGACCAGGGCGGTGGCGACCACTGGTGCAACTGCACGCCGGGCGGCGGCCGTGCCTCCCAGCCAGTGGCGGAGGAGGGCGGCCATGAACATCCCGATGGCCACCAGGGTCAGCCCCCGCTGGAGGTCGGTGAGCCTGTCCAAGGCGCCGTCGTCGAGGGGCAGAAGCAGCAGGTTCGGCGGGCAGCCGTCGCAGTTCGACAACGTGGCCAGCAGGTTCTCGCCGAGGATTACCGTGTAGGCCGCGCCCACCGTCGCCCGGTCGAAAGCCGACGACAAACGCCCGCTCGGGTAGGCCACCGCGGCGTGGGCGAGCAGAGCGATGAAGAGCGCCTGGGCCACCATGCCGGCGGTGAAGACCGCGCCATCGTTCACTCGGACGCCGATATGACCGACGAGCAACACCAGGCCGGCGGCGGTCAGGAGGCGACCGATCAGCCGCCCGGGGTGGCGGGACCAGGCCAGCATCCCCGCCGCCACGTACAGCAGGGCGATGGCCAGTTCGACGGCCTGGACCGCAGCGGGCGTATCGGCGGCCTGGGGAGTCGATCCCTCGGCGCTCAGCGCTACGAAGGCGGCCGCGCCTGCCATCGCGGCCACGAGCAGACATAGACGTATCCGCACGCTCATACCGGCCCGACCATCCGGGCCAGGGCCGGGCCCGACAGGTCGGCCTTGGTGATGAACCCACGAGCCGGGCTGCGACCCAGGCGGGATCCGTAGTCGGCGGCGCTGCGGCTCGATGTCAGCACGACCAGTTCCTCGCCGCCGGCGTCGGCCAGGCGCTGGGCCACGGCGAAGCCGTCCAGGTCGGGGAGCTGGACGTCGAGCAGCACGAGGCGAGGCCGGAGGGACCGCACCGCAGCCAACCCCGCCTCGCCGTCGGCCGCCTCCCCGACCACGGCGAACCCCGCGTCCTCGAGCATCGTGCGGGCCATGGCTCGAAAGCCGTCATGGTCGTCGACGATCACGACCGTGACTCCCACGCCCGGATCGTCGCGCACGCCGGGATCGTTGCCCACCCTCGTCACCCGAGCAGGCGCCAGTACGCCAGCAAGGGCAGGGTGGCGACGGCGGCGGTGACGACCGCCCCGTGGCCCAGTCGGGCCCGACCCGGCCATGGCTCCCGCCAAGCTCCAGCCGTCGCCGCCACCAGTGCCACGACCACCAGTGTGGTCACCGTGGCCAGGGCTCGCAGCCCAACTCCTATGGCGGTGGCCGGCGCCCC
>JBBQRO010000189.1:0-6274 GCA_038214685.1 Acidimicrobiales bacterium
CGCCCCACCGCTCGCCCCCATCGCCGCTGCCGATAGCTCGCTGTGCGACAGCTCATCCTCCACGATCCGCAGGCCGTCGCGGATCAGGTCGGGAGGGCCGCCCTCCTGGAGCAACCAGAGCGTGACCTGGTGGGCGATCGCCGCGGAGCGGTACTCAGCCTGCGTTCGCCGCCGCCACTCCCGGGCCACGAAGTCCGCCGGTTCCTGCACCGCGGGAGCCCGGGGAGCCGGCGGTTCGTAGCTCATGCACCCTCCTAGCCGGTCGGGGGCGGCGGGTTGACGATGACGACCGTGCTGGTCGGGATGGTGGTGGGTGGGGGCGGATTGAAGACTACGCCCTGTCCCGGCGTCAGGGTCGTCGTCGGCGGGGCCGGGTCGACGACCACGACGGGGTCCGGCGACAGCGAGGCCGGCGGGGGCGGGTTCACGACGGCGGTCTGCTCCGCCGGCACGGTGGTCGTCGGCGGGGGCGGGTTGACGACGACGGTCTGCTCCGCCGGCACGGTGGTCGTCGTCGTCGGCGGGGGCGGGGGCGGGTTGATGACAAGCATGGGGTCCGACGGTGGGATGACCGACGTAGCACTGGGCGAGGCGCTGATCGGCGTCGCCGGACCTCCGACCTGTGTGCCCCGGTCGGTGCCGCAGCCGGACGCCAGGGTGACCACGAGCACGACCGGGGCGGCGAACCTGGCTCGCCGGCGGAGGGTGCTGTGACGTCGCCCGATGTCGGGATCGATGGGGGGCATGGAATTCTCTCCTGTCCGCGGTTCAAAGGCTGACAGTTGGACGTGCCCAACGCCTCAATCGTTCCGGGGCACGTAGAATATTTTCCGCGCGGCAAAGCCGCCGACCACCAGCCGACGGTCACCGACGGACCATGGGCTCCTCAGGAGTCGGCGAGGCGGCGCAGCTCGGCCCGCAGGGCGTCGAGCCGCCCCTCAACGCCGGCCAGATCCTCCACGAGGACGATGGCCTCCTCCCGGCGAAGGGCCAACTGGCAGGGGGAGATCATCACGATGCTCCGCCGACTATCTGGGGTCGGAGGCCGATTCGGTGGCCGTCGCCCCACGTTGTCCTGTTGATGACGGCGTCTTCGACGGGCCGTCCTCAACGCCCGGGGCCCTCGTCCGTCCCACGGGCGGCATCGAGGAGTGCGGCAAACTTGTTGAGGAGGCGCGCCACGTGCCGGTCCTTGCTCTGATCTGAAGGCGCTGTAGCTCCTCGAGCTGTGCCTTGGTGAAGAAAGCCTCGGCCGCCGGGCCGGCGAAGACGATTGTCACGTACTGCTGGAGATCATGGAGCCCACGAAACACTCGGACACGATCCCCCGCGCTTGGCCGACCAGAACCAAGAGCTTGTCGACGCAGCTCTCGGGCCCGTCGATCATCGCTCTATCCACGACCGAGCCGACAAGCTTCGCCGCGACGACTCGACCGGCCTCATGAGCTGCACGCGATCGTCGGAGGGTTTCGGTTTTCAGAAGGCGGATTGTCTCAGGTGGGGCCGGGCCCGAGCGTCACAGTGGGCCGAAGCGATCCCAAGAGTGAATGCCCGAACTCGCGTCGTGATCGAGGTCAGTGGCCGAGCACAGAACAACGGCGGCCTGGGAGGCTGTAAATCTAGCGGCTCACCAGTCGTCGTTAGCCATTCTTGCCGCGCGAACGCCTCGGTGACGACAGGGGGGCCAGCGCTGGCCGTGGTGCCTGGAGGAGGATGTGGGCATGCATTTGACCATCTCGTGCACTTGGTCCCGGATCTGGATGCGGCCGTGCAGGCCTACCGAGGCCTGGGCTTCACCATCCAGCCGGGGGGACAGCACCCGGGCCGCGGCACTCGCAACGCGGCATGGCGCATCGACGCCAGGTACCTCGAACTGAATCACCGTCCACGATGCGGGGGTCGCGCGTGCCGGCCTCGGCCCGGCGTGGCCCGCGATCGAGGCCACCCTGCGCGCCGGTGGTGGCGGGTTGGCGTTCGCTGTGCTCGTCTCCGACGTCGCGGCGACCGTGACCGAGCTTCGGTCACGAGGTGTCAGCGTCACCGACCCCCGGGCCGGCTCCCTGCAGCGATCCGACGGCTCCACGTCCACCTGGGAGCTTGCCTTCCTCCCTGAAGGTCCCCCTGGAGGCCGTTTCTGATCAACTACGGCGTCCCGGCAGAGGAGTGGCCCGCCGGTTCCGAGGGCATGGATTCCCGGTCGATCCGTGGTCCCTGGACCACCTGGTCGTGGAGGCGGCCGACCCTGCAGCAAGCGCAGACTGGCTGGCGGGGCTGCTGGGGCTGCCCGTGGTGCAGGTCGGCCGGGGCGCGAGTCTGTTAGAAGGTGGTAGTTGTGGAGGAAGTTGCTGAGCACCAACCGCAGTGGCGGCGCGCCGCTGCGTACGTCGTCTGCCGAGACGACCAGGCGCGCATCCTGCTCACGCGGTTCCACGCAGAAGATCATCCCGACGGCGGGAGGTGGACAATGCCAGGTGGGGGGATGGAGTGGGGTGAGACGCCAGAGCAGGCGGCGCTCAGGGAACTCGAAGAAGAGACCGGTTTCCGCGCTCGCCTGGGAGTGATCGTTGGTGTCTTCTCGCACTGGTACACCGCACAAGAGTCCGTGCGTGGTGAGGCAGGACACGTGATCGGCGTGGTCTACGAAGCGACCAGCGTGACCGGTCAGCTCCGAACCTCTTTCGACCAAGACACAACCGACGCAGCAGCGTGGTTCACGCTGGACGAAGCGCGCTCGTTGCCTCGGGTCGGTCTCGTCGACTTTGTGCTCGCACGCGTCTGTTGACTCGCTGCGAAACAGAGAAGCTGCGATCCGAGCGGATCGACGGCTCGGCGCGTTACCGACCTGGCAAGACGCGCGCGTTACATGCGTCTCGTCGCTGCCCGCGGCGAATCCAGCGCCGCCGTCCGGCCGCCCGACTCCGTTCCTCGCGCCCGATAACGCCCGGGGCGACTTGGCGAGCGACCCGTCCGGAACTGCCGGGACTCGGGCGGTTGACGCAGGATCCACCCGACCGGAATCGACGGAGGCGGGATGTTGTGCACTGATTGCCGTCGAGCCCGATGCGCACGATCGGCACCTCACTTATGCCGTCGTGGGCTGTCCGCGTAAGCGTTGCCTAGCCCCGGACGGGCTAGGCAAAATGTGGCTCCTCGTCAAAGTAGCGCCACTGGAACATGGGGGCGTAGTAGGCAGCGGACGCCCAGAAGGTGAGCACGCCCCACCGCTCGCCGTCGTCGGGCATCGTGAAGGTGGCCTCCACCATCGTTCCATCGCCGGCGCGAGCCACGACCCGGCGGGGGCCGGCGGCGAGGTCGAGCGCAAAGCGCAGAAACTGGTGCTGGTTGCCGACCTGGAAATCGGTCGAGACGACCTGGCGCCCGTCGATCGTGACAGCGATCAGCATCGTCGGCTTCTCGAAGCTCTGGTTGCTTACGTAGAGAGTGAAGTTTCCCTTCTCGACAAGGACCGCTGGCTGCGGTGCCAGTGGGGCGGACGTTGTTGTCTGCTCGTGTACGTAGCCAGCGGCGGATGGTGTCGCCAACCGGCCGCCGTTGTTCGCGCATCCTGGTACCAGCAGGCCGATCACAAGCCCCCCTGCCACGAGCATCTTCCTCACACACAACCTCCGCCTCGCGACATCGTCCTGTCTTTGACGCCCGCCCCGGGCCAGAAGTTCCATGCGCGTGGGCCTTTGTAGCTCGAAGCTACTGGTCCCTGAGCGCCGGGTAGCGTGACACCGGGGGGACCGCTCGACATGATCCCTACCGCTCGCGCGATAACGCTCGCATCCTCGGTCGGGGCAGGTCTGCGCCGGTCATCCGGAATTGCCGGCTTGCGAGCGGCGGACCCCGCCGGGGCAGGTCCTGGAACGCGCAGCGCCGTCGTTGCCGGACTGTCCTTCGTCCGCCCGTATCGCTCGCAGCGGCACTTGAGCGCTGCCTCGGCGCTCCCCCTAGCGCCGCGCGTTATCGGGCGCACCGCGCACGCGAGTACGCCGGTTCCCGGGCGGGCGCGTGTGGGCATCGCGTAACCGGCCCTACGCCCCTACCGGCACCTTGGTGCAGGCCGACGACAGCCGTCGGGGGGTTATCGGGACGCGCGTTCTGGGACAGGTAGTTCCGTCGATCCGCGTCCTGAACCGTCAATCTGTCGCGTCCAAACCTCAACCGAGCACTTCTGCGTAGCACCGCTCGAGGTGGGCGCGGCGGTATTCGATCGTGTGTGGTGCGTTGATCAGTGCACCCACGAGCGCGTTGGCCGCGCTGTGTTGGTTGTCGCCAATCCCACGGAGAGCGAGCTGGAGGTTGTGCTCCGTCCAGACAAGGAGGCCTTTCATCCACTCGCCCAGTGTGTCGAGGTCTTCGGCATCGAGTGTTCCACCGCCGTCGAGATAGCCCCTGAGGAAGGCCGTAGTGCGAGCCGAGTCGGCAGGGCCAGTCGTCGAGGATCCCCAGAGGTCTGCGTAGTTGGCTCGTTCAAAGCCGGGATCGGCGGCGTCAGCTCCGTCCCAGTCGATGAGCATGAGCTCCTGGCCGAATAGGACGTTGTGAGCGTTGAGGTCGCAGTGTGAGCCGATGCGATCCCGGGGTGGGTGCAGTCGATCGAGCATGCCCTCGACCCTCATGAGCGCGGCGATGTTGGCCCGGACCCGCCCCGCCCACGCCGCACCCGCATCCGCGCCTCGCTCAGCAAGTTCGAGCCAGTGCGCTTCGCCGAAGGATCGGCGGGAAGGGTCGCTGGGTGCGGCGGGCACGACGATGCGGAGGCAGTGGAGCACTGCCACGATCCGGCCCATTCCAGCAGCGTCGTCTACGGTCACGATCTCATTGGTCTTCGCGTGGCCCTCCACCCAGCTGTGGCAGCGAACCACCGCGCCATCGACGTGTGCGTACACGTTTCCGTCGGTCGACAGGCGGGGCTCAGGTGCGGGGACGCCTCGTGCCACCGCCTCGTACTCGATGCCGAACGACCGCTCAATCGAGGAAGGCAGATCGCGCCGGACCTCCTTGATCGCCCACGCTCCACTGGAGGTCTGTAGACGCCACATGCGGTTGTGTCCGCCCCAGCCGGTTGCGACACAGCGAGCCGGTTCGATCACGCGTCCGAGCGCGAATGCCGAGGACAACGTGCCTCCATCCAAGAGCACGGGTTCCGCAGCCACCCCCATAGTCGAGCACGCTCACCACCCGCGTGTCGCCGAGCAATCTGTTGTGTAATCCGCAATGCCGCCCATCCCCGTCGATCTGTACCGAGGGCGACACACGATCCCGGCCCCGGGCGCCGAGTGGCGGGAACGACTGTAGGCCGGGTTCCAGGACTTCTGCCGGTTCGAGCTGCGCGTCCGGGAGGCAGTCGGTATCGGGAGCATCCCCTCCCTGCACGATCCGGAGTCGGTGGAGGAGTCGCTCGGGCGGGTGGGCGCCGCCCTGCCGGTAGGGCTCGACCAGCAGCTGGGCCAGCAGTGGCCTGGCGGCGTCGATCTTTCCGAGGGGCAGTGGCAGAAGGTGGCCATGGCCCGGGCCATGATGCGGCGGGGACCGCTGCTGCTCCTCCTCCTCGACGAGCCGACATCGGGTCTCGACCCGCATGGCGAGCACGCCCTGTTCGAGCTGTTCGCCGGCGTGGCCGCCGAAACGGCGCAGCGGAGGGGTGCCATCGCCCTGTTCGTGTCCCACCGCTTCTCGACGGTGCGGATGGCCGATCACATCATCGTGCTGGCCGGCGGGCGGGTGGTCGAGGAGGGCGACCACGCGTCGCTCACGGCCAGGGGCGGTCTGTACCGGGAGCTGTACGACATCCAAGCGCGGGCCTACGGCTGACGTCAGCCGGTGAGGCTAGGTTGGCACACGCCGCTGCTCATACCAGCCAGGGCGGGGCCAGGACCTAGCCGGAAGCCCCTCCCGGTCTCCCAAGGTCTTCCATCGGCTACGCATCGCCGTTGATCGCCCAACATGGGAGAATTGCCGGAGCGCCCAAGACCTGGAGTGCCGAATGTTCTGGCCAGCTTGCGACCGGCCGTCGCCGGTCTTGCGTAAGGGGCCGCAGGCTGTCTTCGACGGCAGTGCCGACAGCAGAGCGTCTGGAGTTACCAACCCGCACACGAGCCGGCGGGTAACCAGGCATCGCCGAGGCGACACTATCTACCGGTGGCCAAGTCCCGAACCGCAGCCGACCATCAGAATCAGAAGGGTGACGCCGATCTCGTCGAGGCAACCCGGGCGGGGGACCGAGATGCGTTCGCGGCCCTGATTGAGCGGCACCGGCCCCTCCTCC
>JBBQRO010000190.1:0-6272 GCA_038214685.1 Acidimicrobiales bacterium
GCGGGGGTGGAACGAGCAGCCGGGTGGCACGTCGATCAACGACGGCGGCTGACCCGGGATCCGCTCGAGTCGGGCGGCCGAGCGCTCCATGCGGGGCCGCGACCGGAGCAGGCCGAGGGTGTAGGGGTGCTCGGGGCGATCGAACACCGCATCGACGGTTCCGGTCTCGACAACCTTCCCGGCATACATCACCAGCACCCGGTCGGCCACCCCGCTCACCACGCCGAGGTCGTGGGTGATGAGCACCATGGCCGAGCGGGTCCGCTGCCTGGCCGCCTTCAGCACCTCGAGCACCTGGGCCTGGGTGGTGACGTCGAGCGCCGTGGTCGGCTCGTCGGCGATCAGAACATCGGGATCGTTGGCGATGGCCATGGCGATCAGCGCCCGCTGGCGCATGCCCCCCGACAGCTCGTGCGGGTACTGCTTCACTCGGGTGGCTGGGCTCTCGATGCCGACCGAGCCGAACAGCTCGACGGCTCGGGCCAGAGCGTCGCGGCGGCTCACGTTCGGGTGGTGGACCCGGATGGCCTCGACCACCTGGTTGCCCACCCGGTGCAGCGGGTTCAGGGCGGCGAGGGCGTCCTGGAACACGATGGCCAGGCTGGAGCCCCGCAGCTTGCGGGCCTCGTCCTTGGGCAGGTCGAGCAGGCTACGCCCCCGGAAGCGCACCTCACCCGAGACCGTCGCCGTCTCCGGCAGCAGCCCGAGTACGGCCAGGGCGGTGACGCTCTTGCCCGACCCCGACTCGCCGACGATGCCGAGCACCTCCTCCTCGGCCAGGTCGAAGGAGACCCCGTCGGCCGCCTTCACCGTCCCCTGCTCGGTGCGGAAGCTCACATGGAGATCCCGCACCGACAGCAACGGTTCGTCAGGCGAATGCACCAGAGCCACCGGTGCCGAAGGAGAACGGCGCTCGAACACGACTGCCTACTGTACTAACCCCGACCTTTCGTCAGCCGGTCAGGGACGACGGTACAGGTTGCCGACTGGATCGTTTCGGTCGTCGGCGGTCCGAAGAAGCCTGAACCACCACAGCTTCGAAGACTCGGTCTCGCGGCTCACCTCAGGTCGGCCGCCCGTGATTCGCTCCGCCGTCGCGAGCTAGCTGTCACGGCGTGCGGATGCGTCGGGCCCGGGGGAGCGCCGTAGCAGCCCGGCGGTTTCGAGGATTCAGCACGTCGTTCAGCGCATCGGCCAGCAGGTTGATGCCCAGCACGGCGCTGACCAGGGCGAGCCCCGGGTAGACCGACATCCACCATGCCTGCTGGAAGTAGCCGTTGGCGGTGCTGATCAGCTGGCCCAGGCTGACATTCTCGGTGTCGCTCACGCCGAGGAACGCCAGTCCGGCCTCGATCAGGATCACGGCCGAGGCGTTGAGGGCGATGACCACGATGGCGGTAGGCATGATGTTGGGGACGATGTGGCGAAAGACGATGCGGCTGTCGCGGGCCCCGGACGCTCGGGCGGCATTCACGTAGTCACGCCGGCGCACGGAGAGGGCCTCGGCTCGCACGACCCGGGCCAACAGGGTCCACATGGTCAGGCCGAGGCTGATGATGATGTTGCGCTGCGTAGCGCCGAACAGGGTGAGGACGAGCAGGACAAGGAGGAACCGCGGCACGGTCTGAAGCAGCTCGATCACCCGCAAGATGGCGCGGTCGAGGAGCCCACCGGCCCGGTAGCCGGCAATGGCGCCGATCGTCAGGCCAAGACCTGCGGACATCAACGCGGCCCAGACCACCACGGTCGCGGTGTTCTGTACGCCGAGGATGACCAGGGTGAACTGGTCGCGCCCGGCATAGTCGGTGCCGAAGCGGTGGACCGCCGACGGCGCCTGCAGGGCGTTTCCCACCACGTGGTTGGGATCAAGGGGGGCGATCTGGTTGGCGAACCTGGCCACCAGGACGAAGGACCCCGTCAGGGCCAGGCCCAGCGCCCCCGCCGGCCGCTTCAGGATGCTCCCCAGGAGCCTCAATCCGGGAACTCGAAGCCATCGGACCCTCCTACCCGCCGCCGTGGCGACTGGCTCAGCGACTGCGGGCACGGGGGTCGATCCAGAGGTACAGCAGGTCGATGAGGACGTTGGTCACCAGGACACCGGTGGCGATCAGCAGCACGATGCCCACCACCAGGTCCGTGTCGCCACTGCCCGCCGACCGCAGTGCGGAGCCGAGCCCGGGCCAGTTGAACACCGTCTCGACGACCAGGGCTCCTGAGAGCAGGAACCCTATGCGGGTGCCGATCACGGTCACCACGGGGAGCATCGCGTTCCGCATGGCGTGGTGGCTGACGACGACTTCCTCGGGCAGGCCCTTGGCCCGCGCTGTCAGCACGTAGTCCTGACCCAGCTCCTGCACCAGGCCACTGCGGGTGATGCGGGTGAGAAGGGCGATCTCCGACGTGGCTAGCACGAGGGCGGGGAGGATGAGGTGGTACCCGATGGCAGCCCAACGGTCGAGACCGATCGGGGGGTTGCGGCTGTCGACGTAGCCCGAGAGGGGAAACCACCCGAGGTGCACCGCGAAGATGATGACGGCGATCTGGCCCAGCCAGAACCCCGGCACGGCATAGCCGAGCAGTGATCCCGTGTTGACGGCCAGGTCGACCGGGCCGAGCGGGCGGCGGGCCGCGAGCATGCCCAGGAAGAGGCCAAGCACGCTTGACATGACGAGGGCGGTGCCGGTCAGCAGCAGAGTCGGCCCGATCCGGCTGGCGATCACCTCGCTCACGGGCGCGCCCAGGCTGTCCACCATGCCGAGGTCGCCGTGGGCCAGGTCCGTGACATAGGTGACGAACTGGACCCCGAGCGGCCGGTCGTAGCCCATCAGGCGGCGGATCTCTGCGACCCGTTCCGGCGTTGCGCCATCCCCTGCAATCTCAAGTGCCGGGTCGCCGCCGGATGCGTGCACCAGCAAGAACGTCAGCACCAGGATGCCGGCCAGGGTCGGGATGATGCCGAGCAATCGCCGCACCACATAGCCCATCCCCACGGCGGTGCGACGCTACCATCCGCCCTCCGCCAGGCCGCCAACTTCAGGAGATCTTCAGCCAAGCCACTGACAAACTTCAGTCCTGCGTGCCACTCTTCTCCCCAGAAGTCTCCTTGCCGTTGTCAGACGGCGTCCGGGGAGAACCATGGAGAGGATCTAGACGTGGCGCAACTCATAGGCCGACAGCGACGCAAGCGCAGCGAGGACCAAGCAGGGTTCACGCTCATCGAGCTGCTCGTGGTGATCATCATCCTGGGGATCCTCTCTGCTGTCGTGGTCTTCGCCGTGCGCGGCGTCGGTGACAAGGGCCAAGCGGCGGCGCAGCTGACCGATGCCAAGACCCTGCGGACCGCCCAGGAGGCCTTCTGTGCCCAGAACGGCTTCTACGCAGCCGACCAGAAGGCGCTGGTCGACGGCAAGTTCCTCTCGGAGGCGGGCAGCCTCAACACGATCCAGCCCATCCCGGGGACGTGCGGCGACGGGTCAAAGGGCCCGAACGGGTTCAAGATCAACTGCGTCATCAGTGCAACCAACAACTGCGCGGCTGCCGTCGCCGGCGGCGCCGTCGCCACCGGAGGGACGATGGTCGTCGGTGCGGGGAGCCTGGGTGGCCCCTACAACCCGGCGACCACCTCGAACGGAGGTACCCACCCCCTGTCCGAGCCGATGTTCAACGGACTTCTGGCCTTCGACAGCGCCGGCACCGTGGTACCCGACCTGGCCGCCTCGATGCCGACGGTGACGAACAACGGCGACGGCACCCAGGACATGGATGTCACGCTGCGCCCGGGGATCAAGTGGCACGACAGTGGCGTGACAAACGCCGTGTACAACCCGAGCGGCGCGGAGCAGACGGTCAGCGCCGACGACGTGGTGTTCAGCTACCGGTTCGCCCTTCTCAAGGGCCAGGGTCGGACCGCCGGTTCGATGGGTCCGGCTCTGGGATTCAACGCAAGCAACTTCACCTTCAACGGTGGCTCAATCACAGCGACTGGGCCTCTGACCGTGAGGTTCCACTTCCTGTACCCCTACTCGCTCATCGCCTTCAGCCAGATGAACGTGACCGAGGGGGCGATCATCCCCAAGCACGTCTACGCCCGCTGCGCCTTCAACGGTGGCGGTACCCCCACCTCCTCCCCGGACATACTGAACACCTCGAACACCGCCTGCGCCGAGAACTTCGCACCGGTCGGAAGCGGGCCGTTCACTTGGAGTGGCCAGACCACCGCCCAGATCAGCGCAGCCGGGTCGATCACCCTCAACAAGAACCAGAACTACTTCAAGGCGGGGCTCCCGTACCTGGCGAAGATCGTTCTGCAGAACAGCAGCAAGGCGGCCACTGCCCTGCAGGCCGCGAGGGGAACCTCAGGGAGCCTGGACACCGCAGGCGTCCCGTCCAACCAGCTCAAGACCCCGTTCGACTTCACGACGAGCAGCAACTACAGCGTGGCGTCGGTCCCCCGGGGCTCGGGTGGCGCCAACTGCATCAACACGATCTCGTTCAACCTGTGGCAGCCGAAGGCTTCGCACTCGATTGGAAACACCAACTTCACGCTGTCGGAGTATGACGCAGGTGACCCTACGATCGGCGCCGATGGCCTCCCGGGGACGGCCCCGGGGCTAGACCAGAACCAGGTTGCGGCCCTGCCGGCCAATGCGCCATACACCAACCCGATCCTCAGCTCGTTCCTGGTCCGCCGGGCCATGTTCGCGGGCTTCAACCGGGCCCAGGCCTCCATCAACGACACGGGAGTGCCGACCGCGGCCGGCGCTCCAATCGGGACGGCCCGCATGGCCGACTCGATCTTCACAAGCAAGCTGTCGGTCGCCTACTCGCCTACCACGTTGCCGGGTGGCACGGGGGCCAACCTCGGCCAGCCGACGGTGGCTGCGGCGAACACCGACCTTGACAATGCCGGGTGGGACGGTCCACGGGTCACCAACTCAAGAGGAAAGTCGGTCCGCACCTGGGGGGACCACCCCACCTTCGACCAGCAAGCGAGGCTTGGCATGGTGCCGGGCACGCAGTTCAACATCGACATCACCCATCACTACAGCGCCACCCAGCCTGCCATCTCGGTGCAGTTCGTCAGCGACATGTTGACCCTCGGCATCGACGTGATCGACCGCAACGTCTTCACGGGATCTGGAACGTCGATCTCGTCGCAGTGGCCCGCTATTGCGGGCGCCCGGAACTTCCAGATCGGCATCACCTCGTACTGTCACGGTGACGACCCGGTGATCGGATCGCAGCGCCAGTACATCTCCTCCTCCATCCCCACGGCCTTCGCTGCCAACACCTCCGGCCTCCGCGACCAGGGCACGACGCCTGGTGACAGCAGCATGGACGGACTGTGGTACCAGGTGAACCGGGCCACGACGCCTGCGGCCCGGACTGCCCTCTTCGGACAGATCCAGGACAAGGAGCTCTCGATCCTCAGCCAGATCCCGGTCGACGAGACACCTTCCTCCCGGGTCACCCGGAACGTGTGCCAGGGATTGAACAACCAGAACACCGGCTTGTTCGCCGAGGTGGCCTCCTGCACGGGCTAGCCGTCATCGGGTTGCCGCCGTCGGGGTGCTGGGCGCCCTGACGGGACCTGACCCCCGTCGTTTCCGACGCCGGAGGACGAGATGAACAAACCTGAGGGACCGGCCGCCAGTGGCCGGTCCCTCAGGTCTTTCAAGGCTTCGCGCTTTCAGGCCAATCTCGGACCCCATGCCGCACGGCCCGTCTGCTGCTTGGCGCCTGCCGGGTGCTGGCGGGCAACGTTGCCGCCGCCGGCGCCGCCCCCGGGACGTCTCATGGCCTGCCACTTCGCCGGCCTCGCCCCCATCATTTGATCGTCGGCGCGTCGCGTCTGGCGCTCAGGCGGCGTCCGTCAGCCGTCGGTACTTCCAACGACGCTGGGGCAAACTGAGGGCGCGAACGCGCGGATCCGCTGCATCGCCTGGGCGAACTCAGGCGCTCTGACCCGGCTCGGGTCACCCGCCGCCGCCTTCCTGAGCGCGTCGACGACGACGCCCTGGTCACGGCTGACTTCAGGTGGCGCCACGCTCCGGAGCTCTCCAAGTGCGGAGCCCATCTCGGCGACCGCAGCCTTCACCTTCTCAGGAGGGCCGTCAACGGAGCCTCCCGCTGAGGCTGCGCCTGTGCTGAGCGCCACCTGGTCAAGCTGACTGAGCAACTGGCAGTAGCGGTTGTCCCTGGTCAGCGTCTCCTCGCTTGAGCCGAGGCCGAACAGGTTGAAGGTGGTGACCGCCAGATAGCCGCCGACGAGG
>JBBQRO010000191.1:0-6194 GCA_038214685.1 Acidimicrobiales bacterium
CTCCTCGCCACCCGCCTGCTTGCCGCCGTCATCATCCCGGTGTTGGTGGCCGCGTTCGCGATCCTCTTCGGCTTTCCGGGATCCACGCCCCGCCTATGGGCGTGGACCATCCTTCCCGAATTGGCGAGCCTCGTTATGGGCGGCGCATACCTGGCGGGAGCCTGGTTCTTCGCCCGGGGCCTGTCCGTCGGCCGATGGCACCGCGTCGCCGTAGGCTGGCTGGCCGTCATTCCTTTCACCACGCTGCTCGGTATAGCCACGATCATCCATTGGGACAGGTTCAACCACGACCACGTCTCATTCTGGGCCTGGCTCATCCTGTACACCGTCACGCCAATCGCACTTCCGGTGTTGTGGCTGAAGAACCAAAGGGCAGCAGGGCGGCCAACGGCAGCCTCCGGCCTCCAGTTGACGATGCCGCTACGCGGCCTGATGAGTGCGTGTGGCGGGGCGCTCATGGCCGCCGCTGTCATCATCTTCATCCGGCCCACCACGGCCATAAGCCGCTGGCCGTGGATGTTGACGCCCCTCACCGCCCGAACGTTGGCGTCGTTCGCCACCTTCCTGGCAGTGGTATGGCTGGCGTTCGGCTTCACGGCCCAGTGGAGTCGTCTGGCCATCCCATTCGAGGCGACCACCCTTGGGCTGGTGATCGTTGCGGTGGCGGTTGTCCGAGGGCGCCACGACCTTGTGGGCGGACCCCGTACCGCGGCCTTCGGCGTGCTCCTCGGAAGCGCGGTGCTGGGGTCGCTGGCGCTGCTCCGCTGGGCCAACCGGCGTCAGTGAGTGTGGGAGTCCGGCTGCGATCAGCCGGTGCGGCCCGTCCTGCCGATCCGGTCGATCCGGCTGTGGTGGCGCTCGAGGGCGGCGTCGACCAGGTGCTCGATGAGGTCGGAGTAGCCGATACCGGTGGCCTCCCACATCTTGGGATACATCGAGATGGGCGTGAAGCCGGGGATGGTGTTCACCTCGTTCACCAGCAGGCCCCGACCGTTCTCCTCGTAGAAGAAGTCGACCCGGGCCATCCCGTCGACCCGCAGGGCGTGGCCGGCGGCCAAGGCCATGCCCTGCACCTCCTCGATCACTTCACGGGGGAGGGGCGCGGGCACGAGCAACTCGGCTCCGCCGTCGGTGTACTTGTCCTCGTAGTCGTAGAACTCGTGGCTCGGACGGACCTCACCGGGCATCGAGGCCCGCAGCCGCCCGTAGCCCAGCAGCCCGCACTCGATCTCGCGGGCGGTCACCGCCTCCTCGAGCACAATCCACTCGTCGTAGGCCAGAGCCAGCTTGACCGCAGTGGCCAGCTCCTCGACGTCGTGGGCCTTGGTGACCGCCACCGAGGATCCGAGGTTGGCCGGCTTCACGAAGAGGGGGAAACCCAGCTCGGCGGCCGCCTCGTCGAGCGTGCCGTCGTCGACCTCGATGTCGCGCAGGGCCAGGTAGCGGACCTGGTCCATGCCCGCTCCGGCCAACACGTCCTTGGCCATCCCCTTGTCCATGCACAGGGCGGATGCCAGCACGCCAGAACCGATGTAGGGGATGCCGGCCAACTCCAGCAGGCCCTGGATGGTGCCATCCTCACCCAGGGGGCCGTGCACGAGCGGGAAGGCGAGGGACTCGGGGGTGAGCACCGAGGGGTCAACTCCCGGCCCTTCGGCGACCAGCGCGGTGGCCCCGGGCTGGTAGTCGGCCATGACCCACTGGCCGTCGTCGGCGATCCCCACGGGGACGACCTCGTAGCGATCGGGGTCGACCGCGGCTATGACATGGGCGGCGGTGATACAGCTGATCTCGTGCTCAGCCGATCGCCCGCCGAAAAGGATCACCAGGCGCACGGCTGCGAAGTCTAGGGCGGGCGGGTCGGTGGCAGTGTTAGAGCGATGCGACTGCCCGCAACGTACGTAGCTTCGGCCACCGGAGGGAGCCTCTCGGGGCCCGACGTGACGGTCGACGGCGCCAGCATCGACACCCGCCTGATCCGCCCCGGGCAGCTGTTCGTGGCCGTGCGCGGGGAGCGCAACGGGCACGCCTTCGTGGCCTCGGCCCTGGCCGCCGGTGCCGCCGCCTGCCTGGTGGAGGACCAGACCACGGTCGGCACCTGCATTGTGGTGGCGGACACCGCTATTGCCCTCACCCGCCTGGCCACTGCAGCCCGGGACGCGCTACCGGCCATGGTCGTCGGCGTTACCGGCTCGGTAGGGAAGACGTCGACCAAAGACCTCCTGGCCGCCGCCCTGGCCCGACGGTGGCGGGTGAGCGCCAGCCCGAGGTCATTCAACAACGAGCTGGGTGTGCCCCTCACCGTGCTGGAGGCTCCCGACGATGCCGAGGCGGTGGTGGTGGAGATGGGCGCCCGGGCCCGGGGCCACATCGCCAACCTGTGCTCGGTGGCCCGGCCCTTGGTCGGCGTGGTCACCACGGTCGGGCTGTCCCATGCCGAGTTCTTCGGGACGCTCGACGACGTGGTCGCCGCCAAGGGCGAGCTCATCGAGTCCCTCCCGGCGGACGGGACGGCCGTGCTGAACGCCGAGGTGGCCCAGGTGGTGGGCATGGCCGCCCGTACGTCTGCCCGCGTCCTCACGTTCGGTCTCAATGCGGGCGACGTCCGGGCCGAGGCGGTGTCGCTCGACACCGACCTGCGGCCCACGTTCGGTCTCTGCTCCCCCTGGGGCGACGCCTCGGTGCGCCTGCGGGTCAGGGGCCTCCATCAGGTGGCCAACGCCCTTGCTGCGGCGGCGGCCGCACTGGCGTGCGACACTGCGGTCGACGACGTCGCCGCCGGGCTGGGCGACGCCGAGCTGTCGCCGTGGCGCATGCAGCTTGACCGGGCGCCCTCGGGTGCGTTGATCCTGAACGACGCCTACAACGCCAACCCACAGTCGGTGGAGGCCGCCCTCCGGGCCCTGGCCGAGCTGCCGTCCTCCCGCCGCATCGCGCTGCTCGGGATCATGGCCGAGCTGGGCGCCGTGGGCCCGGCCGAGCACGCCCGCCTCGGCACGCTCGCCGCGGAGCTGGGCATCAGGGTTATCGCGGTGGCGGCGCCCGACTACGGCGGGGAACAGGTGGCCGACGCCGAAGAGGCCCTGGACCGGATGGGCCCGATCGGCGCCGGCGACGCCATCCTCGTCAAGGGCAGCCGTGCAGCAGGGCTCGAGGGTGTCGCCGGTACGCTCGCCACCACATGAAGATCGCAGCCACATGAAGATCGCAGCCACATGAAGATCTATACGAGACAAGGCGACGACGGCACCACCGGTCTGCTCTACGGCGGTCGGGTGCGCAAGGACTCGCCCGCACCGGCGGCGTGCGGCGACGCCGACGAGGCCCAGGCCGCCCTCGGCCTGGCCCGGGCCACCACGATCCGGGGCTCGGAGCTCGACGGGCTGCTCGTCGGCCTGGAACGGGATCTGTGGGTCCTCATGGCCGAGGTCTCCACTGCGCCCGAGCACCGCCACCGCCTCGTCGCCGGGCGTTCCCTCGTGACCCCCGAGATGGTGAGCGCCCTCGAACCGCTGATCGACGACCTCACCGGCCGGTTCGAGGCACCCACGGAGTTCGTGCTGCCCGGGCAGTCCCCCACCGCCGCCGCCCTCGACCTGGCCCGCGCAGTCGTGCGCCGGGCCGAGCGCAGTGCCCTGGCCGTGACTGCGATCGGATCGGCCGTCGTCCCCTACCTCAACCGCCTCTCCGACCTGCTGTGGACCATGGCCCGCTGGCAGGAAGGCCAGCCTCTTCCCGCCCGCCCGGACACCTCCATCCAGAAAACCAGGGAGTAGCCGATGCCGATCACCTTCACCATGACCGACGACGTGCCTGCCGGCGCCGAAGCGGTGGGCACGCCGGTGTTCGCCGGCCGGGTCCTCCCGGCCGGGGCAGAGGCCGACCTCGACCTCTCCTTCCTGGCCGAGCGGGGCTTCGAGGGCCGGCCGGGCGAGGCGCTGGCCGTTCCCTCCGGCCGGGGCACGTGGATCGCCCTCGGCGTCGGCGATCGCGACAAGGTCACCGCCGAGGTCCTGCGCCGGGCGGCCGCCGCCTTCGTGCGTACCGCCTGGCGCGACCGCACGGCGGCCACCACCCTTCTCGCCGCCGCGCCGGACGGGCTCGACCCGGCGCTGGCCGCCCAGGCCGTCGCCGAGGGCGCCTCGCTCTCCGCCTACCGCTTCAGCCGCTACAAGGCCGACCCGAAGGCGTGCCGACTGGAGTCCATTGCCGTTGTCGGCTCCGCCGATGCCACCCGCCACGGGCTCGACCGCGGCGCCCGGGTTGCCACGGCCGTCGCCCTGGCCCGCGACCTGGTCAACGAACCGGCCCGGGCCATGACGCCCCGCCGGCTGGCCGAGGTAGCCGCCGAGGTGGCCGAAGCGGAGGGGCTGACCCTGACCGTGCTCGACGAGGTGGCCATAGCCGCCGAGCGCCTGGGCGGCCTGGCCGGCGTGGCCCTGGGGTCCGACGAGCCGGCCCGGCTGATCGAGCTGGTCTACGACCCGCCGGCCGGCGCGGAGGCCTCCGTCGCCCTCGTCGGCAAAGGGATCACCTTCGACTCCGGCGGTCTGTCGATCAAGACGGCCGAGGGCATGGAGACCATGAAGACCGACAAGTCCGGGGCGGCCGCCGTCCTCGGCGCCATGTCGGTGATCGCCGCCCTCGCCCCGCCGATCAAGGTGATCGCCATCATCCCGGCCACCGAGAACATGCCCGGCGGGAGCGCGCTGAAGCCGGGCGACGTGTTGACCATCCGCAACGGCAAGACCGTCGAGGTGCTGAACACCGACGCCGAGGGTCGCCTGGTGCTGGCCGACGGGCTGTCGCTGGCCGTCGAGGCCGGCGTCGACGCCATCATCGACGTGGCCACCCTCACCGGAGCATGTGTGGTGGCCCTCGGCCGCAAGGTAGCCGGCCTCATGGGCAACCACGCCGGGTGGACCGACCAGGTGTCCCGGGCCGCAGCCCGGGCCGGCGAGGAGGTCTGGCCCCTCCCCCTGCCCGAGGACTATCGCAAGCTGATCGACTCCGACGTCGCCGACATGAAGAACATCAGCAGCGGACGCTACGCCGGGGCCCTCACCGCCGGCCTGTTCCTGCGGGAGTTCGTAGCCGACGTCCCGTGGGCTCACCTCGATATCGCCGGCCCGGCCCGCAGCGACGAGGATGACGGCTACCTCCAGAAGGGAGGCACTGGCTTCGGCGTCCGCACCCTCGTGGAGGCGGTGATGTCCTTCCGGAAGCCGTAGCGCAACGTTTCGGCGTTTGCAAGGGGGCGATGCTGCGCTCGGTGACGCCTCTGCGTCCGGCAAGCGATGGAGCGACTTGAACGCAGCGACCCTCGGCACGCTCCCTGTCACGGGTCAGGAACGACCCGAAGCGAAGGCCAGTGCAAAATGAAGGGTCCATGGTTCATCAAGTCGCTCAGCGGGGTTTCGGCCGGGAGGCCGCCGCGTACGAGATTGGTTCGACGCCGACTCTGCTTTCACCGAGCTGGCGCGGGTCCTACGGCTGGGCGGACGTCTCGGCATCATCTCGAACTCCAGAGATCGTTCGGTTGACTGGGTCGACCGAGCGTGGGCCATCATGGACCGAGTCGAGAGCACGGCCCCAGAAGCCCGATCACGATGTGTTCGAGCCCCACCCAGCGGTGGTCGAGGCGCTCGCCTCTTCGGAAGCCAGTGCCAGCGCTGTTCGCGCCCGATTCGTGAAGCGACTGAAATTGGGACTCATGAAGCGCTCGTGGGCAGCCTGCTTGGAGACGCCGAGTGCTCGACCGATGTCAGACCAGGACCTGCCGGCCTTGCGTGCCTGGTCGACGAAGCAGCCGAGCAAGTTGTCGCTGGTTTGGCTGAGCTCCTCGGCCATAGCCGCAGCAACGCGCAGTTGTTCGAGCACATCGTCGACAACGGCCCGTTGCTTGGCGCGACTCACAAGGGCCTCGAGGCCACAGGTGGGGCCCAGCAAGGAAGCAAAGAGCCGGTTGAACGTAGCGACATCATGATCGGTATCCACATCGTCAAGGCTAGCTTGACGCCCCGATTCGTCAAGGGTAGCTTGACGGAACGTCGCGAACGGATATCCCGCCCCGGCCATCTCGCCCAGAGTTCTTATTCCCGAGGCAAGGCCATTCCGAAGCGGCGGTCCAGAGCGTCTATTTCTGGGTCTTCTGCTCGATCCGTGGGCGCCTGACTAGACCTTCCGTCGGCTGC
>JBBQRO010000192.1:0-6139 GCA_038214685.1 Acidimicrobiales bacterium
CATTCGCCCGCCGCAACTCGGCGTTCTCCCGCCGCAACCGGCGCAACTCGTCCACATCATCACTCGTCGGACCCGCCCGACGACCGGCGTCGGTCTCCGCCTGACGCACCCACAACCGCACCGTCTCCGCCTTCGGACCCAACTTCTCCGCCACCGAACAGATCGCCTCCCACTGCGACCCGTACTCATGCTGATGCTCCAACACCAACCGCACCGCCCGCTCACGCAACTCCACCGGATACCGCCCCGGCCTCCCACCAGCACGCTCTCCCATGACCCCATCCTCTCAAACGCTGGAGCCTCCACCGAACCCGGGGCGGTTCACTACCTGGCCCGCATCTTGGTGGGGCCCGGTGGCGGCACCGTCATCCTCAACTCGGGCGTCAGTTAAGAGGTGTAGGCCCGCATCACCGCCGCAGGACGGCGCTCAACGCTCCGCTGCGGCCAGGTGGCGGTGTACTAGTGGGAAGCCGCCGACCGGGTGCTGCCGGCGTTCAAGAGGCGCCGAGCACGCTTGACCATGAGCTCGGCGATCCCCAGGCCGAGGATCAGGCCGCTGCTGCCGCTGAAGAAGACGATCTGCATGTTGAACATCAAGGGGCCCTTCAGGCTGCCGCGGCGAGCGGGTTGACGACGGCTGGCAGGTGGGCGGGGCGCACCTTGGTGTAGGCCAGCATGCGAGCGACGCGGCGGAGGGCTGGGTCGCGCTCGCCAGCATCAAGGGCAGCGACGGCTACGTCGTCATCGGGGAAGCCAGCACCCGTGGCGGCGCGGTACGTGAGGGCCACCTGCAGGGCAACACTCTCCTGGATGGTCAGGCGCCTGACCACCGTGCGCTCGTCGAACGCCGTGGTGGCCCGCTTAAGCCACCCAACCAAGGGCTCGGGCTCGGCGTCGGTGTGCGAGGTGCACACTTCGAGGAAGGGCGGAGGCGGATCACCACCGCCTGCGGGTCGAACTTCGTCTTCATCAGGGTCTCCGTGTCTGGGCCGACAAGGCGTGGCCGCTGAGAACACCCTGGTCCAAGACACATTCCCTCCGGGATTCCGGAGGTCAACGAACGGAGGTGGCCGATGCGGCCCAAACACAAGGCTCAGCTGACGATCCACATGCCGCCCGAGGACCACGAGCGACTGATGCGCTTCGCCAGCAGAAACGGCGCCTCCGAGCTCGCCCGCCGCTACATCCGAGAGGGGCCTTGACCGGGACGGCGCCGCGCCACCCGAACCAGTCGGAGCGACCACCATGAACCAAGCGTGAGCGTCAGTGCCTTGCGCAGGGGCTCTGACCGCGGACGTAGCCTCACAAGACGATGCCCGGGCCCTCGGCCGGGCTTGGTTGGCATCTAGTCTGTCACTCGACAGACCCCAGCCGGACCCGCTACTCGAACGCCGTAAACTCCGGGTGCTCTGCGAGCCAGCTTTTCCAAGCCTCCAAGATGATGCGACCCTGCTCGACTGTCTCGGCGCTGGGAGACAAACGCGCGTTTGCCTCAGATATTGATACTCCAACCTTAGATTCATCCACTGCAACTACGAAAGCGTCCATCTGAGCAGCAACAAAGTCCTCGTATGGCTCATTGTACTCTTGATAACGCGCTCTTGGGACTACAATAGCCATAGGAATGAACGGAAACCGCTCTCCTACGCCGCGAGGCGTTTTGTCTAAAGTACCTAGGACTGTCTCGTCGAAGTAGCTTGCGGTGCTAACAAACTCGCTGAAGAGGCGCTCTGGTAGCGGCGACACAGAGGCAAACTGCGGATCATCAATTTCTGCGTGACCTGCAATACCGTTCTCGCCGGTCGTATTGTCGCCGAAGAAAACCCTGGCCCCAATCTTGTGTTCAACGTCAAGTTCACAGTAGGTGACTACACCGTTTCCGCCACTGTCAGCATTTCGGACGCGCCCGATCGAGAAAGCGCGTTCGTAGCCAGTCCTTGGGAGACACTGCGTCGACTGGGCTTGCATTGTGACCAGCTCGTTGGCGGGGATCTCATTAACCGTGGCCTCGTCCTTCCTGCGATTGTCAACCGACCGAGTCCACATTACCACTGCGATTATCCCAATAATAACAACGCCTATGATGAGACCGCCTCCGCCACCAGTGGGCTGACCGCGCCTCTTCTGATTTTGGCTGGCTTGGAAGCCTTCCATCCGGTGCTGAGCTTGCTGTGGAGTCTCAACCATTGTGGGCCCCGGTGCGTCGAGCTGCGCCTACCGCCCTCTCAGCCTAAGGCGTCTAGCCGCACCCGTCACACTCAAGACAGCGGTTGGGCGCCGCTAGCCCAGCGCCCCGGGCCATCTTCGGGCCCAGGAACAAGCTGTCCAAGTTCCTCCGGGACCCTCGCCCTAGGCGTGGCGCGCCGGCCGCGGGTGAGCAGGCCGAGTTCTTCCCCAAGCACGTCGAGGCCCAAGGCGCCGTGAGCGGCGGCGAGCTCACGGGCACGGTGGGCCTGTCGGGCTTGGTGCTGTGCGCCCGCCCCTGGGTGTGCCCCGAGTGCCGCCTGGCCGTGCTGCTGCACCACGGCGCCGACATCGCCATCGCCAGCATCCGGGCCGAGGTCGAGTACGGCTGGTCGAGCATGTTCCTGACCCTGACCTTCCCCACGGAGGTGGGGTTGGCGCTCAAGGTCGAGTGGGGCCTGCTGGCCGCCGCCTGGCGGAAGCTCGTCACGGGCGGCTGGTGGGCGGGTTGGTGCACCCGTTGGGGCGTCGAGGAGTGGGTCGCCACACGGACGAGGTGAACTGGCGCTTGGTCGGCCCCAAGGCGAAGTGGCACCCCCACACCCACCTGTTGCTCGACAGCGCCCTGCAGCTGGACGAGGGCCAGGTCGGCCGGGCCACCTGGGAGCTGACGGCCAAGTGGCGCCAGATCGTGATGAGACTCGACCCCGACCGCCTTGTGGACTGGAACCACGGCGTCACCGGAGAGCTGGCCGACCGGGCCGAGGACCTGGGCCGCTACCTGACCAAGCTCTCCGTCGGCCACGAGATGGCCGACGCCGGCGCCAGGACGGGCCACGTCGACGAGGTCATCCCCGCCCCCAACCTGACGTCGGCGCTGGCCGCCACGGGCCCGCCTGGTCCCTCATGGACCGGGCCCGGGCCGACTGGCGCCTGATGTCCATGGTCAAGGGCGTCGCCGAGTTCGAGCAGGCCAGCCAGCGCAGGGACACCATCCGGCACTCGAAGGGCTGGCGCACCCGCCTGCTGCCCGACAGCCCCTCGATGCCCACCAAGAAGGTGCGGTCCAAGGCCAGGGAGCTGTGCGTCACCGACGCCGCCCGCCTGCAGGCCGCCCTTGGCACCCACCCCACCCGGGACCAGCAAGATGAAGGAGCCGACGACATGCCCGAAACTTCATGCAGGCGCTGCATCGACTCCCGCGTGTTGGCGTTGACCCACGCCGAGCGGCGGGGTCTGGTGGCCCGCAACGTGGCCAAGCTGTCCGAGATGCCCGCCGGCGCCCGAGCCGTGGCCGAGGGGCGGTCGTTGACGGAGGACGAGGCCCGCCGCCTGTTCGCGGCGGCGGCGGGCGACCGGCTCGAGGCGCTGGTGTACGTGGGCCTGATGCTGGGCCTGCGTCCGGGCGAGCTGGGAGGTCTGCTGTGGGCCGACGTCGACCTCGACAAGGCGACCGTCCAGGTGCGCCGCTCGTTGAAGAACGAGCCCACTGGCCTGCGGCTGGGAGATCCCAAGACCCGCCGCTCGTTCCGAGGGCTCGACCTCCCAGCCCCGGTTGTGAGGTCACTGGTAGCTCACCGGGCCCATCAGGCCGAGGAGCGGGCGTTCGCCGGCGCCGCCTGGGTCGAGCACGGCCTTGTGTTCACCACCGGCGTGGGAACCCCCATCGATCCGGCCAACCTGCGCCGCTGGTTCACCCGGTTGAGCAAGAGCGCCGGCCTGGGCCACTGGACGCCCAAGGAGCTGCGTCACTCGGCAGCGTCGCTCCTGTCTGCGTCAGGGGTGCCGCTCGAGCTGGTAGCCGACGTGTTGGGACACGACGGCACCCGCATGACCGGCACCGTCTACCGCCACGCCGTCCGACCCCACCGTCGCCGCAGGCGCTCAGGCCATGGACCGCATGTTCAAGGAGTAGCGGCGTCGACCGCCAAGCGCTCGTCGATGAACCGGTCCAGTTCGGCGATGGGCACCCGCCGGCTCCGCCCGATGGTCAGCGACCGCACCGCCCCACAGGCGAGCAGCTCGTACATCTTCGCCCGGCTGATGCCGAGATAGCGGCCCGCCTCGACAACGGTCAGGCAAGCCCTGCGCTGGGCCGCCGGCCAGTCGAGAAGGCCGACCTCGTCGTGACCATCCCTTGCCGTCGCCACATCAAGACAAGCCGCGCAACAACCCCGTGCGCGCCGACGGTCCTGGTCAGGCCCGTGGCGGCCACCGACTGGCCATCCAGGCCGCCAACCCCTTGCGGCAGTACTCGTGGGCAACCGACCCGGAGGGGAGGGCGGCAGCCTCATCGCTGGGAGCCACCGCCGCCTCCGCCGGCAGGGGTTCGCACAGGCCTATGCAAATGTGTGCCCCTCCTTCGACCGCTTCTCGGCGGCAGGCCTGATGCACGGCGCGACTAGCCAGTCACAGAGGGCTGAGCCGGCGGACGCACCAGTTCCGCAGGGTGGAGTCCAAGGCAAGGGTGACGGGCCAGGCAGGCGTCTGGACGGTCGAGGCGGCTTGTGCGGGCGGTCTCGTGCGTGTTGCCGGCGGGGGCTGTGGGCCAGAGCGCTCTACGCGGTCGGCCCAACGGTCAGTCCCAGGCACAGGGCGTCTGTTGATTGGGCAGCGAACGTCGCTACGCCCAACCGCGGGCCAGGGAGACGGCCGAGGTGGTCGAGGAGGCCGTGGGCCTAGGACTCGAGGTCGAGAATGGGCTCGGGGAGCACCGCCCGGCGACCAGCCCGACGGCATGACCTTCGACGACATCATCGCCGCCTGGGGGCCGCCGCCGGTCGAGGGCGTGGGTCTACGAGCCCGATCTGCCCGGGGCGAGTCCCTGGCCGCCTTCCACGCCTCGGCCCTGGAGCCGGTTGGCGTCGTCGCGGAGCCAGCGCTCGAACACTGGCCGCTGCCGGGGCGGCCCGAGTGGCGTAGTCCCGGAACTGGGGTTCTATGTGCAGTTGCTGTGAGTGAGGATGAGCTCGCTCAGCGTCCAGATGGGCTCGCCTACATATGCTTGGGCTCCTGCCCGGCTCGGCCGAGCCGGCGGACGTGGACGACGGCGTGGCGGATGGCGACCACGAGCAGTGTGTTCCCGATACCGGTGACGAGACTTCCGGCGGCTAGTTCGAGATCATGGACGCGGAGCGCGTGCAGACCGGTCAGCAGGTTTCCCACACCGACGACGACGCAGCCCCATCCAACGATGGACAGGCCCCTAGCCAATCGAGCGGCGCGGTCACCGACCCTGGCAGCACTGGTCGCGCCGAGGACTAGCCCGAGGGTGAGGATATACAGGCCCAGGTCGGTCACCAGCAGGTACGCCAACGGCGCGTAGGACCAGTCGCCACCTGTGTCTAGGCCCGTACCGGCAGCGGTGACGAGGCTGGCTGCGCTGAACGCCAGGAAACGCAGCCGTTGCTTCGATGTGGCAAGGGCGCCAGCGAGGCCCAGCACCCCGAACCCCTGTAACCACCCGGCGAAGGCGCCAATGCCGATGGAGAAGATCGACAGGACGAAGATGCCCGAAGCGCACACCACGAGGGCGGACACCATCAGGCTGAAACTCTCGCGCTCGGGGTGCAGGGCCCGGTCGGCCACGATGCGTGCTGCTAGAAGGAACGGACGACCAAGCTCGTCCGGTTGCGTGGCGTCGGGCGGCTCGAGGAAATCCCGCCACCCGGGATGGTTCAGAGTGGCGAGGCGCAACACGAACGGCAGCGCCGGTTGTCCGTCGCTGTCGTGGCTCTCCTCCGCCCCCACACTTCGAAGATAGTGGACCGCTGGTGCAGCACACCCTTAACGACGGCGGGCTTCCCAGCCTCAGCCCCGTCGGCGGTGAGCGGACCGCCTCTGGACAGCTGAGCGGCGGCGTCGGCGTACGAGGCCCTGGTCCCATGGGCCAGTACCTCGCTGGCGTGGGGGGTGAGTCGGTAGTACCGCCGTGGCCGGTTGTCCCGACCTGCGT
>JBBQRO010000193.1:0-6123 GCA_038214685.1 Acidimicrobiales bacterium
CTGGATAGAGATATGGTACAATCGGCATAGGCTGCACTCGTCAGTCGGGTACCGGCCACCCGTCGAAGCCTACAACGACCACATCACACAACAAGCCGCCGCATAACACCAACCGACTCCGGAAAACGTGGGGAACTCCAGTGGCCGTGCGGCTCGACGCTGCGGCCGGGCTCGCCTCGTACGCCCTGCTCGGCGAGCTTGACCGGGACGTTGCCGATGAGGGCGTCGTTCGGCTGCTGGAACGGGCGCAGGACTTCCTGAAGCAGGTGGCGTCATGAGCGGCCGGTACACAGCGCCGAAGGTGACCGCCATCGTCGGACCCGTCGGCATGCGGGCCGCGTACCCGGGCTTGATCGCCAAGTACGACCGCTGCGTCGAGGCGCTCGACCTGTTGCCTGTCCAGACATGCCCGCACCTGATGGACGTGGCCACCGTCGCGATCGCGTGTAGCGATCATCCGGCTGGTGGTGTCCGCTGCTACCGGTGCGCCGAAGATCACATCGCCCACCACAGCGACGACCTCGAGCACACGTGCGATCAGTGCGGGAGGGTTGGTCCGCTGGCGAGGACAGTGGCCATGCGCACCATCGCCGACGGGGTGCCGACCCACGACCTCAACGGGGTCGATGGCACCCTGCACGGCACGGTCGTGGTCGCCGGGCTCGGCGTGTGTGCTCGCTGCATGCGGCGGGGAGGTCACCGATGACCGGCCTGTCAATCAACGGGCAGTGGGCCATCTGGTACGCCACCCACCTCGACGTCCCCCTGTTCCCCATCTGGGGCGTCGTGGACGGCGTGTGCGAGTGCAACCGGGCCAACTGCGGCAAAGAGACGGGCAAGCACCCGATCGGCCACCTGGTTCACAACGGGGCCAGTGACGCCACCACGGACGTCGAGGTGCTGACCGCTTGGTGGACCCGCCACCCGAACGCCAACATCGGCTTGGCCGCGGGCTTCGTGTTCGACGTGTTGGACCTCGACTACCTCGACCCCTTCACCCAGTCGACGCCGGCCGACGACCCGCTGGAGATCCTCGCCAACGAAGGCCACCAGGGCGTCGTCGACTGGCTCGGGAACGGCGAGCTCGGCCCGGTGTCCATGACCGGCCGGGGCCGCCACGTCCTGGTGCAGCCGACTGGTTTCCGCAACAAGACGGGCAACCGGTCGAACATGCCGGGGCATTGCGACTGGCGGGGCATCGGTGGCTACATGATCGCCCCGCCCTCGATGCACGCCAGCGGTCACCGGTACGCCTGGCTCGACGAGTTCCCCATCACCGCGTCGATCCCCGAAGCACCCGAAGCGTTGCTCGACATGCTGCGGGCCACCGAGCGGGCCGCAGGGGCACGAGACGACGTACTCGCCCCCGTGGTCCACCTCGACCCGCGCAGGGGCGACGGGACCCGCTACGGGCTCGCTGCGCTCCACAGGGCGTGCGACACGATCGCCGCTGCTGCCGAGGGCACACGCAACCAGACCCTCTACGACGAGGCGTACAGCATCTACCGGCTCGTGGCCGGCGGGGAGCTGACAATCACCATCGTCGACGACTGCCTGACCGCCGCCGGTCAACACCTCGGTCTGTCCGACCGGGAGATCACCAGAACCCTCGACTCCGCCAGCGACCGGGGCCAGCAGCGACCGAAGGCGGCGGCATGAGCACCTACACCGATCGTCTCAACGGCGCCCGAGTGGCCGACGCCCAGGCGGCGGAAGACATCCTCACCGCCGCCCGCAAGGGGCTGAACGTGCGCCCGGTGCGGGAGCTGGCCGAGGAAGTCGACGCCACCCCCCCGCCCCAGTGGCTCGCACAGCCCGTGTGGCCGGCCGACAGCTACGGCGTCATCGGTGGTGCGCACAAGGCGGGCAAGTCTTGGTTGGTGGACGACCTGACCGTGGCTGCGTCGGCCGGGTTGGCGTGGCTCGACAAGTGGCCGTGCACGCGGTCGGGCACCGTGCTGCTGTTCGCCGGTGAGGGTGGGAAGCGGAAGCTCGTCCGCCGGCTGCGGGCCGTGGCCGCCCAGAAGGGTGTCCGGCTCGAAGACTTGCCCATCTATGTGTCCGAGCGGGTGCCGCACCTGCGCCAGGCCGATCAGATCCTGGCGTTCCAGGCTGAAGTGGAGGAGCTGCGCCCGGTGCTCGTGGTCATCGACCCCGCCTACCTCGCCGTGCGCGGCACCCAGATGTCCAGCCTCGTCGATGTGGGCGAGACGTTGGAGGCGGCGCAGCACACGTGCCAGGCTGCCGGTGCCGCTCTCGTGGTGTCGCACCACTTCAACCAGTCGGGCACGGGCACAGGGGCCGAGCGCTTCTCCGGTGCCGGTTGGGCCGAGTGGGGTCGGGTCATCGTGGCCATGACCGTGACCGCGGCGTCGACCAACGAGGCCGGGCGGTCATCCGCCATAGTCCGGCTGGAGTTCCGGGGTGACGAGATCGGCGACCAGGTGCACGAGTACCGGCGCGAGGTGTGGGCCGACGACCCCGACGACCTCGGCTCGCCGATGCACTACGAGCTGGCCGACGCCGGGCCCAACCTTAAGGGTGCCCGGCCCGACAAGTTCGAGGCGGCCGTCGACAAGGTGCTCGAGGTGGTTGGCAACACCGGCGGGTTGGGGCTGCGGGAGCTTCGGGCCAAGGTCGGTGGCCGGGCCGCTGACGTCGATGCGGCGATCGAACACCTGCTGCGCACCAGCCGCATCGAAGTCGAGGATCAGGGCAAGGGGAAGCCGAAGCGTCACTGGGTTCCGGGGCGCAGTCTTCGGGTCGTCAAGTGAGGGTGTGTCCGGGTGTGTCCGGGTGTGTCCCGGACAAGGTCAGGATGGGCGGGGAAGTGTGTCCCCGCAGGGTGTGTCCCCTTAGGGAACACCCTGCGGGACACACCCCCACCCCGGGCCACGGCCACGGTGGTTCATCAGAGCATCGGGACACACCTAGGGACACACCCCTGAGAGGTGCGAGCCGGAGCAACGCGAGCCGCACGATCGATGCCCGGTACGTGACCGCGTGGCGCGAGAAGGTCCGCATGGCCATACAGCACCGGTGGCGTCAGGCCCGTCGTGACGGCGCGGTGGTCACCCGCGTCGCCGTCGAGCAGGCCCTTGCACTCGATCCTGAGCGCTTGTTCCACGCCGGCCTCCAGGCTGCAGCAGGAGGGTGCCCGTCGTGCGGCGGGCTGACCGAGCTCGGCCGTGTCCGGCTGTGCATCGTCGACAGGGACGCCGAGGCCAAGTACCCGGTCAACCTCGAGTGGCGCACTGCCTCCTGCCCCGGTTGCCGGACGAGGCGGGCAGCGTGACCGGCCGATCGCTGAAGCCCGATCTGCCGTCCCTCGATGCTCTGGTCGATGACCTGTTGGCCGAGCACCTGGCGGCGGCGTTGACCTTCTACCTGCCGGTAGTGAAAGCCAACGGCGGGGGCACCGTCCTCGCCGACCGGCTGGGCGAGGTTCGCAACAGATGCGTGGCCATCAGACGCAGCTGGCCAGGAGCGGCCCTGAGCGGCCAGGAGCGGCCAAACGAGCAGGTAGTAGGCGGTTCGTTGGACACTGGACAGGTGCCTCTCACCCACAGTTACCGCGCTGCGGCGGTGCGGTTGGGTGTGAGCGAGCGGACCGTGCGCCGCCTGGTGGGTGAGGGCCTACTGGGAGTCCTCCCCATCGGGCGGCGACGGGTGATTGCAGAAGTCGAACTCGAACGGTACGTGGCCTCACAGGCCGGACAGGGAGCAGGAGATGGCGGACAAGCTGACGGCGGCACAGGTGTTGGAGGCAGTGCAGCTCGACCCACGCAACCCCATGGACCGGGGGGCGCTGATGCACCTCGAACGCCGGGCGCAGGAGCAGGGCAGCGGGATGACGGGGCTGAAGCTGCGTGAACTGGCCCAGGCCAAGCTCGACAGCGTCACCCCGGTCACCAGCACGCACACCCTCCCGTGGGCCGGGGCGAAGGCGGCGGACTCCGGGTACGGGATCGGCGCCGGTGAGGCCATGTACGGCGCGGCCAGGGCCGAGGGCGACGGTAGGAAGGCCAAGGAGCTGGGCGCCGCTGACATCATGTGGTTGGGTCGCCTGCCCGCTGACCCCGCTCAGGTGAGCGCCGCCGATGCCAAGCGCCTGGCCGAGCTCTCCCTTGCCGTGGTGCCCGGGTCGTCGGACCAGGTGCTCCTCGACAGCGTGTTCAAGCCTGTCCGGGCCCACCACGAACGCAAGGCCGCCGCCATCGAGGTGGAGAACGCCCGACGCCGGCTCAACCCCGTCGAGGCCACCCCGGGCCGTCAGTCCGGTATCGCCGCCCTGGCCGAGCAGGCGCTGGCCGTGGCCATCCGTGACCAGGAACCAGCCTTGCACGATGACGAAGCCCGCTCGAGGGCCCGCCGTGAAGTGGGGGTCGTGGTCGACCGGATGAAGGAAGCCCGGTTGACGGACCTCACCTACGCCGAGAGCCGCTTGGCGGACGTGCGCAGCGGCGTGCTGACCCCCCTGGTGGACACCCTGCGGCCCGGCGCCGGCATGGACGAGGACTGAGCACCATGACTGACACTCTGCAGCTCACGGCCATGGGCCGAACCCTTGACGTGGTCGAGGTGATGACCAGCCCGAACGGCAACTACCGGTTCACCGTGCGGTGGGACGAGGCCACCGTGGTCGTCACCGCCCCGTACGTGCGCCCACCCGCGGTGCCCGGTCGGTACGTGATCCACGGTGGGTTCAGTGTCTCGACCGTGCAAGACCCGCTCGTGGTCGGACCCGGTCAGGCACCCAGCAGCAGGGCAGCAGCCTGATGGCCTGGCAGCGAACCACCAGCAGTCACGCACGGGGCTACGGGGCCAAGTGGCAGAAGGTTCGCCTCTACGTCCTCGAGAGGGACAGGGGCCGCTGCTACGTGTGCGGTGGCGACGGTGCCAACCAGGTCGACCACGTGGTGAGTCGAGCCAAGGGAGGAAGCGACCACCCGTCCAACCTGAGAGCCATCCACGACAAGCCGTGCCATCGGACGAAGTCTGCTCGGGAGGGTGCAGCGTCAGGTGGTGGTCGTGGTTGGTCGGGCAGTGGGTGGCGTGGGGTGAGGCAGAACCCCATCGCTGCTGATCATCCGGGGCTGCTGCGGTGACGGCTACATACGTGCAGGTCAGAGGGGGTGGGACCCCCTGCCCCCCCGGGTCGCTCCAAGACCGGCAAGGTCGCCCTCTACGTGAGCATTGCCGCCACGACGTTTCGCGGTCAGAGGCCCGTTAGATGGCCGATTTCGGTGTTCCGAAGGGCCTGGGAGCCCGTGGAAAGGCCCTGTGGCGGGCCGCTACGGCCGATTTCGAGCTGTCGACGTCCGACGGGATCATGCTCGAGCAGGCGTGCGCCCAGCTCGACAACATCGCCGCTCTCGAAGCGCTCCTGGCTGAGCAGGGCCTTCTGGTGGAAGGCAGCACCGGCCGTCAGCGACTGAATCCTGTGGTCGCTGAGATCCGTCAGGGCCGTCTGGCGTTCGGGAAGCTGATCGACGCCCTGGCCTGGCCCCTCGATGAGGGTGACGAGGGCGCGACGCCGGCTGCGCGTCGTGCGGCGAAGGCTGCGAACGCCCGTTGGGGTCGGGTCCGCCTGATTGAGGACAAGCGGGCTGGTCACCCGAATGCGGCGTCGTAGGCCGGTCGAGGTGGACGAGCCGGTGCCAATGGCGCCAGACAGACTCACCGCCATCTGGATCGAGGACTGGGTGTCCGCGGCGGATGCCACGTTGACGGCTACGCGTGCCCGGTATGGGTTGCGGGAAGTCACGTTGGCGGATGTGCTCGGCGAGGCGTCGTTGACGGCGTTCATGGCGCAGCGACGGGCACTGCTGGCGTGGTGTGAGGAGAACGGGAAGTCCCGTTCGGAGCGGGGGGCGCTGATGGGCCGCCCTCGCCCCAAGTTCCGGGATCAGAGGTTGTTCATCGAGCGGGTGCGGGCGTTGTTACGAGCGGGGCATGGGAGCGTGGACTATGGCGGCTAGCAAGAACCCGGTGATGCGGGTCACTCTGACGGGTGACGCCGACGGCGCCGTCACGGCCCTCCGCAAGTTGGCCACCGAGTTGGCCCGCACGGACGCCCGGTACAAGACGACCGCTGATGCGATCGCCAAGGAAGCTGACCGG
>JBBQRO010000194.1:0-6115 GCA_038214685.1 Acidimicrobiales bacterium
TGAAACATGGTCTCTCTCCCCCCCATGCTGGGAGACCTGGAGCTCCGAGGTGAGCTGCTCTACGCAATGGCACGAGGCGTGCTGCCGAGGCCAAGCGAAGTTGGAGACCCAGGGAACCGGCAGCTAACCCCGACCGTTCACGAGATGACTTGGGCCGGGCAAGAACGTCTTATCGACTCGGTCCCGGTCGACGGAGTACCCATTCCCGGCCCGATCGAGTCGGTTCCACTGCGATTGTCGCCATAACGGGCGGCCGGCGGCGTGTCGGGGCGCGTGCGATGAGGGTGGTGCCCGGTGAGCGCAGAGGGAGGCGGTGCTCAGGTCAGCAGGGCGATGCGTCGGTGGGCGCCGAGCAGAATGTCCGAGCCGGGCCAGCCGTCGAGGATGCGCACGATGCGCCGCCGGGCCCGGTGCACGATCCGCGCCGGTGTGTGCCACAGCCCCCAACGCAGTGTCTTGGGCTCGGCGATGGCCAGGGGCCCGGTGAGGCAGAGCTGCTGGAACCAGCGCACCAGGGCATCGGCGAAGCACACGACGGCGAGCCAGGCTCGGTTGGCGTCGAAGTCGGTGAACGGGAAGCGCTGGGCACCGGAGTCCTTCAGCCGACGGATGTTGTCCTCGACGTGGGCATGGGCGCGCATATGCACGTCAAGGTCGACCGGCTCGCCGGTGGCGTCGGTGTAGTGGCCCCAGTAACGGAACATCGTCGAGGGGAACAGGCTCTGCTGGGCACCGGGGTGTAGGGGCTCGCGTCGCACGATCAACCGGGTGCCCGACGGCCAGCCCGACAGCTCCACCAGGTCGGTGACCTCGGCCACCGCGGCGCCCGGACGCTCCTCGCCGTCCTGACGAAGGGCGGGCTGCCAGTAGTCCTCATCGAAGGCGATGCGGCTGATGGCGGCATGAATGCTGGCATTGCTGCGGGCCACGACGGCGAAGCCGACGTTGCGGGCGCGGGCGTGCCAGACGAAGTCGGTGCAGCCCGCCGAGTCGGTGCGGACCTGGATCGGGCGGCGCACCAGGCCAGGGTCGTCACCGGGTCGGTGGCCGACGGCGATCTCGGCGGGCAGCCCGGCGACCGCGGTGTCGAGCAGGGCGACGTGATCGGCGATGTTGTTCGCCCCGGCGTTGCCGGGCCGCAGAGCCACGGCGAGAGTCTCGCCGGTGGCATCGGCGAAGCAGTAGATGGGGTGGAACCCGTAGCCGCCCTTGTAGTTCGCCGCCGCCTCCTCCTTGTTCTCCGAGTGGATCTGGTGCAGCGAGCCGTCGATGTCGAGCACCACCGTCGCCGTTCCCGTCGTGGCTGCTGCCCGGCGCCACACGTTGGCTCGCACCTCGGCCATGGCCTCCCACAGCTTCGCCAGGGTGTCTGGGGTGATCGAGCGGAAGGTCCGGTACAGCGTCGAGTCCGACGGCACCGAGCCGAACAGCGCAGCCTGGGCGCGGAGGCGTTCGATGTCGGCGCAGGCCTCGCCCCCGCCGGTCATCATGAGCATGGCCTGCACCAGCACCTTGCCCCGGTCGTGCAGCGGGAGACGCTCCCCGGAGACGGGGATGCGGGCCGAGAGTGAATGACCCAACTGCAGGCGGTCGGCGAAGCTGCCAAGGGCGTGGAGCCCGGCGTGGGCCACGACCCCCTTGCCGGAGCCTTCCACCACCGCCGGAAGCGTGCTGTTAGCGTTCACTTGGTAGGTGCCCTCCAGGATCGGGTTTCGGACGCGTCGACAACGTCAGAATCCCTTGTCTGGTGGGCACTTCCGCGGATGGGCGGCCTTCAGATCACGCTGCTCGGTGAATGATCAGGGTTAGTGGAACTTCGGCCCGAATGCGCGTCCACTAACGTGGTTTCGGCCGGTCATGACCCGGCGGATCCGGTTCCGCGGACAGGGAGGCGAAGTGGCTGGTCGATCGAAGAAGGTCGTACGCGGGGGGCGGGCGGGCGGGGACGCAGGGGCCCTGCTGGCCACGTACGCCCGTTGGTTGAAGCGCCAGCCCCTCGCACCGCGGTCGCGTGATGCCTACCTGGCCCAGGTCCGTGGCTTCGTCACCTGGCTGGCAGGCTCCGAGCACGGCCGAGACGCCCTCTCGGACCCTCAGGCCCGTGACCGGGCCGTGCGCGACTACAAGCGCCACGCCAAGAAGGTCAAGCGGTGGGCGCCGGCAACGGTGAACCAGGCATTGGCCGGCATCGACACCTTCTACCGGTCCTTGGCGGCCGGCCGGCCGGCGGTCAATCGGGAGCATCTGGCCCAGGTCGCCCCGCGCTCGCTGGAGGAGGCCGACCAGCGGAGCTTCCTGCGAGCCGTGGAGGCCAGCCCGTCGCCGCGCGACCGGGCGATGGGCACGGTCTTCTTCTACGCCGGGCTCCGACTCTCCGAACTCGCCGCCTTGGACGTGGCCGACGTTGGAGATGTCGGCCAGCCGCGGCCGCGTCAAGGTCCGCTCCGGCAAGGGCGATGCCTATCGGGAGGTCCTGAACAGTGCATCGCGGAAGGCTCTCGACGACTGGCTTCCGGCCAGGGCCGCACAGCTGACTGCACTCGCGCTGGCTGGCGATGATGCCAGCGTGGGCGCGGACGCGCTGTGGTTGTCGCGTTCTGGGAAGCGGATGAGCAGCCGGGCTGTGGACCTTGCGGTCCGCCGGTTGGCCACCGCTGCCCACGTGGAGCTGTCGGCACACGTGCTGCGTCATACGTTCGTTATCTCCCCTGGCCTATCTGCCTAAGGCACGGGGATCTGAAGGGTCAGTCGACTCGTGCCTCACAAGTATCTGCTACTCAGCGAGGGACGTGAGGGGGAGCACAGATGAGCCCCTGACCAGGCCATCCCCCTTCATTGCGCCCTTTTCTGCCCCACTTCCCCGTGCCCCTCAGAGAAGCCATGGCCCAAGGCGGGGCAGCCGATCGAGGACCTCAGGCACCGCGGCGGCCGCACATCGAGCACGACTTCGGGCCGGACCTGGGAATGGGGCTGTAGGGGGTGCCGGCACCAGAGGCCTTCGAGCGGGCGGCCCGGATCTAACCAAGGGTGTGGGAGCCGTTCAATGTGTCGCAGCTCGACGTCGGTGACGGGCAGGTCCTCTACTTCGGCCCGGTATCGGGTCCGTGCCACCAGCCGCAAAGTAGAGGTCCCTGAAGCGAGGCCCGGCCGGGCTGCGCCGGGCATCAATCTCCGGTCCAACTCCGACAGTCGCGCAGCCCTGCCGAAGACCAAAGCAGCGCGAGTTGCCTGAACATGCCATGGAGCCAGTTCCGCTCCGGAACTTGCTCAAGTCGTCGGTGTGATCGGTCGATACCAAATGCCGAAGGGTCGGTTCAGCTCACGCTGGGACCGTGCCGGCGGAAGGGCAACGGCCCTTGCGGGGAGGAGCACCGATGGATCGAGACGGTTCTGTGGCAGTCCGGGCCAGGCGCAAAAGGCTCACGGTGGTCTGCGTCGTCCTCCGGTCGGCCAATGCGGCGGGCATCCTCACGGCACTGCGGGGCCGAGGGCCTGGCCCCCGTCGTCGCAGCGCGGTCCTCGCCAGCATCGCCCTGCTCACGGTGCTTGTGACGCCCTCGCTTCCCCTCACCGCTTCGGCCGGAGCTCAGAGCACGGTCACGAGCGCGCCGGCGCCGCCGCCGGTGAGCCCGATCCCGGGACAGACAGGTCCGCCCGTCCCAGAACTGCCTGCTCAGAACCCGGATCCGGCCACCCTGGGGACGCCGCCGGTGATCCCGGCGGCCCAACGGCCTGGTGAGGAGCTCCTCGAGCGCCGCACCGCCAGCTCCAAGACCTTCGTCGGCAACGAGCCCGGCCAGCTGCACACCAAGCTCTACGACGCAGCGGTGCACTTCAAGAACGCCCAGGATCACTGGGTCGACATCGACGACACACTCGGCGCCTCCAAGAACGGCCGGCGCGCCAACGCCGCCAACGTCTTCGGGCTGTCGGTCGCCGACAGCTCCACCGACAAGGCGCTCGCCCGTCTGGCCGTCGACGACCGCCACTCGGTGGGCTTCGCCCTCGACGGGGCGGCGGAGGCCAAGGCCAAGGGCGACGCCAACAGCGTCACCTACGCCAAGGTGCACAAGGACACCGACGTGCGCCTCACCTCTCTGCGCAACGGGGTCAAGGAGGAGCTGGTCCTGGCCTCCGCCGCCGCCCCGGACCGCTTCGTGTTCCCGCTCGAGCTGAAGGGCCTCACCGCCGCCCTCAACGACACCGGCGACGTGATCTACCGCGACGAGGCCGGCGTGGAGCGGGCCCGGACCCCCCACGGCTTCATGACCGACGCCAACCTCGACCCCCGCTCCCAGGAGGCGCCCACGTCCCTGGGCGTCACCTACGCCCTCATCCCCTTCAAGGGCGGCACCGCCTTGGAGGTCCGTCTGGACCGGGCGTGGCTGGACGACCCGGCCCGGGCCTATCCGGTCACGGTGGATCCCCAGCTGTGGGCCGGCGCCGCCAGCGACGACACCTTCGTCATGTCCGGCACCACCTTCAACAACTCTCATGACCTCGAGCTGAAGGTGGGCACCTACGACGGCGGTGTCCACGTGGCGCGCTCGTTCATGCACTTCAACACCGCGATACTGGCCGGGGCCACCATCGAGTCCGCCGACCTGAAGGTGGCGGAGAAGTGGTCGTGGAACTGCGCCTACGGATGGCCGGGGCTGTACCGGGTGACCCAGGCCTGGAACGGCAACGACATGCAGACCTTCCCCGGCGCCGCCTTCGATCCCAACCCCATGCCGGTGAGCCAGGTCGAGGGCTCCTGTCCCAACCGCTCCGTGCACTACAACGCGCTCGCCGCGGCCAACCACTGGGCCGCCAACGGGCCATCCAGCGCCAACGGGGTCATGCTGGGGACCAACGAGGCCGACAGCAACTTCTGGAAGAAGATGGCCAGCACCGAGGCCGGGCTGCCGGCCATCCTCGACGTCTGGTACAACCACTCGCCCGCGATCCCCTACGGCGTCACGCCCGCCTACAACCCGGCCCAGCCACGAACCTTCACCTCGACCACCACCGCCTCCGCCTACTACTCCGACCCCAACGGTGGCACCGGCACGCTCGCCTTCGGCTTGTGGAACGGCGTGGAGCAGATGGTCTGGTCGGCCTGGAGCGCCCCGGTGTGCAGCGGATGCCAGACGAGTGTCGCCATTCCGGCACACCCCGATGGCTGGTATTACGTCCGGGCGCTTGCCTCCGACGGCCAGGCCTACTCGGCGCTCTCGCCCGAACGGCAATGGTTCTACATCGACACCCAGGCCCCCTGGGTGAGCGAGCTCACGCCCGTACAGGGCGCCAGCGGAGCCTCGCCGGCCCAGGTCAGCGCCCGCTACTCCGAGCCCAACAACTTCTCGGGGACGGTCTACTTCTGGCTGCAAACGACCGGCGGCGCCTCCATCGTGGAGGCCCAGTACGTAGCGGTCGCCAACGGGGCGGCGGCGGCCCTGAACATCCCCAACCTCGCCCCGGGGACCTACAACCTGTGGGCCATGGCCTCCGACGGTGGGCAGAACGGGCCGGTGACCGGGCCCAACACCTTCACGGTGGTGGCTCCCGCCACGACCACCACGGTGGCCCCCACCACCACGACCACCACGGTCCCGCCGCCGTCGACGGCCGTCGAAGGCGCCGGCGCCATGGGCTACTACAGCTTCGACTCCTACGGGCTGACCGACACCCTCAGCGCCCAGGTGAACGTGGGAACCGGGAACCTCATGATCTCCGGCGCGGATGCCAGCGTGGCCACCGTCGGCGGGGCCAAGGGCATCGGCCGCACCTACAACACCGCCTCCCTGAACCCCGGATACGCGGCCCCCACCTCGCCGGTGCTGGGGCCGGGTTGGCGCTTCAGTGAGTCCCCGGACCACCGCCTGGTGCCCAACGCCAGCGGCTCGGTCACCTACGTGACCCCCAGCGGGGCGACGCCCACCTTCACCGGCTCGCCGCTGAGCGCGCCGGCGGGCTTCGACGCATCCCTGGTGCGCGAGGTCGACGGGACCTTCACCCTCACCTTCCCGGCCAGCGCCGATGTGCTGCGCTTCGGCACCGACGGGCTGTTGATATCGGAGACCGACCGCAACGCCAACGTCCTCACCGTCAATTACCCGGCCACCGGCTACCC
>JBBQRO010000195.1:0-6110 GCA_038214685.1 Acidimicrobiales bacterium
CGGATCGTACCGACGACCAACGACAGCGGGCGTGGCGGCCGTCACGCCGCGATCGGCGCTCACAAGTCGATCCCCAGGTCCAGGCCGCGGTCCAGGCCCGGGATGCCCCGCTCCGCGGCCCATCGCTGTGCGCTCGACTGCGGCAGCTCGGGGCGGATGCCGTCGAGTCCCTGACGTTCGACGTCGAGCTCCCAGGCAGCGGTGGCGATCTGCTCGTCGAGACGATCGAGCCGGCGCAGGGCCTCGGGGTGCTCGTGCTGGAATCGCATGTAGGCGTTGCGCCGGCCCTGGAGGTCGGCGAGGTTCCGCCTCGCCTCGGGCAGCTCGACCTTCAGCCGGGCTCGCTCTGGCCCGGCCAGCGCGTCGAAGCGCTCCCGGAGCGGGCCTACCTGCTCTGCGGCCTTGTCTGCCCGCTGACGCAGCCGGTGACGCTCCCGGAGTCCGACGTGCTCGGCCTGGGCCAGGCAGGCCCGCCTCTCCTGAACCTCTCCCCGCCAGGCGATGGCAGCGTCACCCACCGGCGTGCCCCGCCATTCACCCCATCCCTCGGCCTTGTCCAGGTCCCTGAGCTGGCGCTCCAAGCGCTCCACCGTGTTGCGGGTGCGGTAGTAGGCGGAGCTCGGGTCGGAGGGGACGACGGCGGCCACCGCCGCCCGCTCGGCCACCAGCCGGGCATGGCGCAGGCTGGCCGACACCGCCGGGACCGCTTGTTCCGCAAGGGCGTGAGTCCGGCCCACATGCACTCTTCTCGTGTGGCTGGTTGAGGCTCACCACGACGCCGTGGCCGCGCCTTCGGGGCTGTCGACGCGTGAGCGGGATGTGCCGTGAGGTATCGGTCGGCTGGTTCCGAACGATGGGCGGTATCGGCGCGGTGCGGGGTTGCCGCTCGGTGACCGGACGCTGAAAGGCGGGTCCGCGCCGATAGCAGCCGTCGCCCAAGAAGTTCACCACCTTGCCAAAACGCTTGGCTGTCAGTCAGGCACGAAGCATCCCCAACCTAGAAAGTTGCCGCCTTAGTTCGCGCCTCGATCGCTTGGACGGCGCAGGTAGTGTTGGCGCGTACAGCCCGGCGCATTCCGCCATTGTCGGAATATGGATGAATGGTTGGAGCGGGGCGGGCTTCCATCCAGTCGCCTCTTGAATGAACCCACCACGAGACCTTCGGTCAGCGCTCCAGTACTTATCTGGGACAGGGAGCCGGAGCCAGTTGATCGGCATCTGCGTGACCGCATCAACAGGCCGGGTGAAGTGGTCTACGAATGCTTGATGGGTCGCCATCATGGATCGTTCGGCGGGTTAAATATATCCATCATTTCTGGCGTGGCGAGCAGCTCACCGGCAACATCCGGCGGCACCGTAGGGAAGCTACCGACCCGTAGCCCCCGTACAAACCAGTACAGGCGGACCCACCCTGGTTCCGCGATTGTCTCCAGGCGATCGTTTGCGACGAGCTTTTCAATCCATAGCGCCCACACCGCTGACGCATCCATCTCTGCAGGATCGCAAGACTCACTGACCTCATCACCATCGGCCTTCCAATGAAGGTAGAGCGGACCTCGTCGAAGGACGCCAGTGCTTCTGCTCCGCCACTCCCAAATCGTGTCGGCGTCGGTGTCCGTCTTGAACGTTGGCACTGGTGTGGTCACGTACGGACCTCCGGACGGTTGTGTCGCTGGAAGCAACCTTCGCAAGCCTGTTCGTAGGCTAGCGCTGACACGTGGCAGGCTCCGGCGTCCGTCCGTACGCCTTTGCGGTCTCGGAAAGCAGCCAGCATCTGGCGACCGAGATGTGCCAATGCTGCCCGGTCGTACACCGGCACGACCTGGGCATTATCGACCTTGACGGCGGCTAATGACGCTCGGCGTCAGACGCGCGCCGTTGCCGAGCCTCAACTGCGCCGGAGCCATGTCCGAGTCGGCCTCGAGTTAACCGTTCGGCGCGGTCTCGAATAGCAGCCCGGGGACGCCCTTGAAGATTCCGTCATTCGACACGAGAGGGATCCCGAGGCGAAGCGCTGTAGCGGCGACCCAACGGTCGGCGTCGTGGTCACGCTGATGGAGCGCGTGCCCGATGCGCTCGCAATCGACGCGGAGCTTCGCGTAGACGAGCACCAACTCGGGACCGGAGTGCACGGTCTCGGCTTCGTTGATCCTGGCTTCGAGCTTCCGCATGCGCACCTCGCCCCAGCCCCGTCGGAGCGCGCCGTACCGCAGCTCGGCGGCAGTCTGGAAGCAGATGAAAGCCGGTCGTCCGACGATGATGGGTTCGTAGAGGGCGCTGAGCCTTGGGCCGGGAACGATGTCGGCACCGAACACATCGGTGTCGATGACGATGGGGCCACGGGCCGTCCGGACGCTCACGCCTCCAGGGCGGCAAGGAAGGCGGCGCCTTCTTCCTCGCTGAGGTCCTCGATGACCATCGCGTCATGGGGGGGCAGGGGACGGGCGCGTCGGAGAAGCTCCTCGACCGGAAGCTCAAGGCTCTCGCTGTGGCGGGGCTGGACGGGTTCGGTGGACATCTCGCCCACAAGTGTAGGGAGCGACTGCGCGATCGGATCGAGTTTCGGCTGCGCCGGGCTCGTACCCCAAGCCCCCTCAGAGTGTTGCGAGCGGACAACGCCCGGTTACAAACTCCCGCTCAGGCCGCGGCCAGGCCGCGAGATGTTGGAAAACTACGGTCAACAGCGGGCACTCGCGGTCAACAAAACCGCAGGTCAGAGCACATACTGGCTGATCGGGCGCCCTATAGAAAACTGCATGGCATACAAGGGGTCAGGGGTTCGAGTCCCCTCAGCTCCACGACAAACCCGCCGGGGGCCTCCGCCGTGGAGATGGCCCCCGGCCGGCGTCCCTGCCCTCCACGTCAAGGGGTCCTGTCATCGCAGGGCACTTGACGCCCTGGTGATCAGTCCGCGCAGCCGCTGGGGGCGGGAAGCTTCCGGGTCGGCTCGCCGCCGCGGGCCGGGTTCAGGTAAGTGACGGACATGACGACCGGTTCGGCTGACTCGTTGCGAACCAGGTGCAGTTGCTGACCACCGACGTAGGGCTGCCCCGCCCGGAACGACTGTGCCTGGCACTGGCCGTCGTGCACGGTGAGGACGCCGGACAGCACGACCACGGCGTGGATGCCGGAGTGGCTGTGCCAGCCGCTGGCATCGCCCGGCTCGTACACCTGATTGACGACCGACACATCACGGGCCGACAGGGTCAAGGCTGGCGGGTCGGTCGGGGCAGGAATGGCCACGGGTGCCGATGCAGAGGACCCTCCGTTGCGGTTCATGGCGCACAGGAGAACCGTTGCGGCCAGCCCGACGACCAGGACGCCGGCAGCCATGGCGACGACGGGCGCCCGCCCGCGCCAGCCCGGTACGTTCTCCGCCGCTGTGACCGCCGGCAGTGCCGCGGTTGCCTGGGTGATGACGATGGGTCGCTCAGGGGACTGCTCTGCCGTGCGCATCACTCGCTCCTCGATCTCCCGTCGTGACGGGATCGCCGTTCACCGATTTAGACGCGTCAGAACCGCCGGAAATGCATCGCGGGAGAGTCAATTTCTCCCGGTCTCGTCGGAGCCGCCCTTGCCTATGCCTTGCACCGCATATACCATGTACGACATACTGGAGCCCATGTCCCCCTTCGAGGTGCTGGCGCAACCGATCCGGCGCTCGATCCTGGACCTGATACGCGACGACGAGCACCTGGTCGGTGACCTGGCCGACGCGCTCGGTCTCACCCAGCCGGCCACGTCCAAGCACCTCCGGGTGCTGCGCGACGCCGGGTTGGTGACGGCACGGGTGGACGGGCCCCGTCGGTGGTACGGCCTGCGCATCGAGCCGCTCGCCGAGATCGATGACTGGCTGGCGCCGTACCGCTGGATGTGGGAGTCCCGCCTCGACCGCCTGGGCGCCCACCTCGACACGATGCGCGACGACGAGGGAGACGCCGATGTCCGCTGACCAGTTTCTGACCCTCGACGGGCGACCGACGGTCCGAGTCGAGCGAACGTTCCCGCACCCGATCGAGAAGGTGTGGCGAGCCGTCACCACGCCCGAGCACCTCGGACGCTGGTTTCCGAGCCCGGTCGAGGTCGACCTGAGACCGGGCGGGGCGATGCGCTTCAGCGAGTTCGAGGGAGAGTCCGGAGCGGCCGGCACCGTCGAGGTCGTCGACTGCCCGCAGCGGCTCACGTTCACCTGGGGCTCTGACCGGGTGACCTTCGAGCTCGGCTCGACCGCCGCCGGCACGATGTTCGCGCTGATCCACACCTTCGACGACCGTTTCGGCGCGCCGAGCTTCGCCGCGGGATGGGAGGGCTGCCTCGCCGGCCTCCGCAGCGTGCTCGCTGACGACCCACCGGAGCCGCCGGACCGAGGCATCGCCAGGCACGAGGACCTGGTGCACGAGTTCGGGCTCGACCGGCCGGAGGTGACCGAGTCCGATGGCCGGTGGACGGTTCGCGTCGAGCGGCAGCTCACGTGCCCCGCCGAGGTCGCCTGGGATCTGTGGTTCGGCAAGGATCGCCATACCGGCGAGCAGCGCACGGCCCCCGCAGTCGGCGAGGCGCTGACTCCGTACATGGCGCCCGAGTTGGTGATCGGCACTGTGACTGAGGTCGATCTTCACCGCGTGCTGGCGTTCGACGTGGCGCCGACCGGCGGTCCGGGTGAACACGTGCGGATCGAACTAGCGCCTGGCACTGGCCATGGCGTGCGAATCACGCTCACGGTCACCGGCACGAGGAGCGGCGAGAGCGATGCAGCCGCTCAGATGTGGGGCGCCGGTGCGGTCGGACATCTTGCCGCTAGCGCTGCGGCGTGGGCGATAGGGCAACCACTGGGAGCCTGATCCCCGTCACACCCACCACGAGCAGGGCTCCAGCTCAGGTGCGGGAACCCCTGACGCTCGAATGGAAGAGGCCCCCCTCGCTCGGCGGCGAGGGGGGCCTCTTGGCACTACACGGTGCGGTTCGCCGGAAGGCGACCCGACCGGTCGTTCTAGCTGCGGGCCTTGGCCAGCTCGGGAGCGGTGCTCTTGCGACCGGCGAACAGGGCGGCCATCCCGGCGAGGAACATGCCCACGCCGCCGACGCCCAGGGCCACCAGGGCCAGGGTGCCGGTGCTGATGGAGTCGTCGCTGCGGGCCAGGCCGTCGGCGCGCAGGGCGGTGTCGGTGCTGGCTGCGGGGGCGCCGACCACGGGGTTGGTGCCGGCGTCGCCGGTGACGGACATGACGGAACGGACGGGCGAGAGGCTCAGGGAGCCGTCGGCCTTGGTCTGGCTGACCACGACCACGTAGCTGCCGGGCTTGCTGCCCTCGGGAACGATGAAGTTGGCGGCGAGGTTGCCGCCCGTGATCGGGGGCGCCATCGTGGCCACGATCGGGCCATCGAGGGCGTTCCAGCGCACGACGATCTGGTCGGTGGTGGTACGGAACCCGGTGCCGGTGATGCCGACCTCCTGGCCGGCCTTGGCGTTGATGGTGGAGAGGTTCACCACCGGGCCCGACACGCATGCGAAAGCCGCCGACGCCATGAGGACGCCCGCTGCTGCCGAACCCACACCTGCCAATGCCCACCTTCGTACTGATCTCATCCTGCCTCCTGGATCTGTCTGTTGGCTCTCGTGCCCGGCGGGCACGGTGAGAACTACTGCTGCCTTTTGGCCGTGCGGGAGCGTACGCCCTATCCCCCGCGTCGACTTGCTGGGCATGTTACTCCCTTGCCTCCTGATCTCAATAGATGCATATCTCACCTACTGGGGCCGCCAGGGCATCTGCGCAGGTCAGCAACGGTGCAAAGTTTGTCTACACATTTCGCATCTAGCTGCGGTTCAGATAGAGCGTTCAGAGGAATATTGACCTTCTGGGGCACGAGCGCGAGACTGTTCCTAGAGAACAACAACGTCGCTGGGCGCCGTCTGGCCCCAAGACACGAGAAAAGGTGGGCAACCTGCAATGAACCTCCGTAAGAAGGTAACGACCGTCTTCGGCGCAGCCGCAGCTGCGTCGGTCATCGCTGGCGCAGCGGCTTTCGCCTGCACCAACCTGGCCACGCTCAACCTGTCCAGCACCGCTGGCAAGGCTGGCGACTCCGTCACCGTCACCGGCTCCTCGTTC
>JBBQRO010000196.1:0-6099 GCA_038214685.1 Acidimicrobiales bacterium
GGTCAAGTCGGCCCGCATCACCGCCATGACCGGCATCGAGCGCGATGCCGACGGGCCACGTGACGACGTGCCCGAGTTCCCGCCCATCCTGGACCTGATCGCCCCGGCGATCGGCCTCGTCGGTCTGCTCTTCGCCGCCGCTGCGGCCGCCCAGGGCGATGCGTCCTACGCCGTGTCGCTGGTGCGCGTGCTGGCGGGTGCGGCCTTCCTCGGTGCCGTCACCGACGCCATGCTCCTCGGCCACTGGTACCTCGTCCAGCCCGGCCTCGGCCGGGGACCGCTGCTGGAACTCAACCGCTGGCTGGCGCTCACCTGGCCCTTGGAGGTCGCCGTGCTGCTGTGGCCCACCGGGATGCTCTCGGTCCTGTCCGGGTCGGTCGACGACGGGTGGGACGGCACGCTCGGCTGGTTCTGGGTGGCCTGCGCCGTCGCCACCCTCGTCCTGACCGCCGTCACCCGGGCCGCCCTGCGCGAGAAGGCCTACTCGGCGGTGATGGCGGCCACCGGGCTGCTGTACCTGGCCATCCTCACCGCCTTCGGCACCGACCTGGTTGCCCGCGCCGTCCTGGCGTGACGGGCGGGTCAGCCCTTCAGCGCCACCAGTTCGAAGAGGGGGCTGACCTTGGTACCGGTCCGGAACAGCGACTCGGCCGGCTCGGGATCGCCGGTCAGGTGGCTGAGCATCGCCGCGCCCAGGTACAGCGAAACGATGGCGAAGGCCAGATCGCCGCTGGGCACTATCGGGCCCAGGCTGGAACCGGCCATCACCCGGATGACGGCTTCCTCGGTGAAAGCGATCCACGGCTGCATGCGCGCCGCGATGGCCGGGCCCAGCTCGGGTATGGCCGAGGCGCCGGCGATCATCTCGGCCAGCACCTTGATGTGGCCGCCGGCCAAATCCTCCCGGTAGGCCTCGCTGGCCACGGACAGGAGCGCGGGCAGGCTGTCGACAGAGTCGATGGCGGCCCGGTAGCGGGCCATGCGCAGCGCGCTGGTGTGGTCGAGGGCGGCGACCAGCAGGTCGTTCATGCTGCCAAAGTGGTAGAAGACCAGCGCCTGGTTGAACCCACCTGTGGCGGCGATGGCCCGGGCACTGGTGGCGGCGAAGCCCCGCTCCTTTATGGTCTGCACGGCTGCCTCGACGAGACGCTGGCGGGTGCCCTCCCGGATCGATCGGGCGACCGCGCCGTTTGGTCCTGACTTGGCCATGGCAGTTGCTCCGATCATGCGGTTTGATCAACTGCTCAAACCATAGCGCAGGGGTCGTGCCGATCAACCCGGATCGAGGATCACCACCGGGATCTGGCGGTCGGTCCGGCGCTGATAGGCGCGGTACCCGCGGTAGGCGTCGACGATGCCCGGCCACAGCGCGGCCCTCTCCTCATCGGTCGCCACCCGGGCCCGCATCGATCGACCGCTGCCGTGCATGTCGAGGCGGACGCAGGGCTCGTGCACCAGGTTGAGGAACCAGGCGGGATGGCGGGGGTCGCCGCCATAGGACGCCACCACGACGACCCGCCCGCCGTCGCAAACCGGGACGGTCAGCATCGTGCGGCGGGGCCGCCCGCTTCGACGACCGGTGGTGGTCAGCATCGCCACCGGCATGCCGCCCGCCCGGCCCAGCAGGCGCCCTCCGGAGGCACGAAACACGGCCTTGTGCAGTCCCGTGACCGTCCGGAATGCCGCATCCTTCGGCCCCATACTCGCAACGGTAGGCGAGGAGGAACGAGAATGAGGATGTGGAGCGCTCCAACCCGACACGTCGGACCCGGCTGGGCGGGGCGACCGTCGTCGCTGTCGCCCTTGCCGTGTCACTGGCCCTGGCCGCCTGCAGTGGCGGTGGGGGCGCTTCCGGCGAGACGGGGGCCGGCACCTGGCAGGACATGAGCCCGGCGCCCATCGCCGGGCGCAACCCGGCGGCCGACGTGTGGACCGGCAAGGAGATCATCGTCTGGGGCGGCGGGAGCTGCAAGGCCAATCCGTGCCAGTTCGACAACGTCGAGCCACTGGCCGACGGGGCGGCGTACGACCCGGCGACCGACCGCTGGCGCACCATCGCCCCCTCCCCACTGGCCGCGCGCACTGGCACCGTCGGGGAGTGGTCGGGCAAGGAGATGCTGGTATGGGGGGGCACGGTGGGCACCACCGAGTCCTTCGACGACGGCGCCGCCTACAACCCGGTGTCCGACGCCTGGCGGCCGCTCGCCCCGTCGCCGCTGGGCGCCCGCGGATCGAACGGGCGGTGGACCGGCAGGGAGCTGATCGTCTGGGGCGGGCGCGACATCGTCAGCGGCCAGTTCCTGGCCGACGGGGCGGCGTACGATCCCGCCACCGACCGCTGGCGGATGCTGCCGGCCTCGCCGCTGTCGGCCCGTTCGGTGCGCGGCGGCATGGCGTGGACGGGCAAGGAGCTGGTGCTATGGGGTGGAGGGACGAGCGACGAGGCCTTCGCCGACGGGGCGGCCTATGACCCGGCCACGGACCGCTGGCGATCGCTGGCACCGGGGCCCCTGGCCGCCCGGTTCGTCACCGCGATGTGGAGCGACAAGGAGCTTCTGTTCTGGGGTGGCGAGGACTGGATGCAGGTCTTCTCCGACGGCGCGGCCTACGACCCGGCCACGGATACCTGGCGGGCCCTCCCCGACAGCCCGCTGAGCGGCCGCGTGGGCACGGCTCGGGTCTGGACCGGCAAGCAGATGGTGGTCTGGGGCGGCACGCCCGGCACGTTCAACAACTACCTGGCCGACGGCGCCGCCTACGTGCCGGCGTCGGATCGCTGGGAGCGCATCACCGGGTGGTCCGGTCGCTACGTGGCCTCCAGCCTCTGGACCGGCCGCGAAATGGTGGTCTGGGGCGGCATCGTGCCCACTGGCGGGTCGGCGAGGACGGTGGAGATCAGGAGTGTGGCCGATGGCCGCCGCTACGTGCCGTAGGGGCGACGACCGGTGCAAGTCGTTTCCAACTGCGGTGCAAGTGCGATGGGCGACAACGAGCGGTACCGACGACCGACAAGGACGACCATGTTCAGCTACGTCTTCGACCTGACCACCCCAGCCGACCCTCACCGGGTGTGGGAGGTGCTGACCACGCCCGAGCTCACGATCGGGTACCTGTGGGGCCTGGCGGCCAGATCAGCGTGGCGCCCCGGCTCCCCGGTGACCTTCGAGGCCCGCGGCCCGGTCCCGTCGGTGATCGAGGGCGACGTCCTTGCCGACGCCGCCCCCACCCGGCTGTCGTACACGCTCAGCGCCGGCCCCGACCAGCCCATCAGCTACGTGACGTGGGAGATACGCGCCGAGGGCGAAGGGGCCGCGGTCCGACTCTCCGTCGACGAGCCCGACGAGCTGACCGGCCCACCCGACCCCGAGATCGAAGGGGTGTGGGCGCAGGTGATCGCCGACCTCCGCTCGGTGCTGTCCCGATCGGTGAGCAGCCCGTCGACCGGATGATCCGCCGGCGGGACGGATGATCTCTCGAGTCAGCGGGCGACGAAGTACTTGGCCTTGGGGTGGTGGCAGATGATGGCCGACGTCGTCTGCTCGGGGACGTACTGGAAGTCCTCGCTCACGGCCACGCCGATGCGGTCGGCCTCCAGCAGCTCGGCCACCTTGAGATTGTCCTCGAGGTCGGGGCAGGCGGGATAGCCCCATGAGTAGCGGCCGCCCCGGTACCCCTGGCGGACCAGCATGTCGACCAGTCGGCCGTCCTCGTCGGCGAAGCCCCACTCCTCGCGCATGCGCCGGTGCCAGTATTCGGCCAATGCCTCGGCCATCTCCACACCGAGGCCGTGCAGCATGAGGTACTCGGTGTAGCGGTCCTCGGCGAACAGCTTGGCCGTGGCCTCCGACACCCGATGGCCGATGGTGCAGATGGAGAAGGCGGCGTAGTCGACGTCGCCCGAGTCGACCGGGCGGAAGAAGTCGGCGATGCAGCGCCACGGCTCCTTGCCCTCACGGGGGAAGGAGAAGCGCAGCCACTCCGACGATGCCGACTCGTCCTTCCAGATCACCACGTCGTTCCCGTCGCCGTTGGCCGGGTAGTAGCCGTAGACGACCTGGGGCACCAGGAGGTCGGCCGCTGTGGCCTTGCCCAGCTCATCGCGCAGCGTGGGCCGGATCCGGGTCTTGAAGTCGGCGTCGGTCTCGCCCTTCTCAGGCCGGAACTGCCACTGATTGCGGAACAGGGCGGTCTCGTTGAGGTAGCCGACCAGCTCGTCGATGGCGACGCCCTTGACCACCCGCGACCCGAGGAAGGGGGGCACGAACACCCGGTTGTCGGTCTCGACCGCCGGCGAGCGGGCGGGGAGATCGACCGGCTCGGCCGCGTCCTCCTTGGCCACGACGCGTCCCAGCGGCACCCGGCCGAAGTCGGGGTCCTCGACGCCCGACTTCTTCAATGCCATCAACTGGTCCATGGTCCGGAGCCCTTCGAACGCGTCCTTGCCGTAGAAGACCCGGCCGTCGTAGACCTCGCGCAGGTCGCGCTCGACGTAGCGACGGGTCAGCGCCGCGCCGCCCAGGATCACCGGCGTGTCCCCGGCGATGCCGCGGCGGTTCAGCTCCTCGAGGTTCTCGCGCATGATCAGCGTGCTCTTCACCAGCAGCCCGCTCATGCCGATGGCGTCGGCCTTGACCTCCTCGGCCTTGGCCAGCATCTCGGCCAGGGCCACCTTGATGCCCAGGTTGTGGACCTCGTAGCCGTTGTTGGTGAAGATGATGTCGACCAGGTTCTTGCCGATGTCGTGGACGTCGCCCTTCACCGTGGCCAGGACGATGCGCCCCTTCCCGCCCTGGTCGGACTTCTCCATGTGCGGCTCGAGGTAGGCGACAGCCGACTTCATGGCCTCGGCCGACTGGAGCACGAACGGAAGCTGCATCTGGCCAGACCCGAACAGGTCGCCGACCACCTTCATGCCCGCCAGCAGCATGTCGTTGACAATGGCGAGTGCCGGCGAGGTCTGAAGGGCCTCGTCGAGGTCGTCGGTGAGCCCGTCGCGGTCGCCGTCGATGATGCGCTGCTTCAGCCGGTCCTCCACCGGCCAGCCACTGCGGTCCTCCTTCACAAGCGTGGCCGAGGAGACGCCCTCGAACAGACCCAGCAGCTCCTGTAGGGGGTCGTAGCCCTCGCGGCGGCGGTCGTAAATCAGGTCGAGGCAGACCTCGAGCTGGCGCTCAGGGATCTTCGACAGCGGCATGATGCGGGCGGCGTGGACGATGGCTGCGTCGAGGCCGGCCTCCACGCACTCGTGCAGGAAGACCGAGTTGAGGACATGGCGAGCGGCCGGGTTCAGCCCAAACGACACGTTGGACAGACCCAGGATGGTGTGGACGCCGGGCAGCTCGGCCTTGATGCGCCGGATGCCCTCGATGGTCTCGATCCCGTCGCGCCGGCTCTCCTCCATGCCCGTGGACAGGGGCAGGGCCAGCGCGTCGAACAGCAGGTCGCCCGCTTCCAGGCCATAGCGGTTGACGGCCAGATCGTGGATGGCCTTGGCCGACCGCACTTTCCAGTCGGCCGTGCGGGCCTGGCCCTCCTGGTCGATGCAGGTGCAGACGACCGCTGCGCCATACTCACGGGCCAGCGACAGGAACCGGTCGAGGCGGGTGCCAGGGGCGTCGCCATCCTCCAGGTTGACCGAGTTGAGGATTGCCTTGCCGCCGATCCACTGGAGGCCGGCCTCGATGACCGGCGGCTCGGTGGAGTCGAGCATGAGCGGGAGGCTGGCCTGGGTGGCGAAGCGCACGGCGATCTCGTCCATATCCGACACGCCGTCCTCGCCCGTGTAGTCGACACACACGTCGAGGACGTGAGCGCCCTCTTTCACCTGCTCACGGGCCATGGCCACGCACGTGTCCCAGTCGCTGGCCAGCATGGCGTCGCGGAACTTCTTCGACCCGTTGGCGTTGGTGCGCTCGCCCACCACCAGGAACGACGTGTCCTGGTGGAACGGAACAGAGGAGTAGATCGACGCCGCCCCGGCCTCGTGGACAGGGGCAGGGCCAGCGCGTCGAACAGCAGGTCGCCCGCTTCCAGGCCATAGCGGTTGACGGCCAGATCGTGGATGGCCTTGGCCGACCGCACTTTCCAGTCGGCCGTGCG
>JBBQRO010000197.1:0-6085 GCA_038214685.1 Acidimicrobiales bacterium
ACGCTGCCGGCGACGCCCGGGTCGTGCTCTTCGCCTACGAGCGCCGCTTCCCCCGCCGGTTCCTCATCGCGCCCGAGCCGGTGGAGCGTCCGGGCGCCCCCCGGGTGTTCAGGCTGCGACCGGAGCGAGACGAAGATCCGCCTGGGAGGTAACGGCGCGAATCGAACCTTTCGCTTGTGCGAGGAGCGATTCGTAGTATGGTTCCCGACGAACGGGTGGGACGAGAGAGGGAGGCGCTCATGCGTCGGTCATATAGGGCACATCGGCGTTTGGGGCTTGCCGCCGTCGGGTTGGTCGCCGCACCACTGCTGGTGGCGTCGGCAGCCTACGCCTGCACCAGCCTGGCCAACCTGCAGGCCAACCCCGGCAGCGGCCAAGCCGGGGCCACGATCACCGTGACGGGCAGCAACTTCCGCAACACCGCCACGTCCGGCCCGGTCGAGATTCGGCTCGACAGCCGCACCGGCCCTGTCATCGCGTCGCTGGCCACCTCGGAGATCAACCCCGTGGGGCGAACGATCAGCGTGGCCGTGCCCATCTCGTCTGATGCAGCGCTGGGCTTCCACACCCTCCTGGCCACCCAGCGCGACACCTCGACGGGGGCGCTGCTCAGCGGCTTCCCGGTCCGGGCTTCCTACATGGTGAACGGCCCGGCGGCCAGGGAGTCCGCGACAGCGGCGACGGGCGAACAAGCGGTCGTAGTGGCGCCGCCTACCCCGGCCTCCGCCGTTCCCGCCGCCGCCGCTGCCGCCGGCCCCGCCGTCCTGACGACGCCGGACCGATCCGTGCCCAGCGCCGCCGTGCAGGCCGAGCCCGTCGTGGGTACGACCGAGCGAGCGGATCCGACGGCGAACCGGTCGACCGGCGGGCCTGCCAGGCCGACGGCTTCGGCGGCGTCACCGTCAGCCGCTCCGCTGGCCGGCACCGCCGCACCGCTGGTGGTGGCGCCCGTGCCCGTCGATGCAGCCCCGGCCTCGCCGGCCGTGGCCACCTCGGCATCACCCACGCTCTCCACCGAGACGAGCAGCACCGGGCTGATCCCGACGGCGGCCAGCGCCTCGTCGAGGCTCCCCGGGTTCGCCCTGCTCGCAGGTGTGGCCATCGTGCTCCTCAGCCTCCTGGCGTCCGTGAAGAGCGGCCGCTCGGTCCTGGTCTACCGCCGCTTCGGCACCCTGGCCTGAGCAAGGGCTCGCGCCCGCTCCGTCGCCACCCTGGTCGAGCGAAAGGCGCCTCAGGCGCGGCTGACGGTCCGGCCGCGCGCCGGCTCGACAGCTTCAGACACATCCGGTTCATCACGATCGACGAGTGGAGACGCATGAGCAAGCGCAGGTACGGGAGCCGTCTGGCGATGGCGGCCGCGGTGACCGTGGGGGCCAGCGTGGCGGTCGCTCCGGCTGCCAACGGGGTCATCGGCCAGGAACGGGCCGGAGGCGACTTCACGCTGGCCCCCACTGCGAACCCTGCGCCATCGCGGGCCAAGGCGGGCCCCGGGCTGGTGGTCAACCCGACCAACGAGAACCACATCGTTGAGGTCCACCAGGAGATCACCACCCAGGAGTGCGAGTTCAACGTCAGCCTCGATGGGGGGACCACCTGGACCGGAGGTGAGCTGCAGGCGCCGACGGGCTTCCCCACCAGCCCGTGCTCGGTGCACAACCGGGGGTCCTACAACCTGGGACAGCGCTCGATCGCTTTCGGCTCCGGCAGCAACGTCTACGTCAGCTGGACCACGGCGCCCACGACCATCTCGCCTGACTACAGCGTCGTGCTGTCGCGCTCCACCGACGGCGGTCAGACCTTCGCTCCCGGCGTCCTGGTCCCGGGGATGACCTCGGGTCCCGCACCGGCGCCCACCTTCGACCGCGCCGAGCTGGTGATCGACCGCCGCGGCGCCGCAACCGATCGGATCTACATCGTCAGCCGGAACACCCGGAGTTCGGGCACCGGCCAGGATGCCGCCCTCGTCGTCCGCTCGGATGACAGCGGTGCGACATGGGCGGTTGGCCAGGCGATCCCTGCGGTAGACGCGTCCGACAACAACCCCGTCACCAACCCGGCCCCGAGCTGGACCGGCAGCAGCCTGACCGCGGCCGGCAACGCCTACGGCCGGCCCACCGAGCTCACCCAGCCCGTCCTCGGCCCCGCGCCGGCGGGCGGCGGTCTGCGTCCGCTGTACCTGGCCTGGAACGCTCGGAAGCGGACGAGCGCGGCCTGCCCGCCGAACTGCGAGGAGCTCGGCGAGAGCCTGGCCGACACCTATCTGGTGGTCGCCAGGTCCAACGACGGCGGACTCACGTGGTCCCGGAACCGAGCCGTGAACCTCCGGGGCTTCCTGAGCCCGGCCGGTTCGGTTCACAACGGCTCGAACTACCCCCGCCTGGCCATCGGCCCGGAGGGAAACCTGTACGCGACCTTCAACCAGGGCCCGGGGACCGTACCGTCGAACCGGTGCGGCGTCGGGCCCTTCCCGGCGGGAGCACCCGGGGCCGGCCCGACCAGGACCTGTCCGAGCTTCGGCGCCAACACGGCCTTCCGCAAGGCCGACCACTTCATCAACTGGGACGCCGACGTCTGGTTCCTGCGCTCGACCGATGGCGGCGACACCTGGGGCGACCTCAAGCAGATCAACGATCCCAAGAAGCAGGGCCTGGCCGTCCCCGAGGTCACCCAGACCCGCCACCCGGAGATCGCAGTGGCTCCCGATGGTCGTGTCGACATCGTCTGGGAGGACCGTCGCCACTGGTACCTCAGCCCCTCGGTGCGCAAGGCGGCGACCACCGTGCTGGCCACCCCGCCCGCCCCCGCCGTCGCCTTCACCGATCCCCGCTACCCCCCGTGCATCCACTCGCACGTGCGATGCGACGAGGCTCGACTGGGTGATACCTACTACGCCCGCTCCAGCGACGGGGGGGTCACCTTCTCGCCGAACCGCCGGCTGAACGACCGGTCGCACAGCAACGACGTGGGCTACGACTACAAGTCGAACGGCTACTGGGACTACGGGGCGGCTGTGGCGTCGCTGTCCGGCGAGAAGCTGCTCGTAGCCGACATGGACTCCCGCCTCGGCAACGTCGACACCGACACGATGGACATCGTCCTGCGCAAGGTGAACCTCAATGCCGGCGGCGGCCCCATCCCGGTCGCCACCATCGCCCCGGCAGCTCCCCCCGCCTTCAGCGTCGCCCTGTCGGGAAGGGTCCAACCCGGCGGCTCTGAAGGGCTCATCGGCGAAGGCACCGTCGGCGGGGGCTTCACCTCGCGTGTCGGGACCAAGCCGGTGATCGTGAACCAGACCGACGTGGCTGGAGCGCTCGCCGGCGGGGTGCTGGCCCGGGCCAACGTCGGGCCCCTCCTGGCGTCGCCGCCAGCCGGACTGCCCGCCAACGTGAAGAGCGAGGTGACCCGCCTCAGCTCGGCGGGCGCCTACATCATCGGTGACGTCGCCAAGCTCTCCGCCCAGGTCGAGACCGACCTCAGCGCTGCCGGTGTGCCGGCTGACCAGATCACTCGGGTACCCGGCGGGACCCCGGCCGAGATCGCCGCCGCTGTCGCCGACCTGGTCGACCGCCGCCCGGCGGCCGACAAGGCCCTGAGCCCGCCCCTCCCGGCGTTCGACGCCGTGGTCATCGCCAACCCCAACAGCGCCTCCGCCGCCTCCGCTTCCGCGCTGGCGGCCAACCGACGTCTCCCGGTCCTCTATGTCGACCAGGACTCCATCCCTGTGGCCACATCGTCTGCCCTGGTCCGCCTGGGCATCACCAAGAGCCTGATCGTCGGTTCGACCGGTGTCGTGAGCCACGCCGTGCAGCAGGCTCTGCCCGGCGCCACCCGTCTCGGAGGCGGCGATCAGTTCGCCACGTCCAACTCGGTGGTGCAGGAATCGGTGGCCCGCGGCCTCCCGAAGAACGTCGTCTACGTCGCCGACGGGAACAAGCCCATGCAGGCCGCACTGATGGGTGCTGCGGTCGGGCGCATGGGCGGCCTCCTCGTCCTGTCCCCAGGTGGAACTGCCACTGCGGCCGAGGCCGTGGTGGGCTCCCTCGGCCTACGGCCGGTGGTCGACCGCCTGGTGACCTCGAACCTCGCCGATGTGCCGATCGTGGCCCCAGACCCGCCCGATGTCAGCACGTACCGCACGCTGGCTTCGGACGGCGGCGTCTTTGCCTTTGGGAGCGCCGGCTTCTTCGGCTCGACCGGTGCGGTGGCACTGGATCAGCCGATCGTCGGCGGCGCCGACACCCCGAGCGGCAAGGGCTACTGGTTGGTGGCCTCGGACGGTGGGATCTTTGCCTTTGGCGATGCCGCCTTCAAGGGTTCGACCGGTGGTACTCCGTTGAACAAGCCGGTGGTCGGGATGGCGGCGACGCCGAGCGGGCAGGGCTACTGGTTGGTGGCCTCGGACGGTGGGATCTTCGCCTTTGGCGATGCCACGTTCCAGGGCTCGACGGGTGGTACTCCGTTGAACAAGCCGGTGGTCGGGATGGCGGCGACGCCGAGCGGGCAGGGCTACTGGTTGGTGGCGTCGGACGGTGGGATCTTTGCTTACGGCGATGCCATGTTCCGGGGCTCGACCGGTGGAGCTCAGCTGGACAAGCCGGTGGTCGGGATCGCGGCCACCTCGACTGGTCGTGGGTACTGGCTGGTGGCCTCCGACGGAGGGATCTTCTCCTTCGGCGAGGCTTCCTTCTACGGCTCGACAGGCGGCATCCCGCTGGAAGATCCCATCGTCGGGATGACGGCATGAACGTTGTTGGCAGCATCGTGCGTGCAGCACCCCTGCACCAAGCCCTAGGGAAAGGCACCCAATGAGAGCAACGCAGAGGAACGTGGCGGCAGGCATCTTCGGTGGGCTCGTCGCCGTCACCGCCACAGGCAGCATCGCGCTGGCCTGCACATCCCAGGCGACGATCAAGGTGACGGACCTGTCCGACGTCGAGATGGCCGCCACCCCCGTCACCCCGGGCTCGGAGCTCAAGCTCACCGTCGACAAGTTCTACCCGGTTGACGAGGGCAGCCCGATCGAGGTGCGTTGGAACGCCACGGGTGGTGCTGCGACGACCGGCACGCTGCTGCGCTCTCTCGACGGCCCGGGCTTCACCACCACCTTCACGATCCCCATGAACGCCCAGCCCGGCCGGGTGCCCTTCCCGCTCGTCATCTCCCAGTTCAAGCCCGACACCCGCGAGCCGCTGAAGGAGCTGGTGTTCAACGTCTACGTCAAGGCGGCGCCCACCCTCGACCAGGGGGCCGACGGCCTCCCTGAGGGGGCTGACGACGTGGCTGACGAGCCGACGCCGACGGTCGTGCCCGAAGACCTCCCGGCGGCCACGCCCGCCGATCCGGCCGCCAGGCCCGCGCCGCAGGCCCTACCCGCGGTGCCCGACCGCCGGTCGACCGATCGGGTGGCGACGCCCCTCGGGATCGACCCGGCGCGGCCCGAGGCGGCGAGGCGCTCCGAGCCGACCGCCTCGGTGAACGGCCCGCTGCCGACGCCCGCCACCGTTTCGAGTGTGCCCACGCCGACCCTGGCCCTGGAACCAAGCGTCCTGGCCACTGCGCCCGCACCGTCTGACCTGTGGACCGGCCTCAGCGCCGAACGGCCGCCGAGCCTCCTCGACGCTGCGCCCGCCCCTCGGGGTTCTGGCTCCGCTGCTGGCCTGGGCCTGTTCGGCCTGGGGATGGCGCTGACCGCAGCCGCCGTCGTCGCCCTCCGCCGACCCGTCCTGTCCCGCCGCACCAGGACCCGGTAGCAACACGTCCGAGGCTTGACCGACGGCACGTCCCGCTGCCGTCGGTCAGGGCTTGGGTCTGGCCTTGCGCCGCCGCGAGCGCAGGGAGGGACGGTCCTCCTCGAAGCGCTTGCGGATGATGGCCCGACGCTCCTGAAGCTCGCGGTGGGTCATGGTGTTGACGCTGGCATCGACCCCGATGCTGGCCCGCAGGCCGTCCAGATCGACCGCCGCGTTCGACAGGTCGATCCCCATCTCAGCGGCGATCTTCTCGCCGTGCTGCTCGGCGAACCACATGGCGATCCAGGTGATCTCGGCGAACAGGTCGACGTCGGGGGCCAGGGTGGCCAGGGCGC
>JBBQRO010000198.1:0-6005 GCA_038214685.1 Acidimicrobiales bacterium
GGGAGGGTCCTTGCGCGTACAGGACTCGGCACCCTGGCCCGCCACGCGAAGAAGGGCAACCCGAAGGCCGCCCCCGCCCCATCTCCACGGTGCGTGTCGCTACACGACCCGCGCGTGTTCAGTTACCGCGGCGCCCAACACGCCGTCGGCGGCCACAACGAGACCCACCTGTTCCTCGTAAGCGTTGGTGTCACTGCCGCGCAGCCAGCGTCGGACGCCTACTCGATCGCCCAGCTAGCCGCCGAGATACTGTCCGCGCTCGCTCCATCCTCTAGCGACTCCGATGACAGCGACGCCAGCGCGAGCTTCGTCGATCGGCTTCGCGGCTACGGGACACGCGGCGACGGCTATGACCCGACAGCGACGGCGAGCAGCACCGTCTTTCACCAGGCCTGGTCGGTCCACTTCGTCCGCTGCTACGACATGACCGATGGAGCGATACGGGTGCTGCGCACGGCAGACCTCGCTGGTCACACGATGGTGACCCCTGCTTCGATCTCATTCGAGATCGAGCTCCCAGACCGGGTGACTGGCGACCTGAACCCAGTCGCAGGTGTTGCAGCAGCTGCGGCCAAGATCGCAGAAGCGACTGGCCTCCCGTGACGAGCGAGCATGCGCAAACTGCCGATTATCGAGCGGTCGCTCGCACTCGGTGACGGCACGCGAGTGCCGTATCCCATGCCGTCGAGTGCCGTCGCGTCCCGGATCGGCAAGGCGAACCGTCGCTCCGGAACCGGGCCCGAGCTGCGGGTCAGGTCGGCGCTGCATCGGAGCGGACTCCGCTTCCGGGTGGACTTCCAGATCGAGGCCAACGGACTCAAGGTCAAGCCCGACGTCGTGTTCACGAGGCGCCGCGTAGCGCTCTTCGTCGACGGCTGCTTCTGGCACTGCTGCCAGACCCATGGCACCAGCCCACGTGCGAACGCCGCCTACTGGGCGCCTAAGCTCGCCCGCAACGTCGAACGAGATCGAGCGGTTGACTCCGCGCTCGGCAACGCTGGCTGGGTCGTGATCCGCGTGTGGGAGCACGAGCCGGTTCCCGACGTTCTCCAAGTTGTGCAAGCGGCGCTCGACACCGCCGGCGGGACTACGCAGTGACCAGCTCGCTCGGCCGGAGCCGCAACGAGGGAGACCACCACGGCGCGCCATGGTGCTCGAAGAGCTCCTCCGCCAGGTAGCGGACGACGCCCACGTTCACGGCATTGCCGAGCTGTTTGTACGCCGCCTTGTCACTGATCCCCGCCCGCTCGAAGAGACCGGGATCCTCGATGCCCTGGAGCCGAGCAGCCTCAGCAGGGATGAGCCTCCGCCAAGCATCGCCCGTGACCTTCGGCCCAACGATGCTGGTCTGAGTGATCGCCACCAACGCCGGGAGGTACGTTGGTGCCTTCACCCGGATCCCCGACGGCCGGAGATGCGCAACGAGACCTTCCAGATCGCGCTCCGCACGAGTGGGCTGGTGGCCGGTTGCTTGCCACTCGAACTTGCGGCGGGAACGCGGGAACTCATCGACGTACTGGCCGAGCGGGCCCCAGGGCTGCTCCCGCCACCAATCGACGAACGGCCGGTTGTCGACGTAGAACTGAGCGTTCTTCCTCAGGAAGTCCTTTTTCCAATCCTGCATCGACCGCTCGATGCGCGGCTTCAAGACGAAGTCGTCCGACCAGAGCGGATGGCCGGGCAGCTGCGGAGCGCTCACGCCTTGAACGAACGCCTGCCAGGCAGCGATCCACCCCTCCTCATCCGACCTCAGACCGAAATCGGAGGCGTCAACGCCCGGGAGCAGCACGTCGTCCGCGACGGACCATCGGTCCGGCTTCCACCCGTCCAGAGGGCCGCGCCGAAGGAGGGGCGCCTCGTCTCGACGCCGAGGCCCGGGTCGCCCGACGCGCGTCGCCAGGATGAAGACCCTGTCGCGAACCTGCGGCGCGCCGTACGGCGGGGGCAGAAGGTGAGGAGAGGTGACGAGCGGCGTGTCGCTGACCTGGTAGCCCTCGGCCCAGAGCGCGAGGATGATCGTGGCCCAGGTGTCCTTGTGCTTCGGACCCGCGAGGTTTCTGACGTTCTCGAGCAGCACGAAGCGTGGCCGACGTGCAACGACGATCGCCATGATCTCGTGGAAGAGCGTGCCTCGCGTCCCGTCGAGAACCCCCTGCTGTGCGCCCGACTTGGAGAACGGCTGGCACGGGAAGCCAGCGCACAAGACCTCGTGCCTGGGGACGAGCCTCCTGATCTCCTCCCGGCGGAGTGGCGAGCCGTCGGGTGCCTGCGTGAGCGCACGTACGTCCGAGACGAGCGGCGTCGTTGGGAAGGTCGCTCGATACGTCCGCTGGGCATCGGCATCGATCTCCACAGCCAGGACGCAGCGCCCGTCGAGTCCTGCCAGCGCGCGGTGGAAGCCGCCAATCCCAGCGAACAGGTCGATGAACGTGAACCCGCTTTCCACGGGGACGAAGTTACACGACTGAGATTCCGCGTAGGGCCGCCGCGGTGCACGGGCCAGCCGCCAGCAACCGCGGGGAACAGGGGTCAGCCTCCACGACGGCCCGAGCGACCTCACACCGACGGGGTCCGCCAGATCGTCGGCGGCCACCTCGACCAGTCAGCCACTCGTCGGCCGTCGACGTCGCCTCGCTGCCGCTCATCAGATGTCCTCCCGAACCTGGTCCGGTGACAGCATGGGCCGGTGAACGACCACATATCGTCCGGTCGAAGGGGGCCCCGACCTGCCGACGGCCGACCGCTACCCCCAACGCAGACCAGCCGACGGCCGACCGCTACCCCCAACGCAGACCAGCGCCGCAGTGCGACATCACGGCACCACGGATTGAGTTGTTCCCCGGCAGCATTGTCATCGTGGGTCCGAACCGCACGTTCGTTCCCCCGGCACGCATGGAGATGGTTACGAACGTGAGAGGCCATTCGGCCGTGAGCCACTCCAGGCCCCCGTGGATATGCGGGAAGGCCCTCGCCGCAGCGTCGCGGGTATGAACCTCACGAAAGGCCACGCGCATGTAGTCGCCGTTCGCGTATCGGACTCGGAGAAGGCGCCCGCTCGGCGGGCACTCGAAGTCGACAGGCGTGCCGCGGACACTGAAATCGTTGTCCTCGATCCGAATCCGCTCCTGCTCGTTCCCGGTCGTTGTGAGCATCCGAGCGTTGAGCAGTGCGTGACCGAACTCGTCCCTATTGAACCAGACCATGGGGTCGTCCCCGAACTGCACGAGCACTGGCGTCTCGTGGTAGAGGCAGCCACCGACCGCCCCGACCAGCTCACGCCGTAGCCACAGAAATCGTCCGGCTGCCGGAACGGCGAGGGCCGCCGATCTCTTCATCTGTCGAAGTTGTTCGATGGTGAACGAGGCCGCTTGCGCGTGGTGTGTCGGGCACAGGGGTATGAGACCTTCCGGCCGGTGATGGTTTTCAACATGCCACTCGGGGTCGAAGTGGTGGTATTCGAGGAAAGGGATTCGGCATCGGGGTACGGGACATCCGAAGCCGACTTCTGAACGCAACTGGCGTCGGACCTCAGCTGGCGGATTCCGCTGGAGCGGCTGTTCCTGGGCCATGGTCCAATCTTCGCACCCTGCCATGCCCAAGGGCGTGACCCCTTCGACTCGTCGAGATGCTCAACCCCAGGGCTGCGGCTCGACAGGTTCGTCAGGAACGTGGCCAGCGGCTCGCAGGACCCACCCACGCGAGGCCCGATCACCTCTTGCAAGGCATCTTGCATCGCGATGAGCGTGGCGTCACTGACCTCGACTTCGCCATACCGGCGTCGCCGGGCCTGCAGCCGTAGCGGTTGCCGTTAAGGAAATCGAGGACGATCGCACCATCCCTACCGGCCACGACGGCGGGAGAGGGGGGAAGGGCGTCGACGCACAGCTGCTCGCAGAAGGTGGCGTGGAAGACCCGCAGCGGCGGACCCTCAGCGGACTCCTATAGGGCGGGATAATGCATGGAATCCCGCCCTCTGGGTTCTCAGCCCGGCGCCGCGGCACCCTCCAGGATCGCCCAGGACGCCCGCAAACCGGACGGCTGATACCCAGGGGCCCCCGACTCAAGGCCTAAGCGGCCTCGTCGACGAGCAGGCCGGGCCCGGCAGGCCGTGCTGACTCGCGAGAAGGGCCGTTCTCGCGAGATGGTCCACCATCCGGGGGGTGTGGAGACCGTAAGTTGCGGGTGTGAGCAGCCTGTCCGGCCCGGTGCCGCCGCCCGTGGAGAACCCGGTGGAGCGCCTCGAGGATCTTGAGGCGACCGGGACGGAGGTGGCTGACCGGATGCGGCGGCTGGCCGCCGAGGGCTTGGAACTGGAGGCCAACAACCGGGCCGGCTCCACCCGACGGGCCTACACCGCCGACTTCGCCCACTTCGCCGAGTGGTGCGCCAGCGTGGCGACCACGGCGCTGCCGGCCAGCCCGGAGGCCGTGTACCTGTACGTCACGGCCATGGTCGCCGACGGCAACGCTGCCGACTACTCGGTGGCCACTCTGGAGCGGCGGCTAGCCGCCATCACCTATGTGCACGAGGTCAACGGCCATGACGCGTCCCCGGCCCGGCACGTCAAGGTCCGGGAGCTGATGGCCGGCGTCCGCCGCACCTACGGGCACAGCCAGGACAAACGGGACCCGCTCACCACCACCCAGCTGGCAGCCATGGTGAACGCGCTCGACCTGGACACCCTGGCCGGGAGACGAGACCGGGCGGTGCTGCTGGTGGGCTACGCCGGCGCCTTCCGCCGCTCGGAGCTGGCCGGGCTGACCATGGGCCAGCTGGCCCGCCGTGGCGACGGGTACGTCGTGGCCCTGGGCCGAACCAAGACCGACCAGGAAGCACAGGGCCGCCTAGTCGGCATCCCCGCCTTCCCCGGCTCGACGCTGTGCCCGGTGACCGCCCTCGACGTCTGGCTGACCGCCGCCGGCATCTCCAGTGGGGCGCTGTTCCGCAAGGTCAGCCGCTACGGGACGGTCAGCCCCACGACACTCACCCCGGCGTCGGTGGCCTTCATCGTGAAGCGGTGCGCCGTCGCCGCCGGGATCCCGGCGTCCCGCCTCGCCGGCCACTCGCTACGGGCCGGGCATGCCACCACCGCCGCCGCCAACGGCGCCCCCGACCGGGTCATCATGCGCCAGACCGGGCACCGTTCGGTCGACACCCTGGAGGGCTACATCCGACCGGGCAACGTCCTGCGCGACAACTCGGCCCGATACCTCGATCTGGAGAGGCCATGACCGGATCCATCGTGCCCCTCCCCGACCCGGAAGCTCCCCGGCGCCGGCAACCGACGACAGCCACGTGCGCCGTGGGGGTAGGGCGTCGGGCTGGCGACGCAGAGCCGACCGAGTCGGACTGGGTCCATGTCGACCACGATCACTACCTAACTACGCCGCCAGCCGACAAGGATCTTGCGCCCCCCTTGGGGGTCACGGCACCGTTGTCCCTGAATACCCATGAGTTACCGTGGGAGACGTTCGAGCGGCTGTCTCTCGCCATCGCTCGCACCCTCCATGGGGCTCTCGATGTCCGGATGTACGGCCTGCACGGCCAAGCGCAAGAGGGCGTAGATCTCGTTGCATTCTTCGATGCCGAACCAACCACGGTCTACCAGGTCAAGCGATACCAAGCGCTCTCCGCAGCACAGTTAACGACGGCCGTCAAGAAGTACGCCGATGGGGATCGACCGTTCTCGGCTACGCGGCTGGTCGTTGTGGTTGCGTGCGACGCTCAAGACACCACGATAGTTCAAGAACTCGCATTGCTCCGGAACGCGTACCCAGACCTCACAATCGACCTCTGGGACAAGACCACGATCTCGGAGATGATTGTTGACCAGCCCTTGATCGTTCGTCGATTCTTTGGTGTCGCAACGTAACTCGATAGCGGGCTAGATCGCGCGGTGCGTGAGGGTCCACCACGTTCCGCGCGAGGTCGGGTAGACCTGGATTATGGGGCGGCCGACCCGGGAGGATCTCGAAGCGGAGAACGCTCGCCTCGCCGGCCGGGTG
>JBBQRO010000199.1:0-5939 GCA_038214685.1 Acidimicrobiales bacterium
GATGAAGACCATCGGCGGCGGCCGCAAGCTCCGCTACAAGGGTCGAGACCGCAACAGCGCCTGGTTCAAGATCACCGTCGCCGTCTACAACGTGATCCGCATCACCGCCCTCGACGCCGCAACGACCTGAACGGGGCCGTCACCCAGCCGGCGCGGTCCGCCGACCGGGGTCGGAACCCAGAAGGCGCGGCCGGGATCAGTCACACACCGCCGCCACCACCGGCGCCATCGCCCCCAAGATGCGGAGCGATCAGCCAGAACCGCTCAAGAGCCGATTTTCAGCACCCTGCTAGAGCTCCTCGTCGCCCGACATCTGCTCGGGCGGAGGCTCGTCGTAGTGGAACGGCCCCGGATGGCCTCGGAGGGGATCCAGAAGGTGGAGAGGACGGACGATCCGTGACGCATGAGCCCAAAATGTATTGACGGCGCAGGGCCGCCGTGTGAGTCAGCGCATGGCCGGCCGGGGAGGTTGACCCCACCTCGCGGAGGGTGCAGGCACTCTGTCGGTGATCTGGGTGTCGTGGAAGGATCGCAGGACGATGGATGACGCCGCCGTTTCTGTCCTGATCGACGATCAGGCGCCTTTTGGCCGTGCCGCCGCGGCCGTGGTCACTGTGACCGGCGGCTTTGAGGTGGCGGGCGAGGCGGCCTCAAGCGGGGAGTTCGGCCCCCAGGTGCTCCAGGACGTCTGGTCCCGGGACGTCGCCGCTCGGCTGGCCGGCTCGGAGGCGCTGTAGGCCATGACGGTCGTGCTGACCCGCCTGCATGCCGAAGCCCGGGGGCGTTGGCGGGCCTGGGTGGGGTTGGCCGTGCTGGCCGGCCTGGTGGGCGGCGGCGTGGTGGCCGTCCTCGCCGGAGCCCGCCGCACCGACACCGCCTACCCCCGCTTCGTCGCCGCCACCAACGCTTTCGACGTATTGGTGACCAACGGTGGGACCACCCCGGAAAACACCAACCAGGTGTTCGACTTCGAAGAGATCCGGGCCCGCCCCGAAGTGGCCGACGCCGCCCTCCTGCACATCTACCTGCCCAGCGGCACCACGCCCTCGGGTCGACGGTTCGGGGTGGAAGACGTCGTCGTCCTGTCCGACGCCGACGGCCGGTTCGGTCGCGAGCTGAATCGGGCCCGCGTGCTGCAAGGACGCCTTCCGCAGGGGCCCGACGAGCTGGCCATCACGTTCCTGGCCGGCGACCAGCTCGGCGTCGGCGTCGGCGACGTCCTCCAACTGCAGCTGACGGGCCCGGCCGGCGCCGCTGCCGATGCCGGTGGCCCTCCGGAGGCTTTCCGCATCGTGGGCGAGGTGGCGATGCAGGGCGGGTTCCCGCCGCTGACGGGGGGCCTCCCGCCCCTCGTCCTGATTTCGCCGGCCTTTGTGCAGGCCCACCCGGACGCCTTCCAGGCCTTCGCCGTCCGCCTGCGGGCGGGCAGGGAGGCCATCCCCGGCTTCCAGCAGGAGCTCAACCGCCTGGCCCGGGGCGAGCAGGTGGTGTCGACCGACGAGATCGAGCTCACCTCGGTCGTCCAGCGCAGCGTGGGGGTGCAGGCGACGGCCCTGCGGCTGCTCGCCGCCATCATCACCGTCGTCTCCCTGCTGCTCCTCGGCCAGGCCTGGGCCCGCCAGACATCCCTCGACTCCGGGGACCACCCGGTGCTGCGCTCCCTCGGGATGACCTCGGGGCAGCTGCGCGCCGTCGCGCTGGCCCGGGCGGTTCTTCTCGCCGTGGCCGCGGCGCCGGTGTCGTTCGTCACCGCCCTGGCGCTGTCCCCCCTGGCTCCCGTCGGCGTGGCCCGCGATGCCGAGCTGCACCCCGGCTTCGCGCTCAGCGTCGGCTACGTGGGGCCCGGCGTGGCCGCCGTGTTCCTGGCCGTCGTCACCCTGGCCGCCACGCCGGCCTGGTGGAGCTCCCGGCGCCCGCTCTCCAAACTCGGCGGCGCGAACCCTGCGATGGCCCGCTCCCGCTTGGGGGACGCGCTGGCTGCGGCCCAGCTCCCGGCACCGGCCGCCTCCGGCGTCCGGATGGCGCTCGAAGCCGGCCGAGGCCGCTCCGCCGGCCCCGCCCGCTCCACGATGACGACGGCGGTCCTCGGGGTGGCGACGATCACCGGGGTCCTCTGCTTCTCCGCCAGCCTCGGGAAGCTGTTCGACGACCCCCGGCAGTACGGCTGGAACTGGGACGTCCAGGTCGGTGACCCCTTCGCTCCCGCGCTCGGGGCCGACGCCCAGGAGCTGATCGACCACGAGGCGGTGGCCGCCGCCTCCATCGGGACCGTCGCCCGCCTCCAGATCGGATCCACCCGGGTCGACACCCTGGCCAGCGACCCGGTACGGGGCACGATCCAACCCACGATCCTCCAAGGCCGGGCGCCGAGCCAGGCGACCGAGATCGTGCTCGGCACACGGACCTTGAAAGACCTCGGTGCCGACCTGGGCTCGACGGTGACCGTCACCGCCGGCGATCGAACCGCCGACATGCAGGTCGTCGGCCGCGGGGTCTTCAGCGAGTCCTCCGGTGCCTCCCGGCTCGGCGACGGCGGTGCCGTCACGCTCGACGGGCTGCGCCGGCTCGTGCCCGAGGCTGAACCCGACCTGGTTCTCCTGCGCCTGGCGCCGACGCCCGGCGGCCAGGCCCTGCTCGACGACCTGCTCGAGACCAGGCCGACCAACATCTACGTCCCCTCCCAACCAACCGATCTCGCCGATCTCGGGCGGGTCGGGGCACTGCCGTCGGTCGTCGCCCTGATCATCACCCTGATAGCGGTGGCCACATTGGCCCACACCCTGGTGACCTCGGTGCGCCGGCGCCGGCGGGAACTCGCCGTCCTCAAGGTCCTCGGGTTCACCCGCTCACAGGTCTCGGCCACCGTCGTCTGGCAGTCGACCACGGTCGCCGTCGTAGCCGTGGTGGTGGGCCTGCCCCTCGGGATCGCCGCCGGCCGCTGGGGATGGCAGCTCTTCGCCGGCCAGCTCGGCGTCCCCCCGCAGCCGGCGACCCCAGCGCTGGCGCTGGTCGCGGTCGCCGCCGCCACCATCCTCCTCGCCAACCTCGTCGCCGCCGTGCCGGCCCGACTGGCCGCTCGAACACGGCCCTCCCTCATCCTCCGAGCCGAGTGAGAGGCGAAGCGGCAAGGTCGGCCAGTCGCCGCCCAGGAGCAGTCCCCCGGGGACAGGCACCACGTCGAAAGGCGACGGCAACGTCCGGTGCGAGCCCGCCTACCGCCGTTCGCACCACGCCCGAAGAAGGTGAGCCAACTCACCCTTCGGGAGGCCAAGTAGCTCGGTCACAACCGACATCGGGACGGTGCACATCCTCCTGCAACCTTGCGGGAAGGCAACGGCATAGCCGCCCAGATCCTCGATCCCGCACGCCAGGACTCGACACGGTCCGCAGCGAATTCATGCACACGCTCATTTCCTACCAGCCGGGAGGCCGTGCGCTCTTCCGCGGCGGTCACAAGTGCTTCAGCGGCTTCAGCCGAGGTCAGCCAGCCAGCTGGCCGCATCTCCCACGAGCCGATGGCTGAGACGTCAACCAGCGCCAGCTGACCGGCGCCTTCACGGCCGCGACCTTAGGCTCGCGCCGGCGACCGTGGCGCCCCGCGAGCACAGCTCAGACCAACGGAGGAGAGTGATGGCTTCGAGGATCGAGGATTATGCGTTGCTGTCGGACCTGGCGTCGGCCGCGCTGGTCGGTCGGGACGGGTCGATCGACTGGTTGACCTTCCCGCGCTTCGACTCGGACGCTTGCTTCGCCGCACTGCTCGGCGAGCCGCGCAACGGGCGGTGGCTGGTCGCGCCGGCCGGCGTGCCGCGAAGCGTTCGCCGCTCTTACCGGGGCGACTCGCTGGTGCTGGAGACGATATTCACCTGCGACGACGGCGAGGTAGCGGTCATCGACTGCATGCCCGTTCGCGGCGACCAGCTCGACGTGGTCCGCCTGGTCGAGGGCCGGGCCGGTCGCGTAACGATGTGCGTCGATCTCGTCGTACGGTTTGGCTACGGCAAGGTGATTCCCTGGGTGCACGCCGTCGACGGCGGCTGGGTCGCGATCGCCGGGCCCGACGCGCTGCGGCTCGTCACCCCGATCGACCTGCGCGGGGAGGGCGAGGGTCACGATCGTCGCACCGTCGCCGAGTTCGCCGTCGCCGCCGGTGAGCAGGTGCCATTCGTGCTCACGTGGCACCCGTCGCATGAGCCCTGCCACGAGTCCGTCGACGCCGCCGACGCGATCGACGCGACCGAGCGGTGGTGGAACGACTGGTCGTCGCAGTGCACGTACTCGGGTCGTTGGACCGAGGAGGTCCGCTCGTCGCTCACCGTGCTCAAGGGGCTCACCTCGGCCGCGACCGGCGGGCTGTGCGCCGCTGCGACCACCTCGCTGCCCCCTCTCTGTCAGGCTGATTTGAGACCAGCGGGTTGTTCCCCATCCCACTGAGGGCGAGACCGGAGCTGTATACGATGACGATGCCGACCTTGAACGGACGCGCCCATGATGGGGCGGTGGGCGATGACCCTCCGCGTGATCGACCGAGACGACGGAGATTCTCCGCTGACTACAAGTTGACGATCCTGGCCGAGTACGACCGGCTGACCGGCGACGGCGACAAGGGCGCCCTCCTCCGCCGCGAGGGCCTCTACTCCTCCCACATCGTGGAGTGGCGCAGGGCCCGGGAGGCCGGGATGTTGCAACGCACCGGAGCGGAAGCGACTCCTGGTCAGCGCAGACTGGCCGGGCACGCGAACGCGGCCTTGGTGAAGGCTAACCGGCGGGCGGAGCGACTCGAGGCTGAGCTGGCCAAGACGAGGCTGGCCTTGGAGATCATGGGAAAAGCTCACGCGCTCTTGGAGATGCTTGCCGAGAGCGCGGAGCCCGACCCGAAGCCGAAGCCGAAGCGGTGATGGCCGCCACCGTCGGCGAGCTGATCCCGATTGTGGGAGCCCGCCGGGCATGCCAGCTGACCGGCCGCAGCCGGGCCTCGCACCACCGGCACGCCCAAGGCCCGGTGCACGGCCCTCCGGCGCCCCGGGCGGCACCGGCGAACAAGCTCACCGACGAGGAGGTCGACGCCCTGCTGGGGTTGATGAACAGCCCCGAGTTCGTGGACCTCGCTCCCGCCCAGATCTGGGCGATCCTGCTTGACCACGGCGCCTACCTGGCCTCGATCTCAACGATGTACCGGCTGCTGCGGACCCGGGATCTGCTCCGCGAGCGGCGGCGGCAGGCCACCCACCCGGCCCGGGTCCGCCCCGAGCTGGTCGCCCGGGAACCGAACCGGGTGTGGTCGTGGGACATCAGCAAGCTGCGGGGCCCGACCAAGGGCGTCTACTTCGACTTGTACGTGATCATCGACATCTTCAGCCGCTACGTGGTCGGCTGGATGGTGGCCCCCACCGAGACCGCCGAACTGGCCAAGGTCTTCATCGCCGACGCCCTCGCCGCTCAGGGCGTCACCGGTGAGGTGCTCACCATCCACGCCGACCGGGGCACGTCCATGACCTCCAAGCCGGTCGCCGCCCTCCTCGCCGAGCTCGGCGTGGCCCGCACCCACAGCCGCCCGCACGTGAGCAATGACAACCCTTACAGCGAGGCCGCGTTCAAGACCCTCAAGTACTGCCCGGCCTTCCCCGACCGGTTCGGGTGCATCGAGGACGCCAGGGCGTTCTGCGCCGAGTTCTTCGCCTACTACAACCATCACCATCGCCATAGCGGCATCGCCCTCCACACGCCCGCCTCCATGCACCACGGCACCGCCGACACCGTCCAGGCCGCCCGGGCCGCCACCCTCACCGCCGCCTACGCAGCCGACCCGACCCGATTCTGCAACCGGCGGCCAGCGCCACCCAAGATGCCCACCGTCGCTTGGATCAACAAGCCCACCATCACCAACGACGCACAGAAGAAATGCTGAACCCTGGTCTCAAACTGCTTGACAGGCTCCG